>CAZZYO010000001.1:0-121718 GCA_964658255.1 Candidatus Babeliales bacterium
ATACGGACACGCTCGCGGATCACGTGCGTGGTGCGGTCCAGTATCTCGGTGAGATCGCCGCCTGTCTCCCTCTGGACCAGAATGGCCGTGATGAGAAAATGAAGGTCGGGCGATGGAACCCGGTCGGCCATCTCCAGCAGGGCGTCGCGAAAGCGCAAGCCGAAACGCTGCTGTTGGAAGACGCGGGCAAACTCGCTTGCCAGCGGCTCGGCGGATTGCTCGGCTACGACCTCGATGGCAGCGCCAATGGAGTGGCCAGCGCGCAACGAGCGGGCCATCAAATCAATGGCGTCCGGCATGGCCGTGCTGAACTTCTTCAGGCGTCGGCTGCGTTTGAATCGAAGGAACATGACCGGAAGCGCGGCACCTGCGACTAGACCTACGCCTGCAAGCGGTGGCAGAGGTGAAAAGATCAAAACAAGAAACGCGAGGCCGACAGCTGTAGCGGCACTGGTAAGCAGCACGTTGCCGACCGAGGTGTCACTTCCCGCGTGCAGAATGAGCGTCTCAAGCTTCTTGGCAAAACCGTACCGGGTCAGCCAGTCGCCCATCCGGGCGATAAGGCCTGGTTGCTCCACCTCGGTGAGATCAAGCAACGGCGCTCCTGTTGTCGCGCTTACCGACGAGTCCCGGATCTCTGTAAGGCGCTGCTTCAGTGACTTCGTCAGATAGCGGGGCCTGGTGCCCGCGAGCAGGATGGCGAAGCTAATGAGCAGCATCACGAAGAAGGCGAATCCGATCACGTCTCTCTAGCCTCTCTGGTCAGGTCTCACTGTCGTCCGATAGCAACGCGAATGGTAGCAACGCAGCGCAAGCCAGCACACATGGACCGGAGCAGCATTCTGGCTCGCAAGCGCAGCGGAGTTCGCAACCTTGCTTATTTCTGTGACTCTTCGAGGAACCATCAGACTTCGACAATCTCTTCAATCCCGTTGGTGCTGAGCGGCACGCCTGCAGCCTTGAGGCGTTCGGAGAACTTGGGCACGATGCCGGTGTAGAGGAACCGTCCCTTCACGCGTCCGTTTGGGCCGAGCCCCTGCTTTTCGAACAAGTACAAATCCTGCATGCTGATCAGGTCGCCCGCCGTACCTGTAATCTCGCTGATGTGGGTGATGCGCCGGCTACCATCACTCATGCGGGAGACCTGAACGATCAGGTCGACAGCGGAGGCGATCTGGGTGCGGACTGCTTTCTCTGAAAGTGCGAGCGAACCCATCATTGCCATTGTCTCCATACGGGAGATCGCATCGCGCGGTGTGTTTGCGTGCACCGTGGTGATCGAGCCGTCGTGGCCGGTGTTCATCGCCTGCAGCATGTCCAGCGCTTCCTCGCCGCGTACCTCGCCGAGAATGATGCGATCAGGTCGCATACGAAGCGCGTTAATGACAAGCTCGCGCTGCCGGATGGCACCCTTGCCTTCGAGGTTCGGCGGCCGGCACTCAAGCCTGACCACATGTTCCTGCTTGACCTGCAGTTCCGCAGAATCTTCGATGGTCACAATCCGCTCGAGCGGCGAAATAAAACCCGAGATCACGTTGAGCAGCGTGGTCTTACCGGCACCCGTTCCACCCGAAACAACAATGTTCAGGCGTGCCTTCACTGCACCGCGAAGCAGCTCCAGCATCTGTGGTGTGAGTGCTTGGTATCGCAGCAGGTCCTGAGCGCCAAGCGGCTTGGAACCGAAACGACGGATGGAGAGCAGCGGTCCGTCCACCGCCAAGGGCGGGATGACGATGTTTACGCGCGAGCCATCGAGCAGGCGCGCATCCACCATGGGCGAGGACTCATCGATGCGGCGGCCCACCGCAGAAACGATTTTGTCGATGATATGCATCAGGTGAGCGTTGTCTTTGAAAACAACGTTGGTGCGCTCGATAATGCCTCGTCTTTCGACGTACACCATGGAATATGTGTTGACCAGGATGTCGCTTACCGTCGGATCCTGGAGCAGCGGCTCAAGTGGTCCCAGGCCGAAGACCTCGTCCAGAACCTCCTTCGCAAGCAAATCGCGATCGGCGCCGCTCAGCGGTACGCTTTGCTCGCCAACCAGTTGCACAATGATGGCTAGCAGCCGCGGCCGGCCGCTTACTCCGTCCGCCTGGATCAGTGCAAGCTTGGCCAAGTCCATGCGCTTGATCAATTCATTGTGGACCGCTGTTTTCAGCACATGGCGCGCCTCGTCGGTCAACACCGCGTTCACCCGGCTTTCGGGTACGGGTACTGAACGCGGCGGAGGGGTCATGTAGAGCGAAACTTCAGACATCGGGAGAACTCCTGCGACAACGAATCATTACTGCCAGGCGATACAGAGAAGATCGACTGTTTGCGGCCGTTCTTGATAGCGCCCCTACTCTAAGGTTTGTCTAACCAAGACACGGGCCATCGCCAGGGCCATGAGTCCAGAGGCCGCGCTCAGCGCCAGAATGCGAATCCTTTCTTCTTCTTGACCACCTTCTGCTCGGTAGCCGCGCTACCTTGCACTATCTGGCTGGACCAGGCGAGTATCTGCTGGGTGAAGGTGGATTTGCCGGAGGGCAAGACGGGCTTGCCTTCGTTGATAGCCTGCATCAGTTCAAGATAGTTGTTCGCAATGCCCATTGAGACCGGAAAGCGAATCGCTTTTTGTATCTGCGCCGCATTGATGGAATCTTCGGCTGTGGATCGGTTGAGCACCAGGCGCAGCTTGCTCATAGCGAGATCTGTCAGGCTCATGCTTTCGACCAAGCGAGCCAGGTCGCGCAGTGCAGCCACGTCCGGCGTCGAGACAAGGTAGATTTCATCAGCCTGATCAATGATGGAGACCTTGGAATCCTGATATCCCACCCAGGAATCGATCAACACGTAGTCGTATTCGCGCCGGAGGAAATCCATCACCCGCTCGAGTTCGTCTCGCTTACTCTCGTGGTGAACGGACGCGAGCTCAGGCGAGGCAATCACATCAAGGCCACTCTCATGGTGGATGACAAAGCCATTGAGTAGTTCCACGTCGAGCCGGTCAACGTTGCGAAGCAGCTCGTCGAAGTGGTAGCGGGTGTCCTTGAGCCCAAGATAAAGTGCAACGTGGCCCAGCTGGTGCTTGTGGTCGATGAGCAGGGCTCGCTTGCCGTGCTTCCGAACCAGAAAGGTAGACAGGTGAACCGCCAGGGTGGTCGTGCCAACTCCACCCTTGGCACCAAAGAAGGCAATGACGCGACCCATGCTCGCCGCCGACTTAGGCGCCATATTGATCTGCTCGCGGAAGCGCCCGAGCGCTGCGCTCATATCGTCGATGCTGATCGGCTTGCTAAGGTATTCCGTGCAGCCGGCGCGCATGGCTCGGAGCATTAGAGTCGCATCGAGGCCCGAGCCCACTGCGATAATGCTGATCTTTTTCAGAAATATCTGCTGGAGTCGCTCGGCAGTTTCAAGGGCGAGTTCGTTGTCTTTGTCAAAGTCAACCAGGGCTACGCAGGCGCCAGCGCTCTTCAGTGTTGGCGAAAACTGTGGCCGCTTGTCCGCTGTGATGTAGTCGCGGAACTCGCCAAAAAAGACGGCGCCCTCATTCTTCTCGGCGCAAGCGTTGGCCGCCGTGACCACGCCTTCATCAGCGCACACGCAGAAGATGGCCTGCGAAGCGCGATCCGCGCCGGAGGTCGCATCACTCACTGTTTGCCCACCTTGGTTTCGCCAGCGGGCGAGCCGGTGCTCGCCGACTTCTTGTTGAGAGCAGCATCGAAGCCGCTGCTCTGCATGACGGGGAGAGCGAATTTAGGTTCCGTGACCGGCAGTTGCTCAGTGAGAGGATCGACCACATGTGCCGTGACGAGCACGACCAGTTCAATGACAGACCGCTGGAGATTCTTTGAGCGAAAGGCTTCGCCAAGCAGGGGAATGTCGCCGAAGAAAGGTAACTTGTTCACAATATCCGTGACCCGGTGATCGAGCAGACCGGAGACGACAAAACTTTGGCCGTCCTTGATCTCGACCTCGGTTTCGGCGCGTCGGGTTGAGAGTGCCGGGATGGTAAAGCCAGAGATGGTCACTGAATTGCTATAGTCCAGCGTGCTGACCTCGGGATTCACCTTGAGATGGATCGTTCCGTCAGGGTTGACAGTCGGGGTGAAATCAACCTTGACCCCGTACGGTTTGAAGGTGATGGTCACGGCGGTTGCGCTGCCGGTTCCTCCCTGCACGATCGGGAAGGGAAACTCACCTCCGGACAGAAAACGAGCAGCCTGTCCACTCATGGTGGTGAGGGTAGGTTCGGCGAGCACCTGTAGCACCTGCTTCTGCTCGAGATCCTGGATGTTGACACCCACGCCGAGTGACGAGTCGAAGAACAGCAGGTTGAGAGGACTGCTGAGCGAAACAATGCCGCCACCGCCAGTGGGTGCCGGTGTGATTGTGGTCGTGCCGAACTGCTGGGTGCCGGCAGTAGAAACGTTCTTGCCGCTGGTGAAGAAGTTGATACCGAGCTGTTCCAGCCGTGTGCGATCCACCTCGACAATCCGTAGTTTCAGCTGCACCTGCTTGTTGCGCAGCGGGACCACGCGCAGCGAGTTGACCAGATCCTTGCTGTAGACAGTGGCGAGTTTAAGCGCGGCATCCGATGCGGCGTCGGAATTAACCGTGCCGGAAAGCGTGATCTTGCTTCCAAGCGCCTGGACCTGGATAGCCGAGCCAGGCAGCGCGTCCCCGAGCGAAGCACGCAGAGCATCCGCGTCAAGGTCGGCTGAAATGGTGTAAAGCCGGTGGCCTCCAGCCGAATCCCAGAGCACCATGCTGCTTACCCCTGCAGCTTTTGCTGTGATGACGACCTCATTGAGCCCGGAGGTGTAGGACTGTACCGCGGCAGGATTGCCAACGTAGATCCGCTTAAGCGGAACCGCGGAGGTAAGCACTACCGAACGGCCCACAGGCACGTGCAGGACATCAGCATCGGCCGCGGTCTGGATGGACGGGTTGGTCGTCGAAGTGCCGGCCTGCGCGGCCTCGACCTCAACACAGCCGGCGCTCAACAGCAGAAGCAGGACAGCAGGCAGTGCTGGACGGACCGTAAGCCTCGCAAAGGAGTTTAGCCTCACTGCTGTCCGCTCCCTTCCCGCTTGCCGTCGGGACTCTGGCTGCCAAGCACGGTCTCGATCTCAGGGCCACGCGGGGCAGCGACATGCGGGCGCGGTGCTGCTGGAGGCGCCGCGGAGACCTGCTGGCGCGGGGCGACGGGCGGCTGCTCGCCGGAGAGAGCTGAAAGCTGCACCGGGCCGCCCGTACTCTCCTGGGCATCTGCTGCATTTCTCAGGATGAACTGTACGGATCCCTGGGTGCTTGCAAGCACCGCGCGCTCGGACTGCTCAGGAGTCAGCAGAAGTGTAACGACGGTGACCGCAGGGGTTGGTTTGCCTTCCGGGTCAGGCTCGGCGCGCTGCCCGACCGCGATTACCTGCACATTCTGCAGCACCGTCGCCGTCATGGCTTCAATCGTCTGCCCGGTGCGGAAGGTCACCAGCACATCCACGTGGGACCCGGGATTGAGAAAGCCGGCCACACCAGCTACTTCATCTGACTTCAGCGCAATCGCGCGCATACCCTCCGGGATCCTGGCCGCCAGGCCAGTACCCGCGCCGCTTGCGGAGACGTCGCGGTCCAGGATCGGCTGACCCGATGCGAGCGGAAACAAAGCGGCTCTGCCCACAAGGTCGCTCGTCTTGCTAAACGCGCCGTGAAGAGGCTTGTCCGCTGGCCACGGGATCAATTGGAGACCCTCCGGACGAAGCACCTCTCCGGACTGGAGAGAATGCGCAGCCGCCGCATACATAACATCCGGCAAGCGTTGCGATTTGCCTCCGCTGCTCAGCTTGTGTGCAAGCAGGTAAGTGCAGCCGCCTGAGATCAGCAGGGAGAGCAGAAGCGAGAGGACAACGCGCTGCTGCTTCATCGTGTGGGACCCCAGGCAAGCGTGCCCAGCGCTACCATGCAGCCGGCGGCAATTGGAAGTGCGAAAGGCAAGCGAAGCGCGTCCTGGTTGCCAAGGTTCAAGTCAGGGTGGGGCGCAAGACCCTGGCGGCCGTGATGGACGACGAGCGCGAGTACGTTGCCAAACGTCCTGCGGAGCCGACCGTGGTAGCCGGCGAGCACCAGCGCAAAGATGCCTCCTGCAATAACAGTGGCCAGGATGACAAGCTGTAGAGGCGCCAGACCGGTGAGCGAGCCAATGGCTGCCATCAGCTTGACGTCGCCCGCGCCCATGCCGCCAACCAGGAAAAAGACCAGGAAGACGCCGCCGCCAGCGAGAGCAGCGAGGAGCGAAGAGGCAAGGCCTGACCAGCCGCTGAGCGCAAAGTGCAGCAGCAGCCCGACTGCCACGCATGGCCCGGTCAGTCGATTGGGGATCCGTCGCTCGCGCACGTCATACACGGAGGCGACCGTAGCGCATAGAAGGGCGCCGGCAGCAAAGACGATCTGTTCTAGAGGTACGCTCATCATGCTGTAGACCAATCGTGTTTCTCGAGGACACAAAGTTCCGGGTGCGCTGTACGAAGCGCTGAGGACGAGAGGCCATCCGTTTCTGGTTCCAGACGCGGCAGGCCAGGCATGCAGCCGTTCGGGAGATAGAGCCTGGAACCTGGTAGACAGCCACGAGTAGCAGGCAGGAGAAGTAGGTACTGCAAACAGCTGGCGACACGTCAGGACGAATGTTGTGCGAGCAGCTCATTCAGTGGTCGCGCTCTTGAAGGCCGGCTAAGTTCCCCGTGCCGCGCGTACCACTCGCTTCGAGGACGTTCCGCCCCCGCGATGCTTACTTTCAGTTGCTTAGGCCTGGGCACTGCTCGGCATGGTGTGCGCCTTGCAATGCCCGGGCTCAGAGTGTTAGACCGCGCTGGTCAGCCTGCTGCTTACACTGCTGAAGGCGCCTGATACGGCGGTGCTCAAACCGTTCATTGCGGTTACCGCGCCAAGCCCTATCAACCCGGCGACCAATGCGTACTCGATCAGATCCTGCCCTGACTCGTCCTTCAACAACGCGCCTACCAAACCTTTGAAATTCCTCATGACCTTGATCTCCTCTATGCCTTGTAAGTGCTCGACGGGCCATGAGTAGTTCCAAACCCGCTGGACCATATTGAGCTTTGTCGTGATTATCGTCCGTCCATCCGGGAAAGCTATATAACGTTCGTAATCAGTCGCTGCATCTGAATATTTCGGTAACGTCCGCAACCGTCGAGTGCTCCACGTACCTGTCATCGCATCTAAGTATCTTTATCCATCCGTGCCCTTGCTTGTACATCTCTTCGCGTTCTCCGGGGTACTATAGTGCTCGCCTGGTCCAAAAAGATCCGGGCACTTGTTTGTTGCAGCCGGTACCTTCGACACTAGGCGCTCTGAACTCCTGTCCCGCCTGCGCTCTGCTCACCTGGGAGTCACCGAAGCCTCTGATGAACGCCACCACCGATTTGCGAACAGTCAAGGCCTACAGCATGCCCGCTGCGCTCACGCGCGTGCTTGGCTTCCCCACTTTGCTGGCGTCAATCGTAGCCTTTTGCGTGAACATGCTGGTGTCACAGGAGATCGTGGATCCTGACATCTGGTGGCATTTACGCAACGCCGGATATCAGTTGCAGGCGCACGCGTTTCTCCACCACGATCTCTACTCATTCACTACCCCGGGAGCGTCGTGGATGAACCACGAGTGGCTTGCGGAACTCCCGTTCTACGCAGGCTGGCGTTTGCTGGGGCTGCGGGGACTCGTGCTGGTCACGCTCATCACACTGGAAGCGATCTTCCTGGCTGTTTTCTACCTAGCGTACCGGCAGGCGGATGAGATCAAGCCCGCTTTACCGGTAGCCCTGCTCGCTGTGTTTCTTTCAACTATTTCATTTGGACCACGCACGCTGCTGTTCGGGTGGCTCTGCCTGCTGGCGGAATTGCACGTACTGCAAGCGTTTCTGGACCGCCCGCCGCGCACGCAGCGAAAGGCTGCCTGGCTGCTTCCCCTGCTCTTTCTTGTATGGGTCAACACGCACGGATCGTGGCTGATTGGCATGGTTGTTCTTTTTGCTTTCGCCAGCTGCGGGTGGGCGCGCGTCCAGTTGGGTTCTGTCGAGTGTGCAGGCTGGAGCCGGGAGCAACGACGCACGCTGCTGATAGCTGTCTCAGGAAGCGTTGCGGCGCTGTTTGTGAACCCATACGGCTGGCGCCTGGTCTTTTACCCGTTCAACCTGGCTTTCCGGCAGAAGCTTAACATCGCAAACGTTGAAGAGTGGGTGTCGCTCGACTTTCACTCGCCGCGCGGGCACGTGCTCCTGATCGCGCTTACTCTGCTCTTCTTCGCGCAGCTGGCGCGGCGCGAAAAGCGTGTATGGGCTCCCTACGAACTGGCCTACATCGCCATCGGCGTGTACTCAGCCTTTACCTATTCCCGCTTCCTTTTTCTGGCCGCCATCCTGATATGTCCACTGCTTGCGAAAGAGATCCGCGGATTGGGCCCCTACCAGGCCGAAAAAAACAAGCCGTGGCTCAATGCAGGGATCCTCTGCGGCCTGATGATCTTTGCAGCGCGGCAGAGACAAGGCCAGATCGAGACTTCAGGTCCGAATGGGCGCGCGTTCCCTGAGCAAGCCTTACCATACCTGCGCGCTTTTCAGCCACAAGGCCGTGTTCTCAACGACTATCTCTGGGGCGGCTATCTCGAGTTTTATACCCCGCACATTCCAACCTTTGTCGATTCGCGCGTGGATATCTTTGAATATGCAGGCGTCTTCAAGGATTACCTGGACGTAATTCGCCTGAAAAACTCGCTTGGCATCCTCGACAAATACAAAATCCGCTACGTGCTTTTTCAGAAAGATGCGCCTCTGGTCTACCTGCTCCAGAATACGCAGGCCTGGAAAACCGACTACGAGGACGGTTCGACAATCCTGCTCGAGCGAGCCTCGCAGGCGAGCAGGTAGAGCGGAGTGGCAACCGCCGCACAGCCTGCGCCTGGCCCTGCGTTCCAGCAGCGGCACATGGCTGCGAGATGCCTCCTCGTTCTCCTGCTGAACGCGCTGGCCACGGTCCATGTCGTCTGGTTTTATCTCGCGCGCGTGGCATGCTACGTCGATCTTGCGGCCTATGAGCAGGGACGCGCGCCCAACCCCGCGCAGTCGCGCGTACTCATGATGGCTCCTCTTCGGTGGGCACATGGCTCGCCCTGGGTCCTCCACCTCGCTGGCTGGCTCAATCTGCAGCGCGGGTGGTTCCCAAGAGGTGTTCGACCGGAGGGGTTAGTCGAAGCATTAATTGACACGCTTGCTGTTGCCGCGAGCGGACTGGTGGCGCGTGCGATCTACCGGCGTGCCTCGCGGACAGGCTTGCTGACCGCGTATGTGTATCCGTTGACCCTGCTGATGGTCGTCAGTACGTACGCGTTGCTTACCTTCCACACCTTGCGGTTTACGTCGGACCTCCCGGGCATGGCCTTCTTCTCGTTTGCGCTCTACCTGATTTACATCCGGGCGCACCCAGGCTGGTTCGCGCTCGTGTTCGTGGCTGCCACGCTCAACCGCGAAACCACGCTGGTTCTGCTGCTCTTCTTCGCACTGGGAGAGCGTGCACAGGGGCAGGGTTCCGGCCGGCGAAGCTGGATGACGGGCAGGATGTTCGGTGTTGTTGCGCCGCTGGCGATGGCGTGGGCAGGGTGGCACCTGTGGATTGCCCACCACTTCGCACGCAATCCGTCGATGGCGGGGCCGCGACTCAGCCTGAACCTTGAGATCCTGATGATCCCGGTCGCATGGCCGCAACTGCTGTGTGCCTTCGCTTACATGCTGCCGCTGGTGCTGCTGCATCAATCCAGCATCCGGGATCGCGTGCTGCGTGCCTGGCTGTGGGCGTTGCCCGCCTGGGCTTTGGTGATGTTCTACTACGGCCTGGTTGTCGAGGTACGTATCTTCGGGGAGCTGATCCCCTATGTCGCCTGCCTAGCTGCGCTGGCTGCTGAGGAGCAAATGCTTGCAGCCTTTCGTGCGCGGATGGTGACGCAGGCAGCTGGCTACAGATTGCCTTGTAAAACATAGCTGGAATAACGCTTGCTCTCCTTGCGTTCTGAGGGCTAGTCTTCGTCGCGCGTTCCAACGCGACTGTGACCACGAGTGGAGGACGGACATGAACCTGCGGTATGGACGATGCAAGACCATGCAAAGCGTAGCCGCCCACCACCGGCGCGCAGCAGGTGACGTGTCGCCAGGGAGCGATCTACCGCAGGGTGCCGCCGCGACCACACCTACACCGGTCAATACCGGACGTGTGCTGCTAATCCACGGGTATTCGGCGGCAGGAAAAGACCTGATGCCATGGAAGCAGGCCCTGTGCGATGCCGAGATCGTTACCGTTCCTATCGAGATAGGCAATTACATCTCGTTAAACAACGAAATTACGCTGAAAGACCTTGGCGAGGCGTTTGATCGTGCCCTGCGACTTACCCCGTGGAGCACAGGCAGCAAGGATGACTCCTGGACCTTTGACGTCATTGTGCACTCCACCGGTATGCTCGTGCTACGCCAATGGCTGGTAAGTGACCCATTTCCCGCAGGCGATCCGCGTAGCCGTCTTCGTCGACTGAAGCACCTTGTGGGCCTGGCGCCAGCGACCTTCGGCTCGCCTCAGGCCAAGCAGGGGCGAAGCTTCCTGGGCGCGCTGGTGAAAGGAAATCGTGATCTTGGCCCTGATTTCCTCAATGCAGGCGACGCCATTCTTGATGGCCTGGAACTCGCCAGTAGTTACACGTGGAACCTGACACACAAGGACATGCTATGTGCCAGCCCTTTTTACGACAAAGGGGCCAACACGCCCTATGTGACAGTCTTTGTCGGCGACCAGGCTTATAGCGGCATTGCCTCGATCGATAACCCTCCGGGGTCAGACGGTACCGTTCGCTGGGCTGGTTGCTCGCTGAACACGCGGAAGGTCAGCCTTGATTTTCGCCGGGAGCCCAGGCTGCTTGACGCGAATGGCGACCTGACCCGGTGCAACCTTTCTCCATGGGAGAGTTCGCGGCTTGGCGCACCCGTGATCGCCGTCTCGGGCAAGAACCATGGAACGCTGGTCAGTATGCCCGACCCGACCGTTGTCGATCTCGTTGGGCGCTTTCTCAATATCAGCGAAGATGTTGGCTACCAGAGCTGGGAGGCTGAAGCGCTCGCGTTCGGTGAGCCCGCACTGGCAAAGATGGATGCTGCGAGCAAAAATGGAGCGACAGGCGGAGCAGGCTGGCAGCAGTTGATGGTTCACGTAGTGGACGACCACGGAGACGCTGTGTCTGACTACAACCTGAAGCTGTTTACCGGCCGGGCACTTACTGACTCGGACGACCCCGACTACCCGGCTGTGCCGCTGATCGTCGACACCTTTTCCGGCGATAACAGTTACCGCTGTTTTTACCTGCGACTCTCGCCGGAGATGCTGACGCTCAATGATCCGGGAAGCTCCGTGAAGAAGATCTGGCTGGAGTTGATCGCTTCAAGCGGGTCCAAGCTCATCCAGTACGAGGCGTACACCGGCCTAATAGGTGAAGCGGGCGTGCCGCAGTCTCTAACCATCGACCATAGCGGCGGAAGCCCAGTCAAGCTCGACCTGACTGCCCTGACACGGGGTGAGGACAGGCTGCTGTATCCGTACACCACAACGCTTCTCGAGGTATTTATCGAGCGTGAACCGACGCCGCTGGGCAAAATAAGCGACATCTTCAACTTCCTCACTTCGCCGGCAGATCCGGGAGCCTAGCCGCTTTCTGATTGACACCGCACTCCCGCGCTGCTATTACCTTGGCGCTGGCTTTATCGCTGTCATTTGCCAACTGAAAACAGGTTGTGTCGCTAAGTGGGCGGCAGGTGAGGTGCGGCGGTATGCAGCACATGCGTAGGTTAGTGAGTGGTGCCATATTCGTTGTGACGTTTGCGGCAGTCGGATGCTCGCGGCACCCGCCCCGGCCTGGCTCAGTCCTTGATGAAGCGCGCCAGGGCAACCGCTCCGCCGCATCGTTGCCGGCTGCGGATGAGAACTACTTCCATGACATGGACGGAGCTGTGCCAGTTACGGCAGACGAGGTCAAAGGAAGAAACACGTGGATCGTGTGGACAGGCGGCGATGATCGACTGTGGGACAAGATCACAGCGCTAAGCGTTGGCTCGCTTGATTTTCTCAAGACGCTTTCTTCGCATCCGAGTCTCAAGTACAGTCGGGATACCCGGTGGACTTACCTGGGACTGGTGAATGAACCCTGCTTTGAAAAGGCGACAGTCCCTGATCCGAGTCGCTATGGGCTTTGGCTCGATAAACGCTCTGCCGCCTGCCCGAGTGATCCCTTTGAAAACGAGGGCAAGTACCCGGGGGTGAAGGTGGGGGCCCGCGGCAGTGGATCGCTCCCCACTGGCTCCTACTACGGGTATGCCACCGGGGTAGTCGGCCTGCGATTGTTTCCCAACCCGGACTTCGATGGGGCCGCACAAAAGAAGTGGGACCCGGTGCGTTACTACACCGATCCGACTTACTACAACGCAAAAGACCTGGTGCGACCGTACCGAGTGGGCATGTCCTGTGGCTTTTGCCATGTAGGACCGAACCCTGTGAAGCCTCCAAAGGATCCTGAGAATCCTCAATGGGCGGAGCTCTCGTCAAATGTTGGCGCCCAGTACTTCTGGGTGGATCGCATTTTTTCGTGGCAGGGAGATCCGACCAGTTATGTCATGCAGATGTTCCATACTTCTCGGCCCGGGACGCTCGACACGTCGCTGATCTCAAGCGATAACATTAACAATCCCAGGACGATGAACGCGGTCTACAGCCTGGGTGCGCGACTCGCGCAGGCGCAGAGATTTGGGAAAGAGACACTGGCTGGCGGTGGACTCAAGAACAAGCAGTTCAACGATTATGTACCGGCCTCGTCTCCACTTAGCCACTTTTACCAGGCCCCGGATACCGTCCTTGCGCCAAGGGTACTCAAGGATGGCTCTGATTCTGTTGGTGCACTCGGTGCACTCAACCGTGTGTTTCTTAACATAGGTCTCTTCAGCGAAGAGTGGCTACTCCACTTTAACCCGCTGATCGGCGGGGCGAAGATTACGCCTATCGAGATCGCGACCGCGCGGAAGAACTCCGCGTACTGGGAAGCGACCGAAGCCCAGACACCCGATCTCGCGCTCTTCTTTTTAAAAACAACGGCCCCGCACAAATTGAAGGATGCGCCCGGGGGCGAGGCCTACCTGGGTAAGGGCGCGACACAGTTAGGTCGCGGTAAAGTCGTCTTTGCCGAGCGATGTGCGCGTTGCCACTCGAGCAAGCTGCCGGAAAGGGTCGAGGGGCTTGATCCTGGTGGCTGCTCTGGCAAGGACTACCTGAACTGCTGGAACCACTACTGGCAGTGGACCAAGACGGACGACTTCAAAGCCAGGATGCGTGAGATTGTCAACAAGCCAGACTTTCTTCAGGATAACTATCTGGCGATCGAGAACCGTATTCCGGTAACCCTACTGCAGACCAACGCTTGTAGCCCTCTCGCAAGCAATGCGATCAAAGATAACGTCTGGGATAACTTCTCATCGCAGACCTACAAGGATCTTCCTTCCGCTGGAACCATCACCGTGTACGACCCCCTGACCGGGGCGCCCAGGCCGTATGTGCTGCCCGCGGGTGGTCGCGGATACACCAGGCCGCCGTCGCTGATCAGCGTATGGTCGACCGCTCCCTACCTGTTAAATAATTCGGTGGGTACCTTCAATCCCAGCCCGTCGGTGGCTGCTCGTATGCAGTCCTTTCAGGATGGGATGGAAAAGATGTTATGGCCGGAAAGGCGTGACAAGGACCCCTTCCTCGGTGACAAGGTGCCAGGACTGATGGATCGAACCACCACGCGCTCTTACCTTCGTGTCGCCCCTGGGTATGTGCCGGCTGCTCTCAAGCCCCTTACCGGGATTGGCGCGCGGCTGTTTCCGTATGCGTTCAAGGATAGCGGGATTGAGATTGGTCCCATCCCCGCCGGGACGCCAGTCGGGCTGATTGCCAACCTGATGGTGCGCAGCGATGCCACAGACTTTCCGGATCATCTCGATCGTGACAGGCGCGTCCTTGACGTGGTGTACAAGCTGAAGCACGATCTTGCCTCACTGCCGAAAGATGCGAGCGATGCCGATGCTCGCAAGGTACTTGCAAACCTGGTGGAACCGCTCATGGATCTGAGTAAGTGTCCTGACTATGTGGTCAACCGCGGCCACTATTTCGGGACAAGTATGTTTGCTGAAGAGCCGGGGCTGAGCGACCCGGACAAGCGTGCGTTAATTGAATTCATGAAAACGTTTTAGCAACCGCAGGGGCGCCGCAAGGGAGGAGCAGCTATGGCTGCGACGTACGACTACGTGATCGTGGGCTCTGGCGCCGGTGGAGGACCGCTGGCCGCAAACCTTGCGAAAGCTGGGTTCACGGTGTTGGTTCTTGAAGCAGGAGGCGATCCCTGCTCAGAGGATGAGACTGGCCGCTTGATGTACGAAGTGCCGATCTTTCATGGACTGTCTACCGAGTACCCGGCCTGCGCGTGGGACTATTATGTGCGCCATTACAGCGACGATGCCCAGCAGGCTCGCGACAGCAAGAGAGTAAGTCGGGATGGACAAGACACGGTGTGGTATCCCCGCGCTGGCACATTGGGCGGTTGCACTGCGCACAACGCGATGATCACTGTCGTCCCGCAGGATAGCGATTGGGATTACATCGCGTCCATCACAGGCGATCCGAGCTGGCAAGGCTCGCACATGCGCTCCTACTTCGAGAGGCTGGAGCGCTGCCACTATGTGCCGCGCCCTGGGTCCATTGCCGCCAGTGTCGAAAATGCAATCTCAAGCATTGCAGAGCTCCTGCATGGGCAGGAGGACTGGCGCCACGCAGGCTCAGGCCACGGCTTCGATGGCTGGCTACCTACCAGCGAGGCTGACCCAAAGCTGGTGTTGCATGATCAGGAACTGGTAGCGTTGCTGCTCGACTCCGTTAAGAGCGCGCTGCTTGAGCACGTGGGCGACCCACTGCTGCGTGCGGCCAGCCGCTTTGACCCAAATGACGCACGCAACGCCACATGCAGCCCAGAGGGCGTGGCCTTTACACCGCTCGCGGTAGAGAATGGCAAGCGCACTGGTCCACGTGAGTACATGTTGAGTGTGCAGCAACAGTTTCCAGGCCGCCTCACGATCCGGAAGCATTCGCTGGTGACGCGTGTGCTGTTTGACGGCACGCGGGCAACAGGGGTGGAGTACATACCCCAGGCGCATGTCTACCAGGCAGATCCGCAGGCTGTGTCTATCCGCGATACTGCCGCAAAGGAGCAGGTAAGGGCTACGCGTGAAGTGATTCTTTGCGCGGGCGCTTTCAACAGTCCGCAGCTGCTGAAGCTTTCAGGCATTGGTCCGCGTGCGGAGTTAGAACACTTCGGCATTCCGGTGATTGTCGATCTGCCGGGTGTCGGCGAAAATCTGCAGGATCGTTACGAGGTTGGCGTTGTTTCGGAATTCAAGCGAGACTTCAGCCTTCTGGACGGCGGCACGTTCGCCCTTCCAATTGTCGATGCTCCGCCTGATGCCTTCCTCACGCAATGGACCGGCGCCGGTACAGGGGTCTACGCGTCGAATGGTACTGTGATTGGCATTATCAAACGATCAGCGCCCGACTTAGCAGATCCCGATCTGTACATATTCGGGTTGCCTGGATTCTTTCGAGGCTACCAGCCGGGATATTCCAAGCTGTTCGAGTATCACCATAACCAGTTCACCTGGGCTATCTTGAAGGCACGTACGACGAACACAGGCAGCGTGACTCTGCGCTCGTCTAAGCCATGGGAGACCCCGGAGATCAACTTCTGCTACTTTGGCGACGGGCAACGCAGCCAGGACCCTGATCTCGACGCGGTTGTAGAAGGTGTCAGCTTTGCAAGGTCCATCAACAAGCGTCTTGCCAATCTGGGCATTATCGAAAAAGAAGTAGCGCCAGGCGAGGAGATCGCCGACGACGGCTCGCTACGTACGTTTATTCGCGATGAGGCCTGGGGCCACCATGCCTCGTGCACCAACAAGATAGGTCCTGACGATGATCCGATGGCAGTGCTGGACAGCCGCTTCCGTGTTCGCGGCACCACGGGTTTGCGCGTGGTCGACGCGTCCGTATTTCCGCGCATCCCGGGATACTTCATTGTCTCGGCCATTTACATGATCAGCGAAAAAGCAGCAGACGTTTTAATCGAAGACGCTGTGCATGACACGATGCCAGGTAGCGGCCATGTGCAGGAGCAGGCAGCCGTGCTTGCTTCCTGAGAACACGTCAGGCAGAGAGTCCGCGATGCGTGAGGGCTGTCACTTCAATCCTCATCTCCGTGCTCGGGCATGTTCGCGGGCTGCACGTTCAGGTTGATCGATGCCTGGTGATTGGTCCGAAGTAAGTGATTCAGAGCCGGCAACTGCGTCTGCTTAAAGTTTTCCCATGCAGGCAGCACTTGAGCCGCATCGGACCGGACCTCCGCCACAGCGGTCAGCTGAGCCGCTGTGGGTGCGGCATCGGCCTGCTGTAGCATCACGTACAACTCTGAAGCGTCGCCTGCTACCTCGTCGAGTGAAGGTTGATCTTTCTTCGCAGCATCGGCTCCATCCAGCAGCGAGCGGAGCAAGGCCGTGTACCGCTCGATCTCAGGGCTGGGCGTGCCAGCTGCAGCAGACTGGAGCAACTGCTCGCTTGCTGAGTGTGCTTCAAGGTCTGCCTTTGACACAGCATCGAGCGAAGCGGCGAGCTCGACCTGCGCCCCGTGCAAGGCACCCAGGTCGGCAGCTCCTGCGTGGACGCGTGGATCCATCCGGATCAGGAGCGGTTCAGCTTCGCTCTTGCCATCAACCGTCAAGCGCACCGTATAAGTCCCAGGTAACACGAGCGGGCCATCCGGTGTAAGTGGCGTGCGGTGCGGAACAGCGCTGATCGGGTAGTCGGCGTGTGTGGTGATCGGTGCCGTAGCGTGCAAGTCCCACACCCAGCGGTGCATGCCCTCGGCTGTGGGCATGTGACCCTGGAGCGCAGGCCAGTAACCTGGGATCAGTTGCGTAGCGAGTGTTGTAGAAGAGGGGAGTTGCGGATCATCGCTTGAATATTTGCGCAGCATCTTCCCGTTGCTGTCGAGGATCTCGAGCGATACGGCTCTCGCAGTGCGCGGGAGATAGTAATCGAGAATCGCCCCGTCCGGGGGATTCTCGCCGGCGGGCTCATCTGCCGGCAGCGGTGTATCTGTGTTGGTATCGCGGCGCACGCGCCAGGCTGGCGCCGGCGCCAACAGGTGCTTGCCACCGAGCCCGGCAGCGATTGCGCGCAGGGATGCTACATCATCCAGCACCCAGAAGGAGCGGCCGTGCGTGGCCACGATCAGGTCGTCCTCCTTGATCAGCAGGTCGCGCATGGAGGTATGCGGCAGGTTATATTGCAACGGCTGCCATTGCGCGCCATCGTGGAACGACACCCAGATCCCATGCTCTGTCGCCGCATAAAGCAGGCCAGGCTGCACAGGGTCGGCACGCACGGCATTCACCGGCGCGTCCTCAGGCAGCCCTGCGGCGATCGTCTGCCAGCTTTTGCCGCCATCCCGTGTGCGGTAGATGTAAGGGTGCAAGTCATCGGCGCGGAGCCGACTTACCGCCACATAGGCCGTGTCATCATCAAAGCGGGATACGTCGATCTGCGCTATCTTGCTCCAGGCGGTTACGCTCGGCGGTGTGATCTTGGTCCAGTGCGCACCTCCGTCACGAGTGATCCAAACCAGCCCATCATCGGTGCCGGCCCAGAGGGTGTTTGTAGACTTATAAGAAGCGGCAAGCGCATAGACTGCGCCACGGCGTTTGGCCTGCTGGTCCGGCGTAAGTGCGGGGACTGACGCCGGCTGCCCTGTAGCTTCCTGGCTCAGGTCAGGGCTGATGCTGGCCCAGGTGTGACCTTCGTCTGTGGTTTTGAACACGCGGTTCGCGGCGTAGTAAAGCGTGTGAGGATCGAGCGGAGAAAACAGGAGAGGCTCCGTGCGGGTAGCGCGGTACTCGCTCCTGCGTAGCGGGAGAGGCGTGATGTTCTGCACCTGCCCTGTCACCATGTCGTACCGTGAAACCTCTGTCCGGCCTGCTCCGTAGACGATCTCAGGATGCAGCGGATCGGGCGCGGCGTATCCGTACTCGATGATGCCAGCAGGATGCCAGTCACGAAAAGTAATCCGGCCATCGTTGCCGCGAGTCGAGATACACACCGAACCGCTCTCCTGCTGACCTGCACACACCTGATAGGGAAAGCTGTAAGTTGCCGCCACATGATATAGCTGCGCGGTCGGCTGGTTATACCAGGACTCCCAGCTTTCGCCTCCATTGACACTGACGACGGCTCCCTGGTCACTTACCAGCAGGAGTATGTGGGGATCGCGGGGATTGATCCAGAGGTTCTGATAATCGTCCCCGCCAGGCGCGCCGCGCAGGCTCGTCCAGGTCACGCCGCCATCGGTGGAGCGGCAGGTGACAATGCTGGTGCTGTAGAGCACATCCGGATTCTTCGGATCGACCACGGGAACGGGTAAGTCGCCGCCGCCGATCTTCATCGCTGGTCGAGGGTCGTCGGTAATCCTGCGCCAGTGCTCGCCTGCATCGTCGGACCGGTAGACGCCAAGTCCCTTGCCGGAAGCATAACCGCCTTCGGCCTTGGTGGACAAAGTGGCATACAGACGGTGCGGATCGCTCGCGGAGACGGCTATGTTTACCTGTACCAAGTCATCCGGCAAGCCTTGCTTCAGCTGCTTCCATGTAGTGCCGCCATCGGTAGATTTATACAGGCCGCCATGGATCCCCTCGTAACTGTTGCCATCCTCCCACGGTGCCAGCCGTGCGTCCCACATAGAGGCATATACGATCTGCGGGTTACCTGGATCAAGCACGACGTCAGACCCGCCGGTGCTTTCGTCCTTGTAGAGCACCCGTGTCCAGTGTTTGCCGCCATCCTCTGAGCGGTAGATGCCTCGCTCAGTGTTGGGACCATATGGATGACCAAGCACCGCGGCGAATAGCCTCTCTTGATTGGTGGGGTCGACGGCGAGCGCGGGTATCTGCTGCCCATCGCGCAGGCCAAGGTGCGTCCAGGTACGTCCTGCATCCTCTGAGCGGTAGATACCATCGCCTACCGATAAGTCAGGCCGATGCAGACCTTCGCCGCTGGCCACATACACTATGTTGCTGTTAGATGGCGCGACGGCGATGGCGCCGATTGATTGCGTTGGCTGCGCGTCGAAGATCGGATCCCAGGTCCGCCCGTAATCGTTCGATTTCCATACGCCGCCATCGACCTGGCCGATGTAGAAGACGTTGGGCTGGTCGGCGACCCCTGCTGCTGCTCGCGTACGTCCTCCACGGAACGGGCCGATCATGCGCCAATGCATGTCAGGCGTAAGTGCCGCGTGCTCGGCAGCGTCAGCCAGCGTGCCCAGCATGGGCGCAAGCAGAACAAGCAAAAACAGGGAGATACGGCGGCCGCGCGTTCTTGTCATTCGGGTCGGTTCCTTGGAGCACACAGTTGGAATGCGCGCAGCGGTCCGGGCCATCCGCCCAGTCATCCGCTCGCTCAGTCCACACCAGAGTATAGGCAGCCACGCTCCTTGCCCACCGCAAACAAGGCTTGCTCCCGCGCACGTTCACAGTGACAATCGCAGCAGTTATGAGAATGCACTCGCCTGCTATCTGTCGCCGCGCATACCTGGTGTTGTTCTGCGCCTTCTTCGTGCCCGTCGCCACAGCAGCCGCGCAGGGTGTCGCGCCGTCGTTGTTGAACGGTTTGCGCTGGCGCCTGATTGGACCTTTCCGCGCTGGGCGTGTGGTGGCTGTCAGCGGCGTTCCCGGCAGTGATGGTAGCTTCTTCTTCGGCAGCGTGGATGGCGGCGTGTGGAAGACCACTGACGCAGGCACGGTCTGGCAGCCAGTATTTGATGGCCAGCCGGTTGCCTCCATCGGTGCCCTGGCTGTCGCGTCTTCTGATCCGCGCGTGCTGTACGCGGGCACGGGCGAGTCGGACATCCGCTCCGACCTTGCCTCGGGCAATGGCGTTTATCGCAGCCAGGATGGTGGCAGCACGTGGAAGCACGTCGGACTGAACGACTCACGGCAGATAAGCCGCATTCTGGTTGACCCCTCTGACCCGCAGACGGTGTACGCAGGTGTGCTGGGCCATGCCTATGGACCCAACGGCGAGCGCGGTGTGTATAAGTCGACTGACGGCGGCGAGCACTGGCAGCGCGTGCTCGACAGGGGACCGGAGACCGGTATTGCGGAGATTGCCATGGCAGTCCGGTCCCCACAGGTCCTGTTTGCAGCAACCTGGAACGCGCATCGTTCGACCTGGAGCACCTATGCACCACTGGAAGGCAAGGGCAGCGCGCTCTACCGCTCTACCGATGGTGGCGCTCACTGGGCTGCGATTGCCGGCCATGGGCTGCCGAGCGGTGCGTGGGGCCGCGTTGGCGTAGCTGTCAGTGCCGATGGGCGCCGCATCTATGCCACGATCCCGTGCCCGGACCATGCAGGCCTCTACCGGTCAGACGATGGCGGCGACACCTGGACCCTGGCGAGCAGTGACCCGCGCCTGACGAGCCGAGCATGGTACTTCAGCTCGCTGACGATCGATCCAACCAACGCCGACGTACTCTACATCCCGAACGTCGCGCTCTTCCGAACCACCGATGGCGGCAAGACGATCGAGGTGGTGCGCGGCGCACCGGGCGGAGATGATTATCACCAGGTGTGGGTCGATCCAAAGAACGCCAACCACCTGATGCTTGGCGTAGACCAGGGCGCAACCGTGAGCCTGGACCGCGGCAAGACCTGGACCACCTGGTACAACCAGCCGACTGCGCAGCTCTACCATGTCACGACCGATCATCGCTTTCCTTATTGGGTGTACGGGGCGCAGCAGGATAGCGGCGCCATAGCGGTGAGCAGCCGCTCGGATCACGGGCACATCGATGCGCGCGACTGGTTCCTGCCCGGCGGCAGCGAGAGCGGCTACCTTGCAATCGATCCGCTTGATGAAGATATCGTCTACGAGTCAGGAACCTTCGGCACGGTGCAGCGCTTCGACCGTAGGACCTCGCTGAGCCAGACGATTACTCCCTGGCCGCTGGGCGGGTTTGACCTGCCGAATAACAAGAAGCGGTACCGCGACCCATGGACGCCCGTGCTGGTGTTTTCCCAGCGCGACAAGCGCTCGCTATACCTCGGAACGCAGTACGTGATGCGCACGGTGGACGGCGGCCTGCACTGGGAGCAGATCAGCCCGGACCTTACCGGCGTAACGGTGGCGGCCAATGCAGAAGCTCCGCTCAGCAACGACAATGCTGAGCAGCGTGGCTACGGCGTCGTGTACACCATTGCGCCGTCGCCGATCAACGCTGGCGAGATCTGGGCGGGTACTGACACGGGGCACATCCAACTTACCCGGGATAGTGGAAAGAGCTGGCAGGAGGTAAGTCCGGCGGGACTTACACCCTGGAGCAAGATCACGATGGTAGAGGCATCGCACTTTGACGCTGCGACAGCCTATGCAGCCGTCGATCGGCATCGGCTGGATGACCAGCGACCCTACCTGTACATCACGCACGACTACGGCAAGACCTGGAAGCTGGCGACAACGGGCATTGCGGACACGCACTTCCTGAACGTGGTGCGCGAAGACACGCAGCAGCGCAACCTGCTCTTCGCCGGAACCGAGTTTGGTCTCTACGCTTCGTTCGACGCAGGCGAGCACTGGCAGCCTTTGCAGCTCAACCTGCCAGTGACCTCGGTTCGTGATCTGGACGTGCATGGCAGCGACCTGGTCGTGGCGACCCACGGGCGTTCGTTCTGGGTGCTGGATGACATTGAGCCGCTGCGGCAGACTGCAGCCGTGCAAATGGGTACGGCTTACCTGGTCGCGCCTCCAGCCGCGGTCCGCGTCGACAATGATGGCTTTCTCGGCACGCCGCTGCCACCGGAAGAACCACAGGCCGACAATCCGCCCAACGGAGCGATCGTCGACTACGCTTTGCCGGCCGGTGCGCACAAGGTCTCGCTGGTGATCACGGACAGCCAGGGCAAGGTCCTTCGTCATTTTGCGAGCGAGGACAAAGTAACCCAGGCGCGCCCGCTTCTGCCGATCGCAGAGCGATGGTTTCCCGCGCCGCAGAAGCTTGAGACCACGCCTGGTGGACATCGCTTTATATGGGACTTGGCCGCTGGTGGCTCTGGGGACGGGCTCGGTGACGATGACGAGGACACCGCGGGGATTCCGCCCGGGCCGCGGGTGCCTGCCGGCAGCTACACCCTTGCGTTGACGGTAGATGGCGCTGAGCTGCACCAGCCGCTTACCGTCGCGATGGACCCACGCACCCAGGCAACGCCTCAGGTCCTGGAGCAGCAGTTTGCGCTGGCGACGGCGATCTATCGAGACGCCCTTGCCAGCCGAAAGGCAATGGCCGAGCTGGAGAGCGTTGCGAGCGAACTGAAGCAACTGCATGCCGCAACCGCTCCGGCCGCCGCAAAGGAGGTGGCGGACGCATTGCGTGTCGCAGACGCAGCGTTGCAGTCGGTCCGCAATGGCGATAGCGACGCGCGCAAAGGTGCAGCCAGTTCACCCGATCAGGCCGGCCTTGCCGAGGCAAATGCAGCTCTCGGCGTAGCGTTGCGCATGGTCGAGAGTGGCGACCGTGCCGCCCCCGAGCAGGCGCACACCATCTACAACCAGATGAGTGCAGGGGCTCGCGTCAAGGAGCAGGATTGGGCGAGGTTTAAAACAAACCAGCTCACACAGCTCAACCGTGCCCTGCAGCACGCGCACCTTGCGCCGCTTGCGGTCGCAGCCATTGAGGAGCAGGTGCAGTACGCCATGACCCGGTAGCAGCATCCCTGTTGATTACGAGAGAGTGCGGCGGGTACACCGCCGACGCGTGTACGTGATACTCCTAACGCATGCCCCTGCTGCTGGTACTCGCCGCGAGCGTTTCCGGCTCCTGGATACTGCTGCTCTTCATTGTTCTGGCACCGGCTGTGCTCCTGTTGCTGCTCCACCGCACACAACTGGGCGGCCTGATCCACCAGCAGATACCGGACAGGCCGCAGCGCCGGCTTTTCCTTGCCTCCGTCAGCTTCTTCATCACGTTTCTCGCGGTGCGCCTGCTGGTTGCTTCCATCACGCACCATATCGGCCCCTTCGGGTACGTGGAGATGGGCGGCCGCCATATCCATCACCTGGTCTGGGGCATCCTGCTTTTGCTCATCTGCGGGTATGCAGAGCTGGCTGACGTCGGCACCCTGGACACACCGGGTTCCATCCTGTTCGGTCGACTGATCGCGCTCAGCTATGGGATCGGGGCGGCGCTCACTCTGGACGAGTTTGCACTGTGGCTGAACCTCGACGCCGCTGCCTACTGGTCAAAGCAGGGCCGCGAGAGCATCGACGCGGTCGTGCTCTTTGGATCGCTGCTTGCGATCACAACCTGGGGCGCGCCGTTGCTGCGCTGGGTGGCGGCCAGGCGCTCCAACTCCTAGTTCATACACGACGTTGACCGCGCCCAGCGTCTTACCGGGCGGCGGGCTGCCGAAATATCCTCAGGATGCTGTGCGGATTGTATGAATCCGGGACACTCGGTCGACCGTTTGTAGGACAAGCAACACCTATCTCCCGACGTGAGTGAGAGCCCCCGATGAAGATAGCAGGCAGGATCATTGCGACAGCGTGCGCGTGTGGCGCCGTTCTAGGCTTTACCTCAACGGCACTGGCAACGGGTCCCTGGGTGAGCACACAGACCCGTGGTATCTCTCTTTCGCAGCTCATCTCCGCAAGCGACCTGGGGCCGCTTGCGGTCTCGCAGCCAATCACCGTTCGCGTAGGACTGCAGGTGCAGAACAAGGCGGCCCTGCTCAACTTCGTCAAGGAGGTCAACGATCCGCACAGCGCGATCTACGGCAAGTACCTCACTCCTGCACAGTTTGCCGCGTCGTACGCTCCGTCCACCGCCCAGGTCAACCAGGTTGTCGCCTACCTTCGGCAGGCCAGGTTCTCTAACATCACGGTCGAACCGAACAATCTGATGATCAGCGCCGACGGAACGGCAGAGACAGCCTCAACGGCCTTCAATACGAAGCTGGAACAGTTCTCGCAATTTGGCACCAACGTCTTCGGCAACATCACTCCGGCACAGGTGCCAGCCGCGCTTGGCCCTCTTGTTTCCGGCGTACTGGGGCTCAACACCATCGGCAAAATGAAGCCGACGCTCGCGCTTCCAACCGCGCCGCAGTACGGTGTCTCTTACACGCCCAAGCAGTTCCAGCATTTTTACAACGCAGATACGGTCAAGGCGGCCTGCTGCACTGCGATCGCGATCATGGCTGAGGGTAACCTGACTGGCGTAGTAAGCGACCTTCGCATTGCTGAGAAGGCGTTTGGTCTGCCGCAGGTCCCGGTGCAGATCGTGCAGGTAGGCATTGCTTCGCCGGACGTCTCTGGCGCCGACGAGTGGGATATGGATTCGCAGTACTCCTCTGGTATGGCGGGCGGTCTCAAGAGGCTGTATCTATACGCAACCACTTCGCTCTCTGACTCCGACCTTGCGCTTGAGTTCTCACGATGGGTCACCGATGACAAGGCGCGCGCTGCGAGTGCCTCGCTTGGTGAGTGCGAGCTTTTCCCGTACCTCGATGGATCGATGGCGATCGATGACATGATCTTTCTAGAAGCTGCGGCGCAGGGGCAGACCTTCTTTGCCTCGGCCGGCGATACGGGTTCTTTTTGCCCGGCTGGCGCGGCAGGTGCGAACGGTGTGCCCGCGGGTGCTCCGTTTGTGAACTACCCTGCCGCCAGCCCCTATGTTGTGGGCGTGGGCGGGACCACGCTGCTGGCCAATGCAGACAACAGCTACGGCTCTGAGATCGCCTGGTATGCGGGCGGCGGCGGCATGTCGCAGTTTGAAAGTTCGCCCTTCTTGCAGACGGCTGCTGTGCCGTTGCTTGCCACCACCGCCATGCGCGGCGTACCGGATATCGCCTACGACGCCGATCCGGAAACAGGTGCGCTGGTCTATGTCAATGGCGTAGCCGAGGGTGTCGGCGGCACCAGCCTCTCCTCGCCGCTTGCGCTCGGCGCCTGGGCACGCATCGTGAACACAGACTGGAAGCTTGGCTTCGCCTCTCCCGCGTTGTACAGCGTGTACGACGGAACCGGTGTCGTTGGTTCGTATCCGGAGGGTGGCTACCGCGACATCACGCTCGGTGCAAATGGCCTCTACGCAGCCGCTCCAGGGTACGACCTCACCACTGGCCTGGGCACGATTGTTGTGGACCAACTCACGACTGCACTCGGCAAGTAAAGCAGCAGCAGCAGCGGCGTCTCGCGGCTTCGAGCCGCGGGGCGCCGGTTACTTTCTGGGCACGACCTTCGTGGCGCACTCCGCTTCCAGCGGTGATGACTTTAAGCTCACTCCATTTTCGCTTCCATCCTTTTCCCTGCTTTATGGGACTACACTCCAACCTGCCAGTGTTGAGCTTTGCCGCGTGCCTGCCATCATGCCAGCAGCGACTTGCGCTCGCAATGCGGAGATAGTCGTTTGGAGTTACGGATGGATGAGGTGGCAGGCAGGATCAGGCGCTCACGTCGCATGGCTTGGAAGAGCCTGGAACTAGCTGCACTTTGTATTGCATTGCTTGCGGCTGCGAGCTCACAACGAGCGGGGATGCAGGTTCCGGTTGACGAAGCTACGCGCGGATCGTGGGGCGACCAGGGCGATCAAACCTACCGCAACCCGGTGCTGCCCGCTGATTTTAGCGACCTTGATGTTATCCGAGTTAGCCGCGAGTACTATGCCATCTCGTCGACCTTTCAGTACTCCCCCGGCGTGGCACTGCTGGCCTCGCACGACCTGGTGAACTGGCGCATCGTGAGCCACGTGGTGCCGGACGTTACCCGTATCAGCCCGGCGCTAGGCTGGCAGCACATGGATCGTGCCGGGCGCGGCATATGGGCCGGGTCCATCCGCTATCACCAGGGCCGCTACTGGGTGTACTTTGGCACGCCGGATGAGGGCATGTACATGAGCACGGCGCGTCGGGTAACCGGGCCGTGGACCCCCGTGGCCGAGGTGCTTCACGCGCCCGGCTGGGATGATCCTTGTCCCTTCTGGGACCAGGATGGCCAGGAATATCTCGTGACAACCCACTACAAGCCCGATCCGGACGGGACGACGTATAACATCCACTTGTTCAAGCTGAGCAAAGATGGGAAAAGCCTGATGGCTGGCGCGGACCGGGTCATCCACCGCTCTGAGGGCAGTGAAGCCAACAAGCTCTACCGGATACACGGACTCTATTACCACTACTACAGTGAGGTGAAGCCGGAAGGCCGCGTCATCATGATGGAGCGCGCCCAAAGCCTGCATGGGCCGTGGGAGACAAGGCAGTTGAACCATGTGCATGCTTCCGTTGACAAGGAGCCGAACCAGGGTGGCCTGGTACAGTTGCCGAAGACCAGCTCAAATTCGGCTAAGTGGTACTTTCTCTCGCACCAAGGCACCGGCGACTGGGAGGGCCGCGCAGCCGTGCTGCTGACGGTAACCTGGCAAGACGGCTGGCCGATCATAGGCAGGCCCGGTCCCGATGGCATAGGAAATATGACCTGGAGCGGGCAGAAGCCCATCCGTAGCTATCCCCGCACCAGCCCGGTCACCAGCGACTCCTTTGATGCGCCCCGGCTTAAGCCAGAGTGGGAGTGGAACTACCAGCCACGCGCGGCTTTCTGGTCGCTGAAAGAGCATCCAGGATCGCTTCGCCTGCATGCGTTTGCGCCGCTCCGGCCAGGCGATTTCTCTTCCATCGGTAATGTACTTACCCAGCGATCGATGCGCACCGAACATAACGAGGTGACCCTGCAGCTTGATCTTCGCGGGATGGTAAACGGACAGCAGGCAGGGCTCGCGCATTATGCCGCAACCAATGCAACGCTAAGCGTCGTCCAGGCAGGCGATATCCGGCGGCTCTCCTGTGACGATGGCAGCGGAACGCTTAGTGGCCCGTCCCTTGGCGGCGAGAAGGTATGGCTGCGTTCCACGTGGAACTTCAAGGGAGTAAGCCACTTCAGCTACAGCCTCGACGGGCTTCACTTTGCTGATTTCGGGCGTCCCTACCAGCTAACCTGGGGTAACTATCGCGGCGACAGGGTTGGTATCTTCACCACGAATCCTGACGGTGAACGGGGCTACGTGGATGTGGAAAGCTTTACCTACGAGGTAGCCCGCTGATCGCGCGAACGCCTAGTGCGCCATGCGTGGCACGGGAGCCTTCTGGATGGTCACAACAGCTGGCGCCGAGGGAGCGCTGACACCATTCGCGCTCACCGCAAGCACTGTGTACTCGACCGTACCCTTGTCTGCAGCAGCTTCGGTGAAGGTTGGCAGTGTCAGACCAGAAGCAACCACATGGCGCCGGGTGCCTGCGGTACTTTCAACCGTGTAGCTTGTCGCGCCGGCCACGGCCGGCCAATCGATCGAGACGAACCGCCCCACGGTCGCCGCGTGCACGGCAGCTGGTGCGGCAGGCGCAGGACCGCCAGGCAGCAACCCGTAGACGCACAGCTGCCCTGTCCCGGTATTCTGATCGCCAAAGCTTGCCAGGTACACGTGACCGTTCGCGATCGTGGGCGGCGCCATCTTCGCGTAGTTGCCGCAGGTATCGCGAGCCGGCTGCTCGAGTGAGTTCCATAACTCATGGCGTATATCGTCCGCATCGTAGGCGTGCAAAATGCCTGGGCGCGACTCGTGCCATGAGTCCCCGGACGCATGGATGGCCGCCCACAGGATGCCGTCTCGATCCCCGTTTGCTGAAACGGACAGCATGGCACCGGGGTGGCCTTCATTGCGTTCGTCGCGCATCATCAAGGGTGTCTCGTCTAACTTGTCCCCTGCAAACTTGTACACGCGCGTCTTGTCGCGCTGGCCCCAGGAGTAGAGCAGCTGCCCATGGTGCGCGCTTTTCCAGTAGACCAGGCTGTGCAGGTGCGAGCTGGTGACAGAAAAGTGTTGCACTGCGTGCTCGTCGCCGAGCTTTCCCAGGTGTCCGGTATCGAGCAGATACAGGACGCCCTCCTTGCCGCCGCCTAGCACCGTGTGTGTCCCGGGGATCAGTGTTGCGCCGGAAGAGTCAAGGTCGTTATCGGCTTTGTCGAGAGCTACGTGGTTGGTCGGGGTGAACCAGTCGACCAGCTTCAGCTGCGGGTCAAGCTTCATAAAGCTTTCGCTGAACTGCGTGGTGCCATTCCAGCTGCCATTGCCGGTTACCAGGTAGATGTTGCCCTGGTCATCGACTGAAGGCGCCTGGCCGGACTGCCAGATGCTTGCGCCCTCACCACCGGGCGAGGTGTTCAGCACTGCTGCTTGCTCCAGCGTCTGCGCATCGTAGCTGAGCAGGAAGCCGTGATAAGGCTCCTTGTCGCAGTGCGAAGCGTAGCCTACGTAGACATGTCCGCTGGCCAGGAAGAGCGCCGGCCTTTGATTCTGCATAAGCGGATCAAAGCCGGGCGCACGGATGGTCGTCGGGCTGCGCGGCAGGTCAGCGCCAGTCGCGAGATCAAGCGCATGCAGGCGTTGCTCAAAGTGGTCGCCTGCGCGGGTGAGTGCCACCACGTAAAGTGCTGTTTTTTGCGCGTTGATGACGGGGTTGCCGATGATGCCCATGTTGCCGTTGATATCGAGGCAGCCGAAGTCGGCATCATGCAGATTGGCAGGCGTGCCAAAGTTTACATGCCAGACCGGGCGGGTGGCCGAGGTGTCATTTGCGTCGAAGGCGTACACGCTGTTGTTAACGGTTGTGACATAGACAAGGTCATGGGTGCCGCCACCCACCCGAATGCCCGTGGCCACCAAGGGTTGGGTATAGAGCTGGTCATCGACCACGTGCTTGAAGAGCATGCCGAAGTGCTGGCCGGTGACGATGGCCGGCGTGAGAACAGTCTCCTGGAGGTTAGCGCCGGTCCGACTATTGTCATTGTGCTGCACCAGCACGTCTACCTGCGCATGCGCAGTGCCGGCAAGAAACAACAGGGCGGCAAGCATTGCACCGCGTGCAACTCCAAGTGGGTAGGCAAAGTGTGTCAGCGCAGGCTCCGGAGCGCGCCCTGGCACGCCAACTTATCTTCGCATGACCGCACTCACGACCGCACCAGGGAGCGCCGGCGCTACTTCGGGGAGGTGACCCACCGCTGCCCTCGGCGCTCGCCAGATCCCGTGCAGCGCGCGCTTGACAACTCAGCTTGACGGTGTCTATAAGGTAACTGCTGCAAGTTGACAAGGAACCAGCGGTCTGCCGCTTGCCAACCTTGAGAAAACGTTCTCTAGTGTTAGCCTTCTTCCCCATCTTCCAACTGTCAGCAGTCGGATCGCTCCGCACGCAGAGAGCGACCGCCGAGTCTCAAGCATTTTACGGAGCGACGCATGAAAGCTGTACGCGCACTACTCTTCTGGACGCTGCTGGGCAGCGTTGTCACGGGCACTGGCCTTGCGCCTCGCCTGCTGGCTCAGGTCGATACTGGATCGATTGCCGGCACGATCACTGATAGCAGCGGCGCTGCTGTTCCCAACGCTGCCGTGGTGGCGACTGACGCCCAGTCCGGCACCCAGTACACGGCCACAAGTTCCGGCGAGGGGTACTACACATTTGCCTCCGTGCGCCCGGGCTCGTATACCCTGCGCGCCACCGCGCCCGGCTTTTCGGCTGCCTCGGCTACCGGCGTCACTGTCAACATCTCCACCCGCACCCCGGCCAACCTTGTGCTTCCGGTCAGCTCCGCGCAGGAGACAGTCCAGGTCAACGCCGACGCCCTCACGATTGAGACAGAGAGCTCCGACATTGGAACCGTACTTTCGTCCCGACAGGTTGAGGACCTCCCGCTGAATGCCGGCGGCGGGATCCGGTCTTTCTCGACCCTTGCCTTCCTCGCCCCGGGCGCGGTCGGTCCGGGCACCAACGGCGGTACGGGCTTTACCAAAATCGGCGGCGGGCAGACCGAAGGGTCGGACTTCCTGATCGACGGCATCAGCACGCTGCGCTCGGAGAACGGCACGGAGAACTTCGACCAGACCACCCCGTCGGTTGATTCGATCCAGGAGTTCCGTGTCGAGTCGCTCTCGCTGCCGGCCTACTTCGGGCGGTCGACAGGCGGCCTGGCCAACTTCAAGACCCGCTCCGGTACCAACGAGTACCACGGCATGGTCTACGACTTCTTCAAGAACGAAGCGCTGGACGCGAACAACTGGTGGTACAACGGCTACCGGGTTGAGAGCGCCGCGGCTGCTGCCATCTATGTTCGTCCCAAGGATCACCGCAACGACTTTGGTGTAACCCTCGGTGGCCCGCTTGTGGTCCCGCACATCTACAACGGTCGCGATAAGACGTTCTTCTTTTTCGACTGGGAGCAGTTCCGTTACGGCAACGGCGGCGTGGTCCAGTCCACGGTGCCAACTGCCGCGCAGCGCATGGGCAACTTCTCGTCCACGCTGACCACAACTCCCGTCAACACGACCAACAACATCAACCCGTGCAACGGGCAGGTGATCTACAACGGAGAGATCTTCGACCCGAGCACGACGCGGACCGTCACCGATGCAAGTGGGAATACGGTTTACTGCCGCACGCCGTTTAACGGCAACCAGGTGCCCGTAAACCGCAGCGCCGTCGCGCAAAAGGTGCTTGCGCTGATCCCGCAGCCGAACTTTATTGGCGCCGGTACGGCGAACTACAGCCAGCCCTACACCGACGAAACAGACCAGACTGTCTACAGCCTGCGCCTGGACCAGAACCTCGGACCACGCCACCACCTGTTCTTCTTCGGTAGCGCGCGTGAAAACACCGACTCCGGCACACCAAACCTGCCGAACCCGATCAACAGCGGCAGCAACGTCACCGACCAGTTCTACAAATATCTGCGTGTCGGCTACGACTTCACCATCACGCCGCATATCGTGAACTCGCTAACAATCGGCGGCAACCGGGTTAACAGCTTTAACATCGCCTCCGCCGTAAGCGCGGGCGTGGACTACGACGCGCAGCTTGGCATTCCCAACACGGAAAACCCGGGCAACACCTTCCCCGTCTTCAGCATTGGGGAAAACGTGGCGGGTCTGGGCTCGCCCAACCAGGATGACAATATCGACACGGCCTACATCGGCAATGACGACCTGAGCTGGCAGAAGGGCAACCACAGTCTGCGCATTGGGGGCACCTTCCGCTACCAGCAGTTCTCCTACGAGAACAACGGTACCGCGGCTGGCGAGTTCGGCTTCGGCCGCTCGCAAACCGCTGGTACCAACGACGCGACCATCTCGACTGCCTCTGGCAACGGGATTGCGAGCTTTCTGCTCGGCGTGCCCGCGAGCGAGGGCCGCACCATCCAGCTGCACTATCCGCAGTGGCGCCAGAACTACTACGCCACGTATGTCCAGGATGACTGGAAGGCGGCACACAACCTGACCCTGAATCTTGGTCTTCGTTGGGATCTCGACACCCCTCGCCACGAGTACCTGGGGGACACTTCCTCACTGAATCCAACTACGCCCAATCCGGGCGCAGGCGGTCTTCCAGGCACACTGCAGTTTGGCGGCACCGGCACAGGTCGCGACGGCAACCGGGCCGAGCAGTGGGCCGCAAACTACTACAAGGATTTCGGTCCCCGCGTAGGCTTTGCCTGGGCACCTGACCTCTACAAGGGCAAGGTTGTCTTTCGCGGCGCATACTCGATCCTCTATGGACCACTGGTATATGCCGACTATGGCCAGGGCCTGACCCATGGCTTCACTGTCAGCACTGGTCCCTCGACGACGGCCAACGGCAATGGCTTTCTGCCCTTCGGCCCGCTGGATGCCGGTCCGCCGGTGGCACCCACCACGCTCAACACAGATCCCTCGCAGCTAAACGGGCAGGGCATCGACTATGTCGCCAAGTCCTACGGGCGCCCGGCAGACGTCCAGAACATGTCGTTTGAAGTCCAGAATGAGGTCGCTCCGGACTTGATCCTGACCCTGGGCTACCTGCGCTCGCGCTCGACTCATCTGCATGCCGCGCTGGTCTATCCGAACGATGCCCCGCTGAGCGCGCTGCAGCTTGGCAACGTCCTCTACGACACGCCTGGTACCCCGCAGGCTGCTGCCGCTGGCGTAAACGTGCCGTATGCCAACTTCTTCAAGGACTTCCCCTTCGGGCAGGTCAGCCAGGCCATCCGGCCGTTCCCGCAGTATGGCTACATCAACACGGATAGCTACCTGCAGAACACGGGTCAGTCGACCTATGACGCGCTCGAGGTGAAGGTCGAACGCCGCTTCCATAACGGGCTTTCTCTCCTGGCCTCCTACACCTGGTCCAAGACCCTCACCGATGCTGATTCGATCCAGCCGTATTACTCTGTGATCCTGGGTCAGGGCGGCACGCAGAATCCCTACGACCTGAGGGCGGAGAAGTCGGTCAGCACGCAGGACGTTCCCCAGAACTTTGTCGTCAGTTACCTGTATGACCTGCCCGTTGGCCGCGGTAAGGCGGTACTCTCGCACACGCCCAGGCCAGTGGACGCGGTCATCAGCGGGTGGCGCATCGGCGGCATCCAGCGCTATCTGAGCGGTCAGCCCATCAGCTTCTTCGGCGAGCCGGGAATCCCGGGCTTTGACAATGGCATCCGCCCCAACCGGGTACCGAATGTCCAGGCCGAGAGGGCGAGCTACGGGCACTACAACCCTTTCTCCTACGTGGCCGGCAACCCCTCCACCTACTTCTTTAACCCGGCGGCATTCGCTGATCCAAATGCAAACCGCGGTACCGGGGCCTTTCAGTTCGGCAACATGCCACGGAACGCTGCCGATATCCGTACCACGACCTTCTCGAACGAAGACGTGAATATCAGCAAGACCTTCCCCATCCACGAGCAGATCAGTGCAGAGTTGCGTGGGGAAGCCTTCGACGTCCTGAACCGGCACGCCTTTAACAAGCCGGACTCGGGTGTCTACGACCCATCCTTTGGCCAGATCAGCGGGCCAGGTCTGCTGAATGGTCCCAGGCAGATGCAGGTCGTGCTGAAGATCCACTACTAACCTGACCCCGGGGCCGCTACAAGCACTTGCTTGCAGCGGCCCTGGCGGTCTTGGCTCTGTTCCGGCGCTTCCTGCTTTGGATCACGTACCCTTGCAGGCAGCATGACCTGCCTTATCGAAACACCTCCCATGACGCGCCTCGCCCTTCTCTCAGTCCTCACTATGCTGCTGCTTGGCACCCCCTCGCTCCCCCAGGCTCCTGCGGCTGATGACGCCATGGCGCGAGGCGCGCAGGCGATGCGCTCGGGCGACCTTTCTACGGCGATCGACCAGTTTCAGCTGGCTGTCAAAGATCGGCCCCAGTTCGCCGAAGGCTGGCTGAACCTTGGCCTGGCTTTTGAGCAGGCCGGCAAACCTACCGAGGCGGTCCCCGCTCTTGAGAAAGCCGCGACTCTGAAGCCGACCCTGCGTGGCGCTCATCTTTTTCTCGGCATCCTTGAGTATCAGGCGAATCACTTCGATCGAGCCGAAGCAGCGCTCCGCCGCGAGACCGAGTTGAGCGCGAAAGACCCAAAGGCCTGGATGTGGCTCGGCGTGGACGAACTTGCCCAGGCGCATCCTGAGCAGGCTGCATTGGCGCTCGACACAGCCGCGCGCCTCGCCCCGTCAGACGCGGACATCCTCTATCACCGGGGACGCGCGCACTTGCTGGTCTCGCAGCAGAGCTACCAGCAGATGTTCAAGCTCGATCCCGACTCCTACCGCGTGCACCAGGTGCTGGGGCAGGCCGATGCCGAAGCCTCGCGCACATCCGAGGCCATCTCGGAGTACCAGCTTGCTATCCAGAGAGCCCCGCACGCTGCCGGACTGCATGAGGCGCTTGGCGATCTGTACTGGACCGACGGCAAGATGGAGCTTGCCGCGCCTGAGTACCGGCAGGAGCTGGCCATTGATCCAAACAGCGTCACTGCCAACTACAAGCTGGGCGGCCTGGGCGTGATTGAGGGCCATGATGCGGACGCGCTCGCTCCGCTCCAGCAGGCGCTTGCAGTCGACCCATCGTTTGAGAAAGCGGCCTACTACCTTGGGCGCGCGTACGTTGACCTTGGGCGCGATGCGGAGGGCATCCCATACCTTGAGCGTGCAAGCAAAGCTCCGCAGGACGAGACGCTGAACACGCTTGCCTGGTACCAGCTTGCGCGCGTCTACCGGCGGCAGCATCGGGCTGCGGAAGCGGATGCGGCGCTGGCGAGCTTTCGCGCGCTGAGGGCACGACTGGACGCTCGCCAGCAGAACACGCGGGCCGAGCAGATCAAGCGGCGCGAAGATCTGCCCCGCGCCGAAGAAGTGCCTTCGGTCGCGGCACAACCTTGAGGTTCGCTCATAGTCTGGAGTTCTCTACCATGCAACGCTTTCTGCGTGTCTTTGCTGTCGTCACAACGCTTACCGGAGCCTTCAGCGCCGCCATTTCGATTCACGCGCAATCGCCATTGGCGCTCACCCTTTCAGGCGAGTTCCGTGGCGTGCATGATCCTTCGATCATGCAACAGGGGAACCATTATTACGTGTTCGCGACGGGCTCCGCGGTACCGCCGCGCGAGCGTCGATCCTCGAGCCCGGCAGCGCCATCGGGTACGGACGCGCGCGCCTCTGAGCCGCAGTTGCCGATCCGCTGCTCGGATGACCTGCATGCCTGGACGCGCTGTGGTGCCGTGTTTCCAGCGGGGATCCCGCTGTGGATACGCCAGGCAAGCCCGGAGACCCATGAGCTGTGGGCGCCGGATATCTCGTTCTACGACGGCATCTACCACCTGTACTACGCTTACTCCGCTTTCGGGAAGAACACATCCGGCATCGCGCTCGCCACGAACCGAACGCTCGATGCGTCGAGCCCGGACTATAAGTGGGAAGATCAAGGGCTGGTACTGGAGTCGCATGCCGGCGATAACTACAACGCGATTGACCCGAACCTTGTGCTCGACGATCACGGTGACGCGTGGCTCGCTTTCGGCAGCTTCTGGAGCGGCATCAAGATGCACAAGCTGGATCGCGCCAGCGGCAAGCTCTCGACCAAGGACAAGAAGCTCTACTCTCTTGCCACGCGCGCCAAACCTGCCAAGGTGGCTGGAGCCGAGCCCGGGCTGCCACCAAACTGGCAGGCGGTAGAAGCGCCCTTCGTCTTTCACCATGGCTCGTATTACTACCTGTTTGTTTCATGGGATCTTTGCTGCCGCGGCCCCAACAGCACGTATCACACCATGGTGGGCCGCTCGCACTCTGTACACGGTGCGTTTGTCGATAAGGATGGCAAGCGGATGAGTAAGGGCGGCGGCTCGCCGTTGCTGGTCGCGAACCGGAGCTGGGTAGGGCCTGGCGGGGAGTCCGTCCTGCACACGACAGAAGGCGATATCATTGTCTTCCACGCCTACGATGCAACACGCGGCTGGCCCGCGCTGCAGGTCTCAACGATCGACTGGACAGGAGACTGGCCGGCGGCCATGGTTGGTGGCGCGCAGTAGCGTGCCGCTGGCCTCTGCGACAGCAACAAGCCCATCAGGCATCGACGCGGGGTGGAGAAAAGGTCAGGCTGCATGGTTTGCTTTTCGAGCGTGCTGCGCGTCATTGCCTGCGTGGCTTTGGCATCATCGATCGGACTAAGTGCACAGACAAGCGGGATGGGCTCGCAGGCACCCGCGAGCGCAGGTAGCGTGCGTACGGGCAACCCGCAGGCAGCGGTGCTCGATGCAGAACACCGGCCCATCACCGCCGGCGGCTTTGTCAAATCCGGACCGATTATCTTTCATGACATCTCGGAGAAGTCAGGCCTTGCGCAGTGGCACAACGTCAGCGGGGGCGGTGCAAAGACCTACATTCTCGAGACTATCGGCTGCGGTGTTGCGCTGCTTGATTTCGACAATGATGGCTGGCTTGATATCTACCTTGTCAACGGCTCAACCTACGCAGCCGAAGCGGGCAAGGCTCCAGCGCCACATGCAGCGCTGTTCCGCAATAATCACGATGGCACCTTCACCGACGTTGCCGCCAGGGCGGGCGTGGTAAATGATCGCTGGGGCACTGGCGCAGTCGCTGCCGACTACGACAACGATGGCTGGACGGACCTCTTTGTCTCCAACTTTGGTAAGAATCGCCTATACCACAATAACCACGACGGCACCTTTACCGACGTTGCCGAGAAGGCAGGGCTGACAGTCGGTGCCTGGTCTACCGGCGCAACCTGGGGCGACTATGACGGCGATGGGCGCCTGGACCTGTTTGTGCCCGGCTATGTCCACTTCAACATCGCTGATCCTCCTGCGCCCGGCACCCGCGCTGTCGGTTTTGCCTCGTGCGACTTCCGGGGCGTGCACGTGATGTGTGGTCCTCGTGGACTTGTCGGCGAGGCCGACCATCTCTTCCATAACAATGGCGACGGGACATTTACTGACACCAGCGTCAAGGCTGGCGTCTCCGATCAGAAGAGCCTCTACTACGGACTTGCCTCGCTGTTTATCGATGTCAACAACGATGGCAGGCCGGACCTGCTGGTCGCCGATGACTCGACGCCGAACTACCTCTACCTCAACAAAGGTGACGGCACGTTCGACGATGCCAGCTTTGCGTCCGGTTACGCGTTGAATGAGGGTGGCCGCGAGACAGCCTCCATGGGCATCGCTTCTGGCGACGCCTTTCACTCAGGCAATGTCGATTTGTATAACACGACCTTCTCTGACGACTACAAGCCCTTCTATCGCAATGATGGAGACGGCAATTTCACTGATATCAGCTACCAGCTAGGAATCGCCGAGCCGTCCATCCCCTTCCTGGGGTGGGGCGCGGGTATGTTTGATTACGATAACGACGGATGGCTCGACCTGCTTGAAGCCAACGGCCACGTGTACCCCGAAGTAGACAAGGCGCAGTGGGGCACAAGCTTCGAGCAGCGCCCGCTGCTCTTTCACAACGTGCGCGGCAAGCTCTCGATTGTCCCTGCTGTTGAAGGAACATCGCTTGCTCGGCTCGGGTCTGGGCGCGGGCTGGCCTGGGGCGACCTATTCAACGATGGAAAAATTGACGCGGTCATCAATAACATGGACGGCACGCCCGCGTTCCTGCGCAACGTAGTCCAGACAGAGAATCACTGGATTGAGTTGAAGCTGACGGGCGGCGCGAAGAGCCCGCGCGATGCAGTCGGCGCGACCGTGCTGATAGAAGCTGGCGGCCAGAAGCAGCGTGCCGACGTGATCAGCGGTGGCAGTTATGCCTCGAGCTCTGACCCACGCATTCATTTCGGACTGGGCACAGCCGCGAAGATCGACCATCTACAAATCCGCTGGCCGAGTGGCCTGCACGAGCAGATTCCACCGCCTGCGCTCGATGTGATCACGACCGTGGTCGAAGGCCACGGTACGCCGATTACGAGCGCAACAGCAAGCCCTGTGAAGCACTGAGTCATGGCTTGCTGGCCCACGCTGTGTGCTGGTCGAACAGTGACCTGCGATGGTAGGCTCTTGTCGAGCACTTAAGCGCGAAAGTAGCGTTGAAAGCTTGAGGAGGCAGTGCACGATGCGGAGCAGGCTACGAGGGAACCGGGGGCAGTTGTCGCTGCTTGTCATGCTGGGTGGCTCGCTTATGGCGGCGTCTGCCGCGGCCCAATCCGCTGTGCCGCCACAGGATCGTCCAACCGTAAAGCTGCCGGCCAAGGAAATCGACCAGCGATGGGTCAAGGCCAGCGCGAAGTACGACAAGGAACGCAACACGATCCTGGCCACGGTAGACAAGGTCGCGAATGCGGGTCCCTTTGCGCCGGACTGGCAGACACTGGCAACCTATGACGTGCCGGAGTGGTATCGCGACGCCAAGTTCGGCATTTTTATCCACTGGGGCGTCTACTCTGTGCCCGCATTCGGCAGTGAGTGGTATCCGCGCGAGATGTACACCGAGGGGTCGGAGGTCAACAAGCATCACGTGGCGACTTACGGCCCACTGAGCGCTTTCGGCTACAAGGACTTCATTCCGAAGTTTACTGCGGAAAAGTTTGATCCGGGGGCGTGGGCCAAGCTCTTCAAGGCTGCGGGCGCGATGTACGTTGTGCCTGTCTTCGAGCATCACGACGGCTTCCAGATGTACGACAGTGACCTGTCAGACTGGACCGCGAAAAAAATGGGTCCGCACCGTGACCTTGACGGCGACCTGGCAAAGGCCGTGCGCGCGGAAGGCATGCACCTCGGTGCCTCGTCGCACCGCATTGAGCATGACTGGTTTTTAGGGGTAGGTCGCGCGCAGGACTCGGACGTGAACGATCCCAAATACGCTGCTTTTTACGGCCCGGCACATACCAGGGTAGACAGCGGAAATGATGCGCTGGCTGATGACTGGACCTACGTGTCCAAGGAATATGGGGACGACTGGGTCGCGCGCAACGCGGAGATCGTCCAGAAGTATCATCCCGACCTTATCTTTTTTGATTGGTGGATTGGTCAACCCTCGGTACGGCCCTACCTGGCGAAGTTTGCCGCTTACTACTACAACGAGTCGAAGAAGCAAGGACCGGTCGGCATCATCAATTACAAGTTTGTCGACATGGCCAAGCACTCGGGTGTTCTTGATATCGAGCGTGGGCAGCTTGCCGGCATTCAAGCCTTGCCCTGGCAGACTGATACCTCGGTAAGCAATCGATCCTGGGGATACATCGACAACGACACGTTCAAGACGCCTGCATTTATCGTGCAGCAGTTGGTCGACGTTGTAAGCAAGAATGGCAACCTGCTGATGAACATCGGTCCCAAGTCGGACGGCACAATCCCGCAGCCGGTGCAGCAGGTATTACTCGATGTGGGTGCCTGGCTCAAGGTCAATGGTGACGCAATCTATGGCACCCGACCCTGGACCACATACGGGGAAGGGCCGACCAAGGTGGCCGAGGGCTCCTTCCACGATGTAGACACGCAGGCTTACACGGCAAAGGATTTCCGCTTTACGACCAAAGGCGGCATGCTCTACGCCATCGAGATGGCGCAACCCGAACATGGCGAGGCGATTGTCACGTCTTTGTCCAGCGGCGTGGCAGGGGCTCGTGCAGTGCGCTCAGTTTCGCTGCTTGGCTCGACCGCGCCACTTGCATTTACGCAGAAGCCGGACGGCCTGCACATCACAGTACCTCAGCCTGTGGCGCCGCAATATGCGTACAGCTATCGGATTGACTTTGGGGACGCCGCCAGGTAGCACCTAGCGGCTAACCGGAGCTGCACTGGCAAGCTCCGTCTTTTGCGCTGCGGCCTGCCGCTCGGCGGCCTGCGCCACCAGTTGCTTCAGCTTGCCTTCGATGTTGCCGTCGCCGATATGCTGATCCTGCAAGACACCGTCGCTGTCGATGGTGAAGGTTTGGGGAATCGCGCGCACCCCGAAGGTTTGCGCCACTATTCCTGTAAAACCGCCGTCGCGATACTGCAGCCATGTCATTTCGTTCTGCGCAACAAAGTCTTTCCACTTCTGCTCGTCCGCATCCCTGTCCAGGCTGATACTGAGTACGATCAGTGGCTGGCCTTCAAACTTTTTGGCAATCTTTTTCATGTGCGGCAGAGCCTCGCGGCAGGGCCCGCACCAGGTCGCCCAGAAATCAATCAGAACAACCTTGTTCTGTAGCTCATCAAGCGAGACGCGCTTGCCGTCGATCGTGCGCACGCTGAACGCCGGCGCCATGCGCGCACGCACCAGCTCAGGCCGGGCAACATAGCGAGCTACCCGGCCAGCATCGACCGAGCGAGGTGGCAGCTCGGCCAGCAACCTGGCAAAAACAGCGCGGGCTTGTTCGTCCTTTTCCTGGTCGGCCAGGCACAGGCCCTGGATCAGCATGGCCGATGCATCGCCTGGCCTGGCCGTGAGCGCCAACTGCGCTTCACGCTCGCCTTCGGCAAAGTATTCCGGCTTCTTCTTCTCCTTGCCCATGACCTGCAGGAGTCTCGCCCGCGCCACGTGTGCCTGCGCCTGCTGTTGTGGTGTCGAGGCCATGCCAATAAGCTCCTGGGCAGCCGCATCAGCCAGCTTGAAATCCTGCCGAGCCTCCGCGAGGCTCAATATCTGTTCCACGCAGGCGCCACACCTGTTGCCGTCCAGCTTGTTTGCTTTCTTGAAGCCGTCCAGCGCAAAGGCCCAATCATGGTGCGCCTTCAGGGTCATGGCCTCCTCGTAGCTCTTCTGTGCGCCCGGATCTACAGGGCCGGCAAACGTCTGGGCCACCTTTGCGGGTGCTGCCTGATGCGCAGATGTCGCCTGACCGCCGGCTAGGAAGCAAGTTGCACACAACGAGAGAGGCGCGCATAGAAGAGCAGTACGAAGAATCATGGCTCAATCCTGGACAGAAAAGATGAGTGGAGAAGATGAGTGATACGCCGCGGAGCTGTTCGCGCTGACGGGTCAAAGTAGCACAGTGTACCTGCTTACAGACAAGTGAAATCTTGCGGCTGTTGCGCCTCACGAAGACTCGACCCTTACAGCGTATGGCTGACTCACCGATAAACTATCCTGCCTGGCCACAGCGCTCACCATGGAGTTCTTGCGGCTCCCGCAGCCAACATAGTCGCGGCGAACGCTCCAGGCTCTTTTGGCCCGAAGCTAAAGTGCACCGGAAGGTTCTTCGCCGGAGTCTCTTACTTGCGACGAGACGCGTGCTTTGCGGCTCGCAGGATGGTGCGCGCAAGCAGGATGAGCAAGCCAGCCGTCAGCGTATAGGGGAGGAGTGCGCGGGACGCCGTAAGGTAGGTACGAAGCAGCCAGCTCGCGCCTAGCCAGGCAAGCGTTGTCACGGCAAAGCCTGCATCGTCAACAAACAGGCCGTATAACTCGCGAGCAATCCTGGCCACGGAGTTCATGTAGCCCGTCCTGGCTGGACAGCCTGGCTCCATCTCCGGCAAAGAGCAGTAAGAAGCAGGGCTGTAGCCAAAAAGACGCCGACCAGAGCTGGCAGGGACCAGTCGCTCGCAGGCCAGGCGATCGAGAGGCCCTCGCCAACCCAGAACGTACCGAAGGCAGAGAGCAGGACGCCGACGGCGAACTTGAGAGTATTTTCAGGTACGCGGCTTAGCGGGCGGTGCAGAGTAAGCCCCAGCACGGCGACAACCATCAGAGCGGCACAAGCTCCCAAACTCGCCTGCAGGAGCGAAGCTGGCGCGCCCGTCGCGATGACGATGAAGATTACCTCGCTCCCTTCAAGCATGGTGATGTTGAAGGTTGTTGTGAGTGCCGGCGTGTCCCACTTTCGGTCAAGGCTACCTGCTACTTGTGCGCGGGACCTCGCCTTGGCATACGCGGCTGCTTCATCGCGCAAAGCGAGCACGCCGGCCGCTCGCAAAATGGCTTTACGCAGCCAGCGCAAACCAAAAAGCAATAACAGGACCCCGACCACCGCCTGGAGAAGATGAAGCGGCATGCGCGCCAGTGAGCGGCCAAGCGTGGCGGTGAGCAACCCAAGCAGCGCGATAGCTGCCGCCGCGCCAGTCAGAGCCGATCGCCAGCCGCGTACGCTGCCAACGGCGAGGATCACTGTGAGCGCCTCAACGCACTCGACCAGCGAGGCAAGGAACGAGGCTAGAAGAACCGTCGCCATGTGGGCCACTCCCATGGTTCCCACCTTTCTCCAGGCAGTTGGATGCCGGCTCGGCGTCGCGCCAAAGTCTTTCGTGCTGCTGCAAAGCGGATCGAAGCCGGGGACGGGCAGGCCAGACGCGGTGGTAGTCTCGAAGATGGCTTCCTCCATGGCACAACCCTCTCTGCAAAGCACGACCATCAGCGCCGACCTTGCTGCCCGCTCCGGATTGACTCCGGCATCCGACGCCAGCGTGCGCCTTGCGCCCGGGCTCGGCCCATCCCGCTTTGTGCGCGCCTGTTTGCGACAGCCTGTCGACCGCACGCCGGTGTGGTTTCTTCGCCAGGCGGGCCGGTATATGGCTGAGTACCAGGCGGTTCGCAAGCACCACTCGCTGCTCGACATATGCAAGCGTCCGGAGCTCGCCGCCGAGGTCACCATTACCGCTGCTGAAAAACTTGGCGTGGATGCCGCGATTATCTTCGCCGACCTGCTGCTGCCGTTCGAGTGCATGGGGCTGCCGTTTGAATTTGTCGCGGGTGAGGGGCCCGTGGTGCACCACCCGGTGCGGTCTGCGGAGGCAGTTGCTGCGCTGCAGACCGATCGCGCCGACGAGCTTGGCTATGTGGGTGAGGCGATCAGCCGCGTTGCCGAGCACTTCAACGGGCGCACGCACGACGAGACGGGCGATCAGTTGGGCATTATCGGCTTTATCGGCGCGCCGTTTACTCTCGCCAGCTACATGATTGAAGGCGCGGGCTCGCGTCAGTACATCCACACCAAGACGCTGATGTACCGCGAGCCTGCTGCCTGGCAAATGCTCATGGAAAAGCTGGTGACGGTGCTGACCGGCTACGCGCAAAGCCAGGTGGATGGCGGCGCGGACGTGATCCAGATATTCGACAGCTGGGCCGGGGCGCTTTCGCTGGCCGACTACCGCGAGTTTGTGCTGCCCATCACGCGAACCCTGGTGCACGCGGTGCAGGCCATGGGCGTACCGGTGATCTACTTCGGTGTCGATACGGCGAGCCTTTTGCCCACCATGCGCGAGACCGGGGCGGATGTGCTCGGCCTGGATTGGCGCACGCCGCTGGCCGCAGCCTGGCGGGGGCTTGATTACAGTTGCGCGGTGCAGGGGAATCTCGATCCCATCACCCTGTTCGCCGAGCCTGACCTGCTCGACCGCCGCGTGCAGCAGGTGCTGGACGAAGCAGCCGGGCGTCCGGGCCACATTTTTAACCTGGGTCACGGCATCGTGCCTGGCACGCCGGTTGAGAATGTGCAGCGCGTAGTTACATATGTACGAGAGCACTCGCAGGTTGCGGAGGCACGATGAGTGAGCGTAAGTGTGCGGTCATCCTGCTGGCTCATGGGACGCCGGATGAGCTGGTCGACATCCCGAAGTATCTGAGTAACGTGGTGAGCGGCCGGCCCATGCCGCAGAGTGTCGTCGACGAGATCACCCACCGCTACGGGTTGATCGGGAAGAGCCCGCTTACCGCGCTGACGCTTGAGCAGGGACGCCTGCTCGAAGAGGCGCTTGGCCTGCCGGTGTACGTTGGCATGCGCAACTGGAAGCCCTACATCGTCGACACGGTCAAGCAGATGAAGGCCGATGGCGTAACCGATGCGGTAGCAATCTGCCTGGCTCCGCAGAACTCGCGGACGAGCGTTGGGTTGTATCGCCGCGCGGTGTTTGCGGAGGCAGGCGACGCGATCCGCATCGACTTCGTCGAGGGATGGGCAGACCATCCAAAGCTGGCAGAAGCGTTCGCCGCGCGCCTGGAGCCGGTAGTTGCGCAGCTTACTGAGGAGACGGGGGCGCCGGCTGCGGTGCTGTTCACCGCGCACAGCGTGCCATGCCGCACTATCCAGGTGCCGGTTGCCGGCGCGCGTCCGCTGGCCATCGGCGCAGAGGCTGGGCCGAGCGCCGCACCGCACAGCACCGCGCCTGCGCCGTCAAGCAGCGAGGCCGGGGCCGCGCCGGGAGAAGCGAGCTCGCCTGCAGGCGGTACTGCCCGGCCCGTTGCTCCCGCTGCGCCGGAGCGGGACCCCTCGGAGTGGTTGCAGTCAGCGGCAGCCGTCGCGCCAGAGCCAGGTCGGCCAGCGTCTACGCCCGATCCGTATCCCGTTGAGGCCAAGCGAACGGCGGCAGCAGTAGCAGCGCTGGTACCCGGGCTCGACTCAGGGCGTTGGTACTTTGCCTTCCAGAGCCAGGGCATGGCCGGTGGCCCTTGGATTGGGCCGACGGTCGAAGATACCCTCACGGCACTCCACGAGCAGGGCGTGCGGGGGGTCGTGCTGCACACGATCGGCTTCCTGTGCGACCACGTCGAAATCCTCTATGACATCGACATTGCCTTCCGCGAGTTTGCCGAGAACCTCGGCATGCGCCTGGAGCGGCCTGCCTCGCTCAACGACTCGCCCCTGCTGACGGCGGCGCTGGTTGATCTGACCAGCCACGGCCTGGCTCGGCTTGGGGTTGTGCCTGCTCCGGCAGGGGCTGAAGTGCTAGTCGAGACGCCTGCTTGATCGAGATAGCCCTGGAGGATCGCGCGCCGCGCCGGATTGCAGTGGTAGGGGCCGGCATGGCAGGTATGGCGGCAGCCTACGAGTTGGCGCGTCTCCCCGGGGTTGCGGTCACAGTCTTTGAAGCTTCTGACCGGCTCGGCGGCACCGTTGAGACCATCACGGTACCTTCCGCAACCGGCAAGGGCGCGTTTGTCATCGAGACAGGGCCGGACTCGTGGGTCTCAGACAAACCCTCGGCACGCGCGCTTGCGATTGAGCTTGGCCTGGGCGACGAGCTCATGGGCTCGAACGACGCACAGCGCCGCAACTACCTGGCGCGCGGCCGCACGCTTGAACCGATGCCCGACGGCATGCGCATGATGGTGCCGACCCGCTGGGCGCCTGTGCTTGAGTCACCACTCTTTAGCTGGCAAGCGCGCCTGGCCTACCTGCGCGAGCCGAAGCGTGCGGCCGAGCTGAAGGCAGAGGCAATAGCCCGCATCGAGGCAGATCCGGATGCGGACGAGTCGGTCGGAAGCTTTGTGCGCCGGCATTTTGGCCACGAGGCGACAGAGACGATTGCCGGCCCGCTGCTCGCCGGGGTCTTTGGCGGCGACATAGAGACTCTGAGCGCCGGCGCAGTGCTCGCACCCTTTGTACGCATGGAACGCGAGCATGGCTCGCTGGTAAACGCCGTGATGGAGCGGGCGCGTAGCCAGGCTGTTGAAGGTGCCTCGCAGACCATCTTCACGACTCTGCGGTGCGGACTGCAGGCGTTGATCGACCGCATGGCAGCACGACTGCATGAAGGCTCGGTCCAGCTTCGTACGCCGGTCGCAAGCGTGCAGCGACAGGGCGATGCCTGGGCGCTGACCACACGCGCAACCCATGGCGCAGGTGAGCAAGTCTTCGATGGCGTTGTGCTCGCCACTCCGCCGCACGTGACCTGTGAGTTGCTCGCATGCCTGGACGCTGACGCGGCTGCACTGCTGCTTATGGAGACGACATCGGCCATTGTAGTGGCGCTTGCCTACGAGGGGGCAGCGGCTGAGCGTCTACGCATCCCGCGCGGGTTCGGGTTCCTGGTTCCCCCAGGGGCAGCGCTGAGTGAAGAGCCGACGTTGCTAGCCGGTACATTCATGCACCAGAAGTTCACGCACCGAGCACCTCCAGGCGCTGTGTTTCTGCGCGGTTTCTTTGGTGGCCTTGCGGCTCCACGCATGATGGATTGGGACGACGCAGCGATTGCGGAGGCTGCGCGTGCTCACTTTGCACGGCTCGTCGGTCCACTTCCCTTAGCCTCACACATAGTAGTGCGACGGTGGCCACGCTCGCTCCCGCAGTATGCTGTGGGGCATAGTGTGCGCATGCGCATGCTCGATGCGCGCATTGCGCTGATGCCCGGTCTGAGGCTTGCAGGCAACGCCTATGAGGGAGTCGGACTTCCTAACCTGATTGATCAAGGCAAGCGCATAGCTCAATCTTTTGTTCAGATGCACACACACGTCCAACTGCTGGCAAAGCAGTAAAGGATTTCAGTGAGGGAGCGATTTTCCGTGCAGGCTTTCGTCTCAACAAAACGTGCAGGCTCTCGATGCAGGCCGTTGCTACCAAAGCCGTCGTCTATCTGTTTAGATGGAAAGCAGGTTAGCGAGCTGCCTGCATCATTCTGCCGCTTGTATAGGCCACAGCTGCTGAAGCGTGAGTGCACTGTGTCATATAGTGCACCTTCATGCTTGCACCGCCTGCTCATGCCTGGTTTTCGGCAAGGAGATAGAACTAATTGATGAAGCAAATGCGGAAGGTTGTCATCGTCGGCGCCGGACCCGGAGGTCTGGCCTCTGCTATCCTGCTGGCTCGCTCCGGCGTTGAGGTCACGGTGGTAGAGAAACGCGGTGTAGTCGGCGGCCGCACATCGACGATAGAGCAGGACGGTTTCCGCTTCGACACTGGGCCCACGTTCTTCCTGTATCCTCGCGTCCTGCGTGAGATTTTTCTTGCCGCGGGCGCGGACCTCGACACGGAAGTCCCCATGGTGCGGCTGGACCCGCAGTACAGACTTGTCTTTGGCTCAGGTGGCGAGTTGCTGGCCACTCCTGACATTGATCGGATGGCCGAGGCGATCCGCGAGTTATCGCCGCCCGACGCAGATGGATTTCGCCGCTTCATCCTTGACAATCGGGTCAAGCTCGAAAAGTTCATCCCCTTTCTTGAGACACCCTTTGAGTCATGGCGGGACCTGATCCACCCCGACATGCTGCGCATGCTGCCGCTATTGCGGCCCTGGCGATCGCTTGATGCCGATCTGCGATCTCACTTCTGCGATGAGCGTATCCGGCTTGGCTTCAGCTTCCAATCCAAGTACCTGGGCATGTCGCCATTCTCCTGCCCGAGCCTGTTCTCAATCCTGTCATTTCTGGAGTATGAGCACGGTGTGTTTCATCCCATCGGTGGCTGTGGAGCGGTAACCCAGGCCATGGCGCGTGTTGCCGAGAGCCAGGGTGTGCGCGTCCTGCTCAACGAGCCGGTTGAAGAGGTGCTGTTTGAAGGTCGCCGTGCGGTAGGGCTGCGCACGGCTTCGCGCCGACTCGCCGCCGACGCGATCGTGATGAACGCCGACTTCGCCGATGCCATGCGCAAGATGGTGCCAGACCGGTTGCGCCGCAAGTGGACAGACAAGAAAATACAGTCGAAAAAATTCTCGTGCTCGACCTTCATGCTCTATCTCGGGATCGAGGGGCAATACGACAGTGTTTCGCACCACACGATCTATCTCGCCAAGGATTATCGTCAGAACCTGCGCGACATCGAAGAGGATCACCGCTTGTCCGCGGACCCATCCTTTTATGTGCAAAATGCGTGTGTGACGGACAACACGCTGGCCCCGCACGGCATGAGCACGCTTTATGTGCTGCTGCCTGTGACACATGATACGGGCTCTGTTGACTGGCAAAAGGAGCAGCCGCGTTTCCGCCAACTCGCCATTGAACAGATGGAGAAGATTGGCATCACCGATGTCGAGCGGCGCATCCGGGTCGAGAAGTGCCTGACACCGCAAAGCTGGAACGAAGACTTTGGGCTCTACCGTGGCGCAACGTTCAGCATGGCGCATAACCTGCGCCAAATGCTGCATATGCGCCCACACAATCGCTTTGAAGATGTGGACGGCATGTACCTGGTAGGCGGCGGCACGCACCCTGGAAGCGGCCTGCCAGTCATCTTTGAGTCGGCGCGGATTACCTCGCGGCTGCTCCTTGAAGATATGCAGATTGAGCCGCAATGGAACACCGAGCCTGTCATACCTGGAGTGCCGCCCAGCGCTGACCCCATGTACGAGACGGTGAGCTAGACAATGCAGACTGAGGCTGGTGCCGTGGCGCCGGTGCTGGCCGCAGCGCGCTCCGCCCAGACGCGGTGGGCAGCAACCACGGTACAGCAGCGGTTACAGATCATAAAGAAGCTGCGCCAGGAGATTGCCGCGGATCCCGCGGCGCTCGCGGCTACCGTCCCCACCAGCCTGCCAGGAGCGCTGCATCGTAGCGTCGCAGACACATTGGTCGCCGAAGTTCTGCCCCTGCTCGAAGCGTGCCGCTTTCTGGAACGCGAGGCTGCATTTTTGCTGCGGCCCGTTAAAGAGAGCGCAGGGTCCCGGCCTGCCTGGCTTCGCGGTGTCATGGTAGAAACGCGCAGGGAGCCGTTGGGCGTCGTGCTCATCCTTGCGCCGGCAAACTACCCGCTCTTCCTGGCTGGCGTCCAGGCGCTGCAGGCACTTGTTGCAGGCAACGCTGTGCTTTGGAAGCCGGCACCCGGCACGGCAGCGTGTGCATACGCGCTGGCACGCCAGGCGGTCGCGTGTGGACTGGACCCTGCCTTGTTAACGATTCTTGATCCGGATCCGCACGCCGTAGCCGCCCTGATCCATGCAGGCCCTGGGCTTGCGCCGGATAAAGTGATCCTGACCGGCGCTGCTGCGACCGGGCGAGCGGTCTTGCGCCAGCTTGCCGAGACGCTTACGCCTGCAGCGATGGAGTTGTCCGGCTGCGATGCCGTCTTTGTATTTGAGGGTGCGGACCTTGCTCGCCTAGTGGAGGCGCTGACCTTCGCGCTGCGGCTGAATGGATCGGCGACCTGCATGGCACCGCGTCGTCTATTTGTAACAGACACTGTGGCAGAATATCTGGTGCCGCATCTGATCACATCGCTTGACTCGATACCGGCAACGCCATTAACTCCACAGACCCGGGCGCTTCTGCGTGACCTCGTCGACGAAGCGACGTTATTCGGAGCGACGTTGCCGCTCGACGGCTTTGATGTAGAAGCCGAGGAGACGGGCTGCGTCTACGGCACCTTGCTCGACCACGTCTCTCCGAGCATGCGCGTTGCTCAAAGCGATATCTTCGCCCCGGTGCTGTCGATCCTTCGCGTCGCCGACACAGCAGAAGCACTCGCAGCGCATCGCGCTTGTCCCTACGCGCTCACCGCGGCAATCTTCGGTCCTGTTAAACAAGCTGAAGCACTCGCGGCGCAACTTCATGCCGGCACCGTGCTGATCAACGATCTCGTCGTGCCGACCGCTGACCCCCGCGCGAGCTTTGCCGGTCGGGGTGAAAGTGGCTTCGGCGCCACCCGCGGACGCGAGGGGTTGCTGGGCATGACGCAGGTCAAGACCATCCTTCGCCAGCGCGGCAGCAACCGCCGGGCCTACCAAACAACGGGCGCAGCGCACCTGCCCTTTTTCGCGGGCTTCGCGCAGATGCTGCACGCGGGGCCATGGCGTACGCGTATCGCGGGCCTGAAGCAGTTGATCGCTTCGGCCAAACACGTCAAGTAACAAGCACTGCTACAAGAGGTCAAGGAGATACAGCACATGCGCATTGCAGTCATCGGTTCCGGCCTCGGCGGCCTCTCGGCAGCCTGCACACTCGCCGGACGCGGCTACCAGGTAGAGGTGTTTGACAAGAATCCATGGCTTGGCGGCAAAGCGGCAGTGCTTGCCGAGCAGGGCTTCCGCTTTGACATGGGCCCAACCATTTTGATCCAGCCCTCTGTGCTGCGGCGGATCTTCTCAGAGGCTGGCAGGAACCTTGACGACTACATCGACATGGTGCGGCTTGACCCGCAGTGGCGCTGCTTTTTCGACAATGGCTCGGTGCTCGATCTAAAACACGAGATTGGAGAAATGGCTACGCAGTTGAATGGGCGCCGCCCAGGGATGGGCGACAAGTATGTCCAGTTCATGCAGATGTCGAAAGATCTGCACGGCATCTCGGATCGCTTCTTCTTCTGGAAGTCAGTCGGCTCCATGCGCGACACCTTTGACATACAAGGCGCTTTCGATATCAAGGTGCTCAAAGATGTCATGCGGATGCGGATGGGCCAGACCGTGGCCGGCACCATTCGTGATTACATTGACGATCCTGATGTCGCGCAGATGCTTGACCATTATGTGCAATACGTCGGCTCCTCACCAGATGCTTCGCCGGCGATCCTTTGCGCTATCGGAAACATGCAGGCAGAAGAAGGCATCTGGTACCCAATGGGTGGCACGCGCGCCGTGCCGGAGGGGCTGGTCAGGCTTGGCCGCGAACTCGGCATCGTCTATCACCCCTCGACAGAAGTGGAACGGCTCCTCACCACGGGCGAGCGGACTAAGCAAAAGGTAACCGGGCTGGTTACAACTTCAGGCGAGCGTTACGCCTTTGATGCAGTCGTGTCGAACGAAGACGCCGTGCGCACGTATCGCGAGCTCGTTGGTGGCCACGCGGCTGAGCGCTTTGAGTCGCGCGGCAACTACGAACCGGCCTGCTCGGGGGTTGTGCTTTACCTCGGCCTCAATCAGCGGTATGACCACCTTGCCCATCACGATTTTGTTTTCTCTCGCGATGCGCACGAAGAGTTTCACCACATCTACGATCTCGGCGAGCCGGCGCCCGACCCGACCTGCTATCTCGCCTCCACTTCGGGCACAGAGCCGGCAACAGCTCCTGCTGGAGGTGACGCGCTCTACGTGCTGGTGCATACGCCCTACCTTCGTCCTCACCACGACTGGTCAAAGATGTTCCCAGCCTACCGCCAGGTCATTCTCGACAAGCTCAAGCGCACGGCCGGCCTCACCGATATTGAAGACCGGATCGTCTTCGAGCGAGCGCTCACGCCGCAGGATATCCACGAGCGCTACAAGGTGCTCAATGGCGCGATCTACGGCCTCTCAAGCCACGGGCGCTGGACGGGCGCGTTCAAGCCTGCCAATGCCAGCCGCGAGCTCGACGGGCTCTTCCTCGCAGGAGGCGCAGCGCATCCTGGCCCCGGCATGCCGATGGTGATGATGTCAGGCTGGATTGCAGCCGATGCCCTTGACCAACGCTACCGCGGCGAGCAGGCAGCGCTCACCGCGCGGCATCAGGCAGAGTCGCTCGTCGCGCAAGCGGTCTAAAGCGTCACGTCCACCGCACTTGCCGTGAGGTAAGCTCAGGGCGAGTGCGGGCAACCACAGGAGACGGCTCCAGAGGCGTGATGACCTTGCAGAAAGAGATGCTCGACTTAGGTGCGCAAAGCCCCCTGCGGACTCATAGAAGTGGGTGCTGGCACGCTCATGGCGTCGGCCAGAAAGTTCAGCTGAACTCGTGATCACGCAGGCTGTCCCGGCCGCGAAAGACCAGCCTGTTGCCAGCGTCTCTAGCGCGATATCTGCTGCTCCGCGTCGTCCGTCGCGCAGGCTGCTGCGTTTTTTTGATTTCTATCTCGGTGCGTATGTCCCGCAACACTTCAACGCCTTGCGTGTGGCCGGCGGCCCACGCTTTCCGCTCGATGCGCGCCCGCTGATTGTCGTTATCAATCACCCTTCGTGGTGGGACCCGCTCACCTCGATCCTGCTCTCGCGTTATTTTTTGCCCAGGGTAGACCATTACGCGCCCATTGACGCTGCGGCCCTGCCAAAGCACCGGATCCTCACGGGCATGGGACTGTTTCCTGTGGAGCAGGGTACGCCGAGGGGAGCGGTTCACTTTCTGCGCGCCGCAGCTGCCATCCTGTCGGACCCAAACGCGGTGCTCTGGCTCACGCCTCAGGGCGCGTTTACCGATGTCCGTTCGCGTCCGGTCACCTTCAAGTCCGGCCTCGCCTCGCTGCTCAAGCGTCTTGATCAGGTCACCGTGGTGCCGCTCGCCTACGAGTACTCCTTCTGGAATGAGCCCCGGCCAGAGATACTTACCGCTGTTGGAACACCACTCTTCTTCAGGCGGGGCGCGATGGTCGGAGCAGCAGGCCTCGACGCCGGCGACGCTGTCGCAGAGGCGCTCGCACACACGCAGGATGAGCTTGCAGCGCTCGCACTCACGCGCGATGCGGAGCGATTTGACACAGTGTTGGGTGGGCTCTCCGAGCAGGGCATGCTGCGAAGAATGCTTGCAGGTCTCCGGGGCGGAGTGCACCCACGGCAGTATGTGGCTCGGCAACAAGCCGAAGTCACGCGGGCTGCTTCGTCCAGGGCTCCAGGCCTATGACGCTTGCTGCGCACGTATTTCTGCCCTACCCACTGCTCACGCCCCACCCCTGGCCGCTGGTGCTGGCTCTTGCCTGTTCGGTCGTGCCCGCGGCGCTCCTTGTTGCCAACCTGCGCCTCTACCTCCCACCGCCGCCGCCGAACGGGCTGCCGCCCGCGATCTCGGTCCTGATCCCCGCGCGGAACGAGGAGAGCTCGATTGGCCCGGCAGTGGCCAGCGTGCTTGCTTCACGCGGCGTCACATTTGAAGTGATCGTGCTCGACGACGCGTCAACCGATGGCACGGCTGCGGTCGTCAGTGCGCTTGCGGCGGCCGACCCAAGGGTGCGGCTTGCTCGAGCTCCGGCCCTGCCTGCGGGTTGGAACGGTAAGCAGCATGCCTGCCAGGTGCTCTCAGCCCTGGCGCAGCATGACCTTCTCTGCTTTCTTGACGCAGACGTGCGGCTCGCTCCAGAGGCCCTTGCCCGACTTGCTGGGTTCCAGCTGGCATCTGGCGCAGCGCTGGTCAGCGGCTTCCCGCATGAGGAAACGCGGACCACCCTTGAGTGGCTGCTCATCCCGCTGATCCACTTCGTGCTGCTGGGCTTCTTACCCTTGGCGCGGATGCGGGCAGATCGCCACAACCGGGCGCTTGCTGCGGGCTGCGGACAGATCATGCTGGTCGAGCGCGCAGCCTATATCGCGGCGGGTGGACATGCAGCGATCCGCGCGACCATGCATGACGGGCTGATGCTGCCGCGGCTGCTGCGCTCGGCCGGCTTCGCGACGGACCTGTGCGACCTGACGAGCCTTGCGCGCTGCCGCATGTACCACGATGCGCGCGGCGTGTGGCAGGGGCTGGCCAAGAACGCCACCGAAGGCATGGCTGCGCCCGCCCGGATCGTCCCGTTCACCCTGCTGCTGTTTGCCGGGCAGGTGCTGCCGCTTGCTCTTGCGCTCGCCTGGCCGGGTCCGCTCACGCTTCTGGCGCTCGGGGCAAGCTACCTGCCTCGCTTCCTTGCTGCGCGTCGGTTTCGTCAAAGCCAGAGAGGTGCACTGCTGCATCCTATTGGCGTGATGGTGTTGCTGGTGTTGCAGTGGTATGCCCTGGCGCGCAAGCTGCTGGGTGTCCGCGCCACGTGGAAGGCACGCGCCTATGAGGTAGGTTAGGCTGAATAAGCGAGAGGAGACCGCAGATTGCAGAGCGACCGCATGTACAGAACGCGCCGACTCCTGACGGGTCGTCGGAGGCCAGCCCTGCGCCTGGTGGTTGTTGCTGGGTTCGCTCTGTGCACAGGCATGTTGCTGTTCGGCGGCAATGCTCAAGTTCTGGCAGCCGGAACAGATGACGCGCCAAGTGCGCTCAGTGAGACGGGCTTCTCGCAGCGGCTGGCCGCGGCCCGGCAAGCGTACTTTGCTGACCTGAGCGGCGATCGCGGTGCGGACGACCGGGCCCGGCAGCAGTTTGAAGCGATCGAGGCGGCGTGGCCGCATCAGCCCGTGGTCGCAGCCTACCTGGGTTCGCTCGACTTGTTGGAGTCAGCCCGGACCCTGGCGGTGTGGCGCAAACACACGCTTGCTACCGAGGGTCTGGAGAAGCTGGACGCTGCCGTCAACCAGGCGCCGGATGACCTGGAAGCACGCTTCGTGCGCGCGCTGACCACCTGGCATCTGCCATTCTTCTTCCATCGCAAGGAGCAGGCCGAGCAGGATTTGCAGTACCTGGGTCCGCGTGTGGAGCAGGCTGCCCGTCAAGGCCGCCTCCCGGCTCCGCTGGCTGCCGCGGCACTCGATTACTACGGTCAGGTGCTGGCCGGGAGCGAGAACGTCGAGCAGGCTGCCAAGGCGCATGCCGCATTCGAAGCAGCGCTCCGGGTGGATGCCGCAAGCCCAGGTGGCGTCGATGCGCGCAAGCGCCTCGGGCGTTAGCGCACAGACTACCTAGCTGTCAAACGGCAATACGGAAGCGACCACATACAAGGGCCGCTGCTTGACCTCGGTATAAATGCGGCCCAGATACTCGCCCATGATGCCGAGCGAGATCATCTGCAGGCCGCTCAGAAACAACATGCCGATAAAGAGTGTGGCCCAGCCCTGGACCCAATGGTGCGTAAAAAGCCTGACGAATAACGCCCAGAGCACGCCAACAAATGCCAGGCATGCGGCCGCTATCCCCAGGTAAGTAAGCATGCGCAGCGGAACCGTCGAGAAAGAAAAGATTCCGTCAAAGGCGAGATTGATCATCTTCCAGAAGGGATACTTGGTTTTGCCTGCAAACCTCGCACTGCGATGGTAGGGGATGCCTACCTGCTTGAAGCCTACCCAGGAGCACATGGCTCGCAGGAGTCGGTGCCGCTCCGGCATGCTCAGCAAGGCATTGACAACGCGGCGGTCGATCAAGCGAAAGTCACCGGCGTCAAGCGGTATCTTTACATCCGAAAATCGGCTAAGTGTTCGATAAAACAACTTAGCTGTCGCTAACTTGAAGCGCGACTCACCGGCGCGTACCTCGCGTACGCCATACACCACGTCGAAGCCGTCGTTGTGCCAAAGCGCATACATCTCTCCCAGGACTTCCGGCGGATCCTGCAGGTCGGCATCAAGGATCCCGACCGCCCTGCCGCGTGCCCGAGCCAGGCCTGCGGTCACAGCCGGCTGGTGGCCAAAGTTGCGAGCCAGGCGAACAACGGTCACCCGCGGCTCGCGTGCCTGTATCTCGGCAAGGATCGGGTAGGTCGCGTCACCGGATCCGTCATCGACGTAGACGATCTCCCATGAAAAGTCGCCCGGCGCCGCCTCGGCCTCAACCCCGCCGAGCACCGCGGATAAGCGGGCATGGCAAGCGGCGAGGCTCTCCTGCTCGTTGTAGCAGGGAACGACGATGCTGAGCGTGGGACTCATCTGTTTAGGCCTGCGAACACTTTACTGCCTGCGGGTGCATAGTGTGGCCGAGAGGTAAGCCTGGCATTGCCAGGCGTCGGGGTGGCTGCCCAGGAGGGCGAGCGGTATTGAGGATGACGCCGGGTCCACGTAGAGCAGAAAGCCGGCGCGTGCGAGGATCTGGTCGCGCTCGGCCAGGTCGTTCACAAGAAGAGCCGCGAGCAGGACGGGGTTTTCGCTGTAGAGGGAGGGGAAACCCTGATCGAGGAGAGCCTGAGAGGGGACCGCTGGTCGCGAAGCGGTGGCCGCGATCTGGGGGCCGAGCGCGTCTTTGAGGGGCAGGATGGTGAGCCCGAGCCAGGGGCTGTTGAGCAGGACCGCGTGGCTGGCGGCGAAGGCGCGCGCGCCGGCCCAGAAGTAGACAGGGTACGTGGTGGCTGCGCCGTGGCCTTCGATGGTGGCGTGTGAACCCAGCAGCAGGCCGCGAGCGCCCGCCGGCAGTGGTATGGATGCGATCTGGGCCTGGGCGCGGGCGATGCGTGTGAGCGCCGGCAGCCCGGTTGCGGCGGTGAGTACGACGGCTGCGAGGCCTGCGCCGGCCAGCCAGCGCTGCGCGCGGGGCGAGAGCGCGGCAGAGGAGCCGCAGGCGAGCACGAGCAGCCAGACAATATCCCACATGCGCTGCGGGAAGAAGAAGGAGTGGTTCAGTGACCGGGGAAACCAGACGGTTGCCGCGAGGTAGAGGAGCGAGATCAACAACAGCCGCCCGGCGGGCGTCCGCGGCAGAAAGGCTGTGCGGTCGGGGGCAGGCGCGCTTGCTTGCATGAGATCCGGCGCGAGCGCTTGCCTGACTCCTAGCGCCGGCGCTGGTGGGAGCAGGCGGCTTTGCCACTTTGCATAGCCCAGCAGCGCTGCCACGCCGGGCACGATCGCGACGAGCATGGCCCGGGCGAGGATGGCAAGCCAGCCAGCGGCAGTGTGCAGGTTGAGGCCGGCGAAGTAGCCAAGGCGCATGCCCGCCGCGAGTTCGCCCAGCACGTCGATGTGGAAGCCGATCTCGGGCAGCACGGCTGCGGCCTGACCTTTTTGCGCGAGCATCGCGGGGAAGAGGAAGGCCAAGCAGGTCAGGGCAAATGCGCCGATCTGGGGCGCGAGCGACTGCCAGGCCGAAGCCAGGCTGCGGCAGTGAAGCAGGCGGAGGAAGAGGTCGCTCGCGGTGAAGAGCAGCAGCACCAGCAGGGGCACTGGATGCGAGAGGACGAGGACCGCCAGCAGGCCGATGTGCGCGGCCAGCAGCGATCCCAGGCGTGCCCCGGGCATGGGGCTGGTCGACTGCCTGGGGTTGCCGTTGAGCAGTGTCCACACGCCAAAGGACCAGAGAACGACCCCGGTGGCAAAGCAGCAGTTGAGGAAGCCGCCGCCGGCGGACCAGCTAAAGAGAAGGGGCAACATCCAGAGGCATGCGATGGCAGGGCTCGTCGCCCTCGTCGCGTCGCCCGCGCTGGTTACGCAGGCCGTACCAAGGGTTCGCGCAAGGAAGCGGAAGCCGAAGGCCTGGGTCAGGAAGATGATGGCGAGGAAGAGCTTTTCCGCGAGTGGCGGCATGGTGAAGCGCTCGAAGGAGATGAGCGCGAGGTAGTGGACCAGGTAGGGTGCGAAGAGATGGCGGATCGCGTAGTCGTGCGCGTAGCCGGGCTGGTGATGGACCAGGCTCGAAAGCACGTTGGCGTAGTAGAGGTGGACGGGGCCGTCGCCGGAGGGGAAGACGGGCAGCCATAGCAGGAAAGAGATGGCGCCGAGGAGCCCCAGCAGGAAGAGCCGGTCGCAGATGCGGTCGAAGACCGTTCCGGGTGCCGGGGATGTTACGGACAGTCCTGGCGACGGTCCCGACAGCCCTGACAGCCCCAACGGTTTCGGCTGCTCCTGCAGCAGCACGCGGTCTGGTGCCGCTGGCGGTGACGCCTGGTGTCGCTCGTCCATCATTCCTGACGCAAAGGCTTACGTGCGAAGTAGTAAAGCGAAAACGCAAGCGCCGCAAACATGATTACCGAGACCCACGGGTTGTAGAGAAGGGTGTGCGGCATGCTCGGTAGCGCGACGTGCCCGGTCAGGTTCTCATACAGCTTGAGCACGACGCCCAGCAGGCCAACCAGTCCGCCGGCAGCGATCAGGCCCGAGGCGTAAAGCGAGCCTGGGCTGATCTCGCTTTCGCCGTCGGCGGCGTGCGCCCCAGCCTTCTCCGCCGCGCGATCGACCATCCAGCGCATCACCCCGCCGACAAAGATCGCAAGCGTGGTGGCGATCGAAAGATAGGCGCCCACCGCGAAGGACAACGAGCGAATCCCTAGCAGTTCTACCGCGATCACCAGGAAGACACCAAGCAGGACCAGGCCCCAGGGAAGCTGGCGCGTGAGGATCCCGTTGATCACCGTGGCCATCAGGCGCGCCTGCGGAGCAGCGGCCCGCTCGGATCCGATGCCCTGGATCCACTGGACTTCAATTGCGCGCGTAGCGGGGTTGTAGAGGTACTTGCCATCGGCCAGCTCGTGCGAGCCAAGCGCATTTAGCAGGATGTAGTTGTGCCCTGGGCGCATGTCGGTCGAGCGGGCGGTGCTCTCAGGGTGCGCGACGGTGAACTGCGCGCGCGTGAAGGTGCCCTGGTTCTGCACGCCTGCGTGCGCGGTGTCGATCGACCACGGCGTGCTGGTGGCGCGAAACTCTTCGAGCGCCTTGTTCATCGCGTTGAGTGTCGCGCCGATCGCCACGGTCGAGACGCAGACGCCGACCATCAGTGCCAGCTGCTGCTTCCACGGGGTTGCGCCGATCAGGAAGCCTGTCTTGAGATCCTGCGAGGTGTCGCCTGCGTTGGCGGCGGCGATGCAGACCGTGCCGCCGATGGTAATCGCGAGCGCGCCGAAGGCAGGCGCCGTCCAGCCCTTGACCAGGAAGATGGCGGAGGTGGCCATCAGTGTCGCGATGGTCATACCCGAGATGGGATTCGCCGAGCTGCCGATCAGCCCCACGATCCGCGACGAGACAGTGACGAAGAGGAAGCCGAAGACCACGATCAGCAGTGACGCCGCAAGGTTGGCAACGAGCGACATCTGGGCGCCTGGCACCGGCTTGAAGGTGAGGAAGAGAAACATCAGGACAACCAGCAGAATGCTGCCGCCTGCAACCCAGGCTGCCGGGAGGTCCTTATCCGTTCGCGCAGGCTGCGTCGGAGCGGCGGCGCCCCGCTTGCGGATGTTGGCGACACCCGCGCCAAGCGCGCTCGCAATCGTCGGGAGTGTCTTGAGCAGCGTGATGAGCCCGGCCGCCGCGACTGCCCCCGCGCCCATCGGCCGCACGTAGCTTGACCACAACTCGCTTGGCGACATTTGTGCGATGGGCCTGGTGGCCGGGTAAAGCGCCGCAGGGAAGTGCGAGCCGAAGAAGTAGATCGCCGGCATCAGCACCAGCCAGGAGAAGACGCCGCCGGCAAAGATCGTGCCTGCTACCTTGGGCCCGATGATGTAGCCGACGCCGAGGTACTCAGGCGTCGCTTCGCAGCGGATAGCTGCGCCGCGCAGTACATGCTGCGCGCCAAAATCGGGCTGGTAGTCGGGCGTGGCCGGCCAGGCGCCCAGCAGGTTCTCGTTTTGAAAGAGCGTGTACACGGCGCCCAGCCCGAGGCCGAAGAAGACGCGTGAGGCAAACGAGCCACCGCGCTCGCCGGCCAGCAGCACATCGGCGCAGGCAGTGCCCTCGGGGTAGGTCAGATGTCCATGCTCTTCGACAATCAACTGGCGCCGCAAGGGGATCATGAACAGCACGCCCAGCCAGCCGCCCAGCAGGGCAAGCACAAAGATGCGCGCGTACTCGAGGTCGAAGCCGAGGAAGATCAGCGCAGGCAGGGTGAAGATGACACCGGCGGCGATCGACTGGCCGGCGTTCCCGGTGGTCTGGACGATGTTGTTCTCAAGGATGGACGCGCGACCCAAAGCCCGCAGCACCGAGATCGACAGCACGGAGATCGGGATGGACGCGGCAACGGTAAGCCCGGCGCGCAGGCCGACATAGACCGTGACCGCGCCAAAAAGGATCCCGAAGAAGCTGCCCAGCAACAGCGCGCGGGCGGTAAGCTCCGGCCGGTTCTCGACAGCTGGAACAAAGGGCTGGAAGGCTCGCTTCTGCTCGGGAGCAGGCGTCTCGATCGGCAAGGTCCGTATCTCCTACATGCAGGCAGAGTGCGGTAGGGAGCACCGCGTTGCGTGAGTGTACCAGCCGGGAGGTGCCGCGAGATTGCTGGGCCTGCCCTTAGTCGCCTGCCGGCTGCGGCATGGCGCCCATCGGCGCGGTGCGTGGCTGGCGAAACTCTGCCTGCAGTCGATGGGTCCGGCGAAACCAGGTCGACACAATGATGCAGAATAGCGGCACGAGCGCAGAGGAGCCGGCTAGCCAGACGCCCACCAGGCCCATATGGAGCCTGGTCACGAGCAGCACCTCGACGGGAATGCCGATAAGCCAGTTGCAGCCGAAAGAGGCGAAGAAGGGGATGCGTGTCTCGCCCATGCCGCGCAGTGCCCCCGCCAGCACGGTCTGCGATCCATCAAAGACCTGGTTGCACGCGCAGATGGCGAAGATCGGGATCGCTGCGGCGACCACCGCTGCGTCATTGGTGTAGATGTGCGCCCAGGCACGCGGGGCGAGGAAGAATGAGCTCGCCGCGCAGACCATGCAACCGGCTATGATCAGCACGCCAGCGTAGCCCGAGTGCCGCACCTGCGCCGTGCCGCGCATGCCGACGCCCTGCCCGGTACGCACCGCGGTCGCCGCTGCGAGCCCCACCGGCACCATGGCGACAAAGGCGTTCAGGTCAAGCACTACCTGGTGCGCAGCCAGGAGGGTCGCGCCCAGCTTTGCGGTCAGTACAGTTGAGAACGTTGCGAGGCTCAGCTCGCCCAGGCTTTGCACGCCAACTGGCCAGCCGATGCGCAACAGCGCCTTCAGCCTCGCGAGGTCCGGGCGCAGCGCCTGCGTACGAACTCTGATGGGTGCCTTGCGCAGGCTCAGCCCGAGAGAAAGCAGCAGCAGGGCCAGCATGTACACCCGCGTTAGCACCGTCGCCCAGCCGGAGCCGGCAATCCCCATGGCCGGAAAGCCGAGATGCCCGTAGATCAGCGCCCAGTCGCCGCCCAGGTTGACCAGGTTGGCCGTCAGCAGCGAGACCATCACCCAAAAGGGCCGGTCCACCGCCTGCAGGTAATGCCGCACGCCCATGTAAAGCATCAGCGGCAGGGCCGACCACACCAGCGCATGCAGGTACCGGGTCGTCTCGGCCACCATGACGGGGTCCACGTGTAGTCGCGCGAGTATAAACGGCGCAAGCAGTGTCAGCACCACAACGATAGGCGCGCATACGCCCACAATCACCATCGACTGTATGAGCGAGTAGAGGCCATCCTCGCGATCACCACGCCCATAGGCCTGCGAGACCAGCGCGTCGAGCCCATACAGCAGGCCAATGCCGCAAAAAACCAGCGCCGAGAAGATGCTGTTCCCGAGCGACGAAGCCGAGATAGCCAGCGCCGAGTTGTGCATGCGCCCAACCATCATGGCGTCCACGATGTAGGTCGACATCCATCCGAGCTCGCCGATGGCCAGCGGCATCCCGAGGCGCGCAGTCAGCTTCAGCTCGGAGGGCAGGGAGTCGGACGGGATGGCCCGGGCGGCGCGCGGAGTGTTGGCTCTGGCTGAGTTCATCCGTCGTTGCGAGACACGATCCGTGTAAGCCTATCCTTTTCGTGCGGCCTTGCGCCCGAGAAAGCGCCCCAGCCTTTTCATCTGTTCGAAACCGGGAAACGCAGCGTGCGGATTTCCTGCTCATCGGTGCTGGCGGAACGAGCTTGCGACTGGCGCCAGCGGCCATTCTCGACGTATACTCCAAGGCAACAGCAGCTGGGCGAGTCCGCTGGCGCTGTTTTCGCGAGGTGCGTCTTCAGTAGTCAGCCGCAGGCCCTGACGCTCGACGTTCCACAGCCCGGCCCATCCGGGTGGCGAGCCGTAGCGCGTGTGCTTCGAAGTACCTTGTCCAGCGTTGCCGACCCGCTTGCCTGTGCCGTGTTTCCTGCGACCTGCTCCATATGTGCTAGACCTCTGCTGCGCCTGTCGCGCGCCCCGGTTTGCGACGCGTGCTGGTGTGACCTTCCCTCACAATCCGGATCCCTCTGCCTGAGTTGTGGTGAGGCGCTCGGTGCGCACGCCTTTGCAGGGGCTGACCGCGCGCCAGGAGACTACCTGTGCCGACCGTGCCGGGTGGTGCCACCCAGGTTTGACCGCGCGGTCGCGCATGGGCTCTACACCGGGACCATCCGCTCGTTGCTGCACCTGCTCAAGTACGAAGGCGTAGAGCCGGTCGCCGCGCGCCTCGGCGCGCTGTTGGCCGCGCACGTGCTGGCCCAGCCCGCCTTGCCAGGCAAGCTGGTGCTGGTGCCCGTACCTCTGTTTGGCGGCAAGCGCCGCGAGCGCGGCTACAACCAGGCAGAGTTGCTGGCTGAGGCTGCTGCCCGCGCGGCCAGGGTCCGCGGCGCCGACTGGCAGGTGGACGTAGGCCTGCTCAAGCGCAAGCGTGCTACCGAAAGCCAGGCCGGGCTCACCATGCGGCAACGACGCGACAACGTGCGTGGAGCGTTCTTTGTGCCGGGCAGCCGCCGCGATGAGGAGGTGCGCGTGCCTGGCGCCCGACCTTCAGCCGCGATGCAGCGCCTCGCGGGCAAAGACGTGCTGCTGATCGACGATATCTACACGACGGGCGCCACGGCCAGGGCCTGTTCGCTTGCCTTGCGGGAGGCCGGTGCGGGCTCGGTCTGGGTCGCAACCGTGGCCCGCGCGCAAAAAGTGGACACGTTGCCTGCGTTTGTTCTTCCCATCGAGCAGGATGTCGCCACCTGGGGTGCAGCGCCGCTGCCGGCAGCGCGGCAGCCATCGTCAAAAAGCAGCGTGAACACCGTGAGTTGAGGGGGAAGCCAACGCATGTCGATCGGCAAGAGTTCTGTGCACCCGCGCAAGCAGAAGTCACTCGTCAAGTGTCACAGCATGACGCCCTCCAGCCAGGAGGACGCGGTGCGCTTCAACGCGCAGCCCATGCAAACCCCGGTGCTGGTGCTGAATGCGTCCTATGAACCGATCAATATCTGCGGCGCTCGCCGGGCGCTGGTGCTCGTGCTCAAAGGCGTTGCCAAGACAGAGGAAGAACAGGGCTCAACCCTGCACGCGGCGCGTATCCGCATGCCGCTACCATCGGTGATCCGGCTGCTTGAATACCGCCGCATCCCGCACCAGACGCGCGCACTCTCCCGCAAGAACATCCTGCTGCGCGACCGAAACACCTGCCAGTACTGCTCGGTCGTGCTTGCTGCCGGCGAGCTGACACTTGACCACGTGCACCCTCGTTCGCGTGGCGGCCAGTCTACCTGGGAAAACCTGGTGGCGTGCTGCCACAGCTGCAACCGTCGCAAAGGCAACCAGCTGCTGCATGAGCAGACTGAGATGAGATTGCTGCGGGAGCCGCGACCCTTCTCGCTTCACACCAGCCGACACATCATGCGCATGATCGGCAATAGCGATCAGAAGTGGCGCAAGTACCTGTACTACTAGCGACCGGCCGTCGCGGTCGGTGGCCCTTCGCGCCTGTACGAGCTTGCGCTGGAAGAAGAGCGATCGCAGTATTTCAGGAGCGGGCAGGTTGAGGCGGGGAGCAGCGCCTTCCGGGTCTGTGGGGTATTTCCAGCTTCAGTCGGCACAAGAGGACGCTATCATCCCCATGCATGGCAGAATCCGCACTGCCTAGTGAGGGCTCTGTGGCGTTGGTTTTGCGCTATCATCCCGCTCCACCTCCTGCCCTCCGACCGTCGTGATCCGCACTGTCGATCCAAAACGCTTGTAGTCCCCGTACTTGATGACCTCGCGGATATGTACGTCTTCGCCCAGGTAGCCCTTCCCGGCTGAGAAGTGCAGAACTCCGTCACCCTTGGTATAAACCGGAAACCAGTACTTCCCATCCACCTGCTCGCGATAGGTTGTAAATGGCGGCGACAGGTCTTCGTGACCCTTTCGTACGTCGTCCGGTACGTTCTTGCCGTTCGTTACAACAATCTGCAGATCCTTCTGGTCGACCCAGATGCGGCCCTGAAAATACCGCTTGCCTTTTTCCATGACCTTCGGCTTCACGTCAAACGCGTAGGTGTCGACCTCATCCACCTTTTGCTTGCCGACGTAGATCACGTCATACTGGCTCGCATCCTCCTTGGTCAGGACGAAGGGCAGCCGGTGCTCGATGTCTTCAAAGTCAGCCGGCGACATCATCACGCGCTGGATCGTGTTTGCCGGTGCGTTCACGACCTTCTCGTAGAGCTTGCCCTGCGGATCGGCCGTAATGTCAACCACCTGGTAATACTGGCCATCCACTTTCCCATCGTCATCGATCGTCTCGACACGAACCGTGCGCTCGTAGGTGTAGTTGGCCATCGCTCGGCGAAAGGCAGATTCCTTCTGGGTAAAGTTCTCAATGATCTGCGCGACCGGGACCGTTGGCTGCGTCGGGTCAAGCTCGCTAAAGCCTTTGTCGAGCGGCATGGCGGTGTAAGAGACCTGGGCGCTTAGCGCAGGCGCACTCGCAAGCAGCGCGGCACCGAGCACAAAGCCGGGAAACAGACGGAGGCAGGGGAGGCGTGGCATCGTTCGTCAGACCCTCTCATCCTGTAAGACGCTGTTGCGGGAGGAAAGACGCGCCTCGGCTGCAGACCTGTGCTCACCAAAGTGTCGTTCGCCTGCAAGCGGGCCAGCTGCGTAGCGTGTGGCACCGAGTACCATCACCAGTGATGCCTTTTAAGCCGCCCAAAGCTCGAGAGCCGCTCACCGCACCCCAGCTGTACGAGTACGCCGTGGGCGCGCTGAGCCGACGCATGCGCACAGTCTCTGAGCTGAAGCGGCTTATGCGTACCAGGGTTGAGAAGGGCGAGTCGGGTGAGGAGCGGATCGACGCTGTCATCCTCAAGCTCAAGGAGCAGCAATACCTTGACGACGCAGCCTTCGCCAGCTACTACGCGCGCCTGCGGCAGGAGGGTGCCAAGTTCGGCAAGCGCCGCGTGCAGCAGGACCTCCAGCAAAAAGGGGTAGAGGGCGAGCTGATCCAGGCCACGCTCGCCTCGGCCTACGAGCATGTGAACGAAGAAGTGCTGGCCCGGCAGTACCTGGAGCGCAAGCGCACCCGCAGGCCGGCCAACGAGAAGGAGAGCGTCCGCGTGCTGCGGCAACTGGTGCGTGCCGGCTTCGGGCTTGGCACCGGCTACGCCATCCTGAAAGCATGGGAGCTGCCGGAGTCGGCGATCCCGGAGGTCGATCCCGACGCAGAAGTTGAGGGTCTCTGACGCTGCGCGCGCCTGACCGCCTGGTTGCGGTGGACTGGTCGGGCGCCGGCAAGGATAGCCGGGTGCGCGTGCCGGGGATCTGGCGGGCAGCATGGAGCGAGCGCAACGGGATCACTCTTGAGGGGTGCCTCTCGCGGGAGGAAGTCGTCCGCGGGCTTATCGCCGAGGCGCGGCTGGGTTCGCTCGTCGCAGGGCTCGACTTCTCGTTCAGCTTTCCGGCCTGGTTTGTACGCGAACATGGCGAGTCAGCGCCGGCAGTCTGGCAAGCGGCCTCGCGCGAAGGAGAGCAGTGGCTGGCCGGGCCTGCATACCCTTTCTGGCGGGCAGGTCGGCCTCAGTACCCAGCAGGCAAGCCGGAGTACCGGCGCACCGAGCTCGAGCAGCCAGGACGCAGACCAAGCTCGACCTTCAAGCTGGTGGGCGATGGGCAGGTGGGTACCGGCTCGGTGCGCGGCATGCCCGGCTTGTTGCGGCTGCGGGAGGCTGGGTTCGCCGTTTGGCCGTTTGATGGGGCGCACTACCCGCTGGTTCTCGAGATCTATCCGACTGCCTGCTATGCGCGCGCCGCACGGGCGAGCGAAGTCTCACGGCTGGCCTGGCTACGGGCGCAGGCACCTGGCCTGCTGGCCGAGGAGCAGGTGTCTGCCGCGAGCAGTTGCGCCGATGCCTTTGACGCGCTGGCTGCGCTGCTGGCGATGCTGGCGCGCCGCGAGAGCTTCGCGCGGCTGCCGGTTGCGCGGGATGAGGTGGATCGGCTGGAAGGGCGCATCTGGACGCCTGCCGTCGCGGACTCCAGCTAAGCTGGCAACCCGTCAGGGATGGGTCAGGCGACTCGCCGGCGTCAACGCCCCACGTACACTAGACGCACGTATGCATTACCGCTCCGGCAACGACATTCGCGAAACTTTCCTGCGCTTTTTTGAGACCAAGGGCCACCGCCGCGTGCACTCTTCTTCGCTTGTGCCTGCGAACGACCCGACACTGCTCTTCACCAACGCGGGCATGAACCAGTTCAAGGACGTCTTCCTCGGCGCCGAGACCCGCGCCTACAATCGCGCCACATCGTCGCAGAAGTGCGTGCGCGCGGGCGGCAAGCACAACGATCTTGAGAACGTAGGCTTCACGCGGCGGCACCACACGTTTTTCGAGATGCTGGGCAATTTCAGCTTCGGTGACTACTTCAAGCGCGACGCGATCGCCTATGCCTGGGAGTTGGTCACCTCGCCCAACTGGTTCGATATTCCGGAAGACAAGTTATACGTGACCATCTTCAAGGGCGAGAATGGTGTGCCTCGCGACGCGGAGGCGTATGACCTTTGGCTGGCGCAGGGGGTGCCGGCTGAGCGCATCTTCGAGATGGGCGCCAAGGATAACTTCTGGCAGATGGGCGAGACCGGTCCGTGCGGGCCGTGTTCGGAGATCTTCTACGACATGGGGATCGAGGCCGCGGAGACGCCCGGGGTCGATAAGCCCTTCGGTGAAGACGACGCGCGGTATGTCGAGATATGGAACTTAGTTTTCATGCAGTTCGACCGCACGGTAAGTGCGAATGGGGAGCCTACGCTCGAGTTATTGCCGAAGCCATCGATCGATACGGGAGCGGGGTTGGAGCGGCTTGCTTCTGTGTTGCAGGGGAAGATATCGAATTTCGAAACGGACTTATTCACGCCGCTGATCCAGAAGGCGGCTGAACTTACTGGAACGACTTACACCGACGGCACCTCGCCGTCCGACGCGTCGCTGCGCATCATCGCGGACCACGCACGCGCGGCAACGTTTCTTATCTCCGACGGCGTCAATCCCTCGAATGAGGGGCGCGGCTATGTTCTGCGCAAGATACTGCGGCGTGGCATTCGGCATGGGCGATTGTTAGGTCAGCAGCAATCATTTATGCGCGAGATGGTCTACGCCGTGCTTGACGAGATGGCCGTAGCCTACCCAGAGTTGAAGGAAAGCGCAGAGCGCATCGCGAAGGTTGTCGAGGCAGAAGAACGGCAGTTCGCGCGGGTCATGGAAGTCGGGAGCGGTGTTCTCATCGCAGACTTGTTTAGCGAAGCTATCGCACGCCTAGTAGATCTCTTCGGCGATGGCGACCGGGCTATCGCAACTCTTACCAAACTGATCAGTGAAGCACAACCGACGGATGACAAGGTCAGGCTCCATGCCGTCAGAACAGCTGTCCCGCTACTCGAAAATGTATTTGCCCGAAAGCCGGAGCACCTTGCGAGTGTCAGCTCGTTCTTCGCAAAACGCTCCACTCCCCTTACCTACTCTGGGAAGCTTGCTTTTAATAGATACGAAACATACGGCTTATCGCAGGATTACATCCTGGATGTGCTACGGGATAGTGGGTTCGAGTTTGACCTCGCCGGCTTCGAGCAAGCACGCGCCGAAGAACAAGCACGCGCCCGCGCCTCCTGGAAGGGCGGCGCCAAGCAATCGGCGAACCCGCTTTATCGCGACTTAGCCAAGACCACCTTTGAAGGCTATAGTCAACTGACCTCGATCAACTGCGAAGTCCTCGCCATCGTCAAAGATGGCGCAGGCGTCCCGCATGCCGCTGCCGGCGACGCAGTCGAGATCGTGCTCGATCACACCAGCTTCTACGCCGACTCCGGCGGACAGCTCGGGGACATCGGCTGGCTTTACTCGGACGACCACAACTCCATCGTTGCCGAGGTCACGGGCTGCGTGCTCCCGGTGCAGGGCGTGCGCGTGCACAAAGCAACCCTGCGGCAGCCCATCGCGCTCGGTCAGCGACTCGATACAGTCGTCGATACAAATTTCCGCAACGCAACGCGTCGCAACCACACCGGCACCCACCTGCTCCACGCCGCACTACGCGAAGTCCTCGGGCCACACGTCAAGCAGGCCGGCTCGCTCGTCTCTCCTGACCGGCTGCGCTTTGACTTCTCGCACTTCGCGGCAGTCGCCGATGAAGAGCTGCAGGACATTGAAGACATCGTCAATCGCGAGGTCCTCGGCAACACCAAAGTTGACACCATCGTCGACGTGCCGATCGATGTCGCGATCAACCAGTACAAGGCCATGGCGCTGTTCGGCGAGAAGTATGGCGACAAGGTGCGCGTGGTCAGGATCGGCGACTTCTCAACCGAGTTATGCGGTGGGACCCACACAAGCGCTACGGGCGAGATCGGGCTGATCAAGTTAGTCGGTGAGTCGAGTGTTTCGTCGGGCGTGCGGCGGGTCGAGGCGCTGACGGGCACCGGGGCACTGACCGAGTTTCGCCGGGACTACGAGGCTGCGCAGCTTGCAGCGCAGTTCGTCGCGACCCCTGGCCAGGCTCCGGCGGAGGCTCTTCGCACGCGACTGCTGACACAGGAAGAAGAGCTGAAGAAGCTGCGCCGCGAGCTCGACCAGGTGCGGATGAAGTCTGCGGCGAGCGCTGTCTCTGACTCGGCCGAGCAGGCGGTGACGATCCAAACAGACGAGGGACAGGGCTTCAAGGTTCTGGCGCAGCGGGTCGATGGCCTCGGGCGCGACCAGATGCGGGTGCTGGTCGACAACCTCCGCACCAAGCTCGGCTCCGGCGTGGTAGTGCTCGGTTCGGCGCAGGAGGATGGCAAGCTCGCGCTCGTCGCAGGCGTCACCAGGGACCTTACTGCCAGGGTGCAGGCGGGCAAGCTCGTGGGCGCGGTCGCCAAGCTTGTAGGCGGCTCCGGCGGCGGCCGGCCCGACCTGGCAGAGGCAGGCGGCAAGGACGTCGCGCAGCTCGACTCTGCGCTCGCGAGCGTGCCGGGGATCGTCCGTTCGCTGATTGGCTGAAGCTCGGCGAGCAGCCTGTCACCCATGCGCAGAAAAGGCGCAAGCGGTTGTTACCGGTGGTGCCGGAATGGCGATGCATGCTCAGCGGCAGAAGGCCATCTCCTATAATCGGCCTAGCTCTGGCGTCCCGACTCCTTCGCTGACTATGCCGCCCATGACTGCCCCCAGCTCGCATGGACGCCTGACACTCGCGCGGTTTCTCTGCGTGTTGCTTGCATCGCTTGCGTTGGCTTCCAGCCATGCGGAGATGGCGGGGACCAGAAGCGCACAGGCAACCGGCCGAAGTTTACCGCACACCCGGGCACGCCGTTCCAGCGCGACGGGGACAAGCACAGGTAGCTCCCCCTACGACCACGCACTGCGCCTGCGCGAGGCGCTCGAAGGCAGGCCTGAGGCGCAGCGAACCCGTCGCGACTACGATCGCGTCCTCGATGCCTTCCGCCTGGTGTACCACGGGGATCCACGCAATCCGCAGGCGGACGCCAGTGTCGCGACGGTCGCCGAGTTGCTGGCTGAGCAGGGGCGGCTTTTTGAGGATCGCAAGTCATCGCTGGATGCGATCGGCGAGTACGAGTTCCTGCGCCGTGCCTACCCGGCCAGCCGGCGTCGGGAGAGTGCCCTGTTGACCGAGGGCGAGATCTACCGGCGCGACCTGGCCGATGCGGCGGACGCGCGGGCCAGCTTCGCGACGTTCCTCAGGCTGTATCCGCGAAGCCCGCTTGCCGCCGAGGCTCGTGAAGGTCTCCGTGCCACGACCTTGACGGCGAGTACCGCCTCCCGCAGGACGGTGCTCGATGCAGCGCTTGCCTCGCAGACCACGACGGCGCAGAAGCAGGGCAACGATGGAGGCAGATCGCGTCCTAATCCTTCTGACCCAGGCACCGGCCGGATGGCTCCAGGCACCGGGCGGGCGACCCCCGGCACTGGCCAGGCGGCCGCCCGCAATCCTGCCCCGCGAACGCCACGCCAGGGCTTTGACCAGCCTGCCCCTGCTGCCGGAGATGCCGCTGGAACCCTAGCAGTGCCCCCCACTCACTCGGCAAGTGGCCGCAGTAATTCGGATACCCGGGATACCTTGATCGAGCGAGACCTGGACAGCCCGCACGCAGCGGACGCACCGGTAAAATCCGCACGCGGCGCGGCGGACGCTTCAGCCGATATGTCTGCGAGCCGCGCAGCGTCCACCAAAGCAGGACGAGAGCCATCGGCCATCGCCAACCCGGCCGACGTTGCCCTCAACGCCACGCCGCCAGCGCCGCGGGGTGGCCGTCTGCCGCTGGTTACGGGCGTCCGGCACTGGTCGACTTCGGTCTACACCCGGGTGGCGATCGATCTGCAGGACCAGGTCCAGTACCAGGCTTCGCGCGCGCCCAGCCCTGACCGCATCTTCTTTGACCTGCACGGGACCAGGCTCTCGCCGGAGCTGATTGGCAAGGCCATCACGGTCACCGACGGCGGCTACCTCAAGCGCATTCGCACGGCACAGTTCTCTGGCGACGTGGTGCGCGTGGTGTTGGACGTGAGCAACGTCAGCGACTACTCGGCTTTCTTCCTGCCAAACCCATCTCGGCTCATCATTGACATTCACGGAAGCGCACCCGGCGGCCCACCCGTGATGAGCGTCGCGGACGGTCTCCTGCCCAAAGCATCAGGAGCACCTCCTCCAGCGACCTCGGTGGCAGCCGGACCTGCGAGTGCGTCGCGGACTACGACGACCGTGTCCGGCCACGGGGACAGAAGACCGCCCTCCACGGTGATAGCCCGGGCGCCAACCGCCGCAAACCCACTCAACGACATCGGTACCTTGGATCAGCAGCCAAACACGGTGCGTGCTACCCGCCAGCCGACGACAGCGCCAGTGTCGGTCTCAGTCGCGGATCCTGCCCCTGCCGCGCCGCCTTCGCCAGAGCTCAAGCGAACCCGCTTGGCGGATAAGGCCGCGAGCAAAAGCGCGCGCAACCTGCCACCTGCGGACGCGCAGGCCGAGCCTATTCACGCGCGAGATCCTGCGCCTGCGCTGCGGCCAGCCTCTCCCACGGCGGCCGGCGAGCGATCCATGGTGCGCACGCTGGGCTTGAAGATTGGCAGAATCGTGGTGGACGCAGGTCATGGCGGCCATGACTCAGGCACCCTCGGCCCCGGCGGGATTGAGGAGAAAGACGTGGTGCTTGACGTGGCGCTGCGCCTCGGCAAGCTGCTCAAGCAGCGGCTTGGGGCCGACGTCCTCTACACGCGCGATGACGACACCTTTATCCCGCTCGAGACCCGCACCGCCATCGCCAACAAGGCCCAGGCTGACCTGTTTATCTCCGTGCACGCCAACTCGAGCGAGGACGCCTCAGCCCGTGGGGTGGAGACCTACTACCTGAACTTCACCAGTTCGGCCGACGCGCTTGAGGTCGCCGCCCGGGAAAACGAGGTGTCAAACCAGTCCATTCACCAGCTCTCTGACCTGGTGAAGAAGATCACGCTGCAGGACAAGATCGCCGAGTCGCGCGAGTTTGCCACGGACGTGGAGCAAAGCCTCTACACGGGCCTTGAGTCCGGCAATCCTGGCCTGAAGGACCGGGGCGTCAAGAAGGCGCCATTTGTCGTGCTGATCGGGGCGAACATGCCGTCCATCCTCGCTGAAATCTCGTTTCTCACCAACCCGGACGACGCCCGACAGTTGCGTGACAGCGAGTATAAGCAGCGCATTGCCGAAAGCCTTTACCGCGGCGTTGCGAAGTACATTGGTAGCCTAAGTGGAGTAAGGCTGGCCCAGGGTGTACCCGGGTCCCCTGGCCAGTAGGCATGCGCACGTCACCGGCTGCTGGTGTACCTTCCAGAGAAAGGGTCTCGTTGATGGCACGCTACCGCTGTGTGCGCTCGTCTGCTCTCTCACAAGCGCAAAACTTCGTCTTACAAGGGATGCCGGTGTCGACCCTTACGCGAAAGATCATCCTGTTGCTGGCCCTCAACGCTGTGCCGGTTGTAGCCGCACCTGCTCCCAGGCCCGCCCCTCCAGCGCTGTTGCCGCCGTCGTTTGCCGGTCTGCACACGCAGGGCGCAGTAAGCACGCAGTCCGGTAACGCGGCTGCCTTGGTAGACCCAGCCCATGCCGCCCTGCTGCGTGAGGATGGCCTGCTCGACACCTCTTCTGCAAACTACATGGGCGCTGGCGCCAAGCTTGCCGTCCGCGCCTACCGCTTTGGCGACGCGACCGGCGCCTACGCTGCTTTTACTGCCTTTCGCGACCAGCAGATGCGCTCCGAAGTCGTAGGCGCCGAGGGTGCGGCGGCAGGCGATCGGCACCTCTTCTGGTCGGGCGCAACGCTGGTCGACGCGACCGCAGCTCCGACAACAGTGCACACGCTTGCTCACCTGCAGGCGCTGGCCGCATCCCTGCCCAGGACGCATGGGCCAGCCGCCATCGCTCCGCCGGTGCGTGGCTATCTGCCTTCGCCCGGGCTGATCCCGGAGTCAGTGCACTACGCGATTGGGCCGGCCGGCTACGCGGGCGCGGGTGGTGTGCTGCCAGTGTCTGTGATCGACTTCAGTCGAGAAGCCGAGGTGCTCACTGCCCGGTACAAGACGCCTTCAGGTACCGCGGGCTTTACCTTGATCGCCTATCCGACTCCGCAGATGGCGGCCAACCGGGTGCAGGCGATAGACACGCTGCTCAAGGGCGGTGCCCTGCCTGTCGGCGTCGGTGACCCAGGAGTAATCTCCGAGCGCATCGGCCCCCTGATTGCCTTCACCTCGGGCGGCCTCTCCGCAGATGCCGCGCACCGTCTCATCCGCTCCGTGCACTACGAGGCGCAAGTCACGATCAACCATCCTGAGGGGTACGTCAGTGAGGTCTCGAAGACCGCCAAGCTGCTGCTCGGGATCGCCTATCTTACCGGGGTGCTCGCAGTCGCTTCGGTGTTGCTTGCCTTGTTCCTGGGCGGCGGACGCATCCTGCTGCGGCGCATGCGGGGCAAGCCTGCCTCGTCGATGCATGACGAAGACTTCATCAGCCTGAAACTCTAGTGCAGGGTGCACGCAGCTGCGGCATGTGCCAGTTCTGCTCCAATGCATGTGCAAGTAGCGTGCTGGCATCTGCTGCACCCTTGGTGCATAGACCTGGTCTATCTCGATACTTTGCAACCACTTACAAGGCGCTGGGGCTCGGACTGGTCGGCTGAAAGCTCGGACTCGCAGCTAAACAGGAAAGAGCGCGGGGCGACTAAGCGAAGTGGAAGAAGCAGCCATTTTGCCTTGACACCCCTCGGGCGCCCTCTTAAGATTTCGCCAGAAAGTTCTGATGGCTTTGCCTCCGTCGGAACTATTCTCCCTAGAGAAGGGCTGCCCTGTTGCCGGGCGGCCCTTTTCATCTATCGGGCGAATGCACAGCGCGAGTCCTGCTTTCCCGGCTACCACGTGGTGCGCCTTGGATACTCCTGCACGAACCGGTATACTCAGGGAATTCCGCGCCCCGGCCGACGTAGCTCAGTTGGTAGAGCAGCTGATTCGTAATCAGCAGGTCACCGGTTCAAGTCCGGTCGTCGGCTCCAGCAATCGCCAGGCGCATGTACCCGCAAGTAACCCTGCTTGCGGAATCCCCCGAAATCCTGCCCGGTTATCCACGTAAATTTAACGCAGTGCCTGTGCCGGAGTCGCGCTCCGTGCCATAATCGGCACAGTACAGGGGTGGACGCTCCCACAAGGAGTCATCGATTCCGTGAACCAGTATCGGCGACAGGATGTTCTCCGCATCATCGGCATCGGAGAGAGACAGCTTCGTATCTGGGAGCGCAATGGACTGATCGCCTCAGGCGACTCGTATTCCTTCCAGGACCTGGGCCAGCTACGCAAGCTGCGGGAACTCGGCGCCCAGCGTATTTCGGCAACCAGCATTCGCGACTCCATTCACGCCATGCGCTCTGTGTCCGGCATGGCTGACCCGCTGCTCGAGGCGGGAATGACTTCGAGCGGATCCCGTGTGGCTTTTCGCTACTCTGGTGCCGTTATGGAGCCCATCGCACGGCAGTTCCTCCTTGACTTCGAAGGCGAAGGTCGCCATGCCCTTGCGCTGGTGGAGCCACCCGTGCGCGATCTTCGCGCGCGCGAGATGCAGGTTGGCCAGCTCTTCTCAGAGGCGGTGCACGCCGAAGAGGTGGGCAAGCACGACCAGGCGGTACGCGGTTACGAGGAGATCCTTGCGCTGTGCCCGTGTCACGCCCCGGCGTGCATCAATCTTGGCACACTGTTCTACAACAAGCAGCAGTTTCAACGCGCTGAACAGCTCTACCGTATGGCAGCCGAGTCTGATCCTGAGTATGCGCTGGCCTTTTTTGACCTGGGCAATGTGCTCGACGAGCTGCGAAGGATTGCCGAGTCGATAGAAGCGTATCGACAGGCTGTCTCGCTGGCCCCCGGGTATGCCGACGCGCACTATAACCTGGCGCTGGCGCTTGAGCGCAGCGGCAGCCGGCGCCAGGCGCTACGGCACTGGTGCTGCTACCTGCGCTTGGATGGGCGAGGCCCCTGGGCTGAACACGCGCGAGTCCAGCTGCGGAAAAGCCTGGCCAAGGAAGAGATCAAGCTCGTGCGGCGCGATGCCGAAGCGGAAGAAGAAGCAGCGCTGCTCAGGCGCCTGCGCAGCGGCCACCCTTCGCTCCAGCGGGTGCAGGGCGCGGCGGACCCGACCGCCGAAGATTGTCCGCGTCCGCATCTGCTCTAGGCAAGAATGCATACGATGTCTGCCTCTCGAGTCGATCTCGCAGAGGCGGGTGGCGCAGCAACAGCGTCTCGTGAGGCCCAACAAGGCTGACCTGGCAAGATGCATTCCGCGCCATCGCTCGATGCGCGGGAGGGTAAGCACCACAATATCTGCATGCGTCCTGTCGACGCAGATACTGGATGGGGCGCGGTGCAGTGCGGGGGCGCTGCCCAGCAAGCGGATGCTCGATGGCTGCGGCCATACGACGCTCAGGAGTTGCGCGTCAGATATCGCGGCAGTGCACTCGTGTCTGGAGACTCTGCGGCGCATCCAAGTTCAGGTTGCGTGCCAGCGGTGAAGGAGGATCGATATCATGAGCGAACCAAAAATCAGCGTTGCCAGAACTGAAAAGCTAGGTCCCGATCTCATCGTCTACTTCGGGGACGGATCATCGGCCATTTTCCACGCCAAGTTTCTGTTCGATATGCAGAACCACGACCACAACGTCCCCCTTAAAACCGGAGAGCCTTCGTATCAATCGTGAGTTGGCAGATTGAGTCGCCACCACTTGCCGTCGAGGCGCATTTCCGTGTATAGGCCGTTCGTCGTAGAGCTTCCGCGGTCTGGGGCCGGGGCGTGTGCCTTCTTCAAGGCAGCGTCAGACAGGGAGAAGTAGGGCAACCTTCGGAAGCTGATGTGTTGCGCATCGTTTACGCAGCGCGTCCAGAGGCAGTCTCGGAACTTGCGCGACCATAAAGCCCAAACGGTTGATGCTGAAAGCTACGTGAACAGCGGTAGAGATCTCGAGAAGTGTAGATGGTAGGCGAGGCAGGGATTGAACCTGCAACCCCCGGCTTAGAAGGCCGGTGCTCTATCCAATTGAGCTACTCGCCCGTGCGTGCTGTCCCCTGGTTGGGGTTAGGGGACAAGATCAGCATACTTGGCTTTGATTCTCTCCACTACGATCGACCGGATCTCCTTGCTGAAAACGGCGGCGAGAGGGCAGGGCGCAATCGGGTCGGCCTACCCCCCTGAAGACCATGCTGACAGCGAGAAAGACCCTTTAGAGGCTGTCGCAGCTGCTTGCTACTGGACCTTCAGAGTCACCGATGCGGCATGGGTCATGGCCCTTACAGCTGTGTTGGTTAGCTGCAGCTGCACCGAATAGGATCCGGCTGGAGCGGAGGTCGGAGCGAACAGAGGCTTGGAGCTGGAGCCGCAGCCGTCAATCGTTGCGAGTGCAGCGCACAGGGCGACGCGTGCGGCCCACCGTGTGCGTCTGGCAAAACCAAGCAGCCCGACGCCCAGCACGCCGCAGACTACAATCCCAGCGTCTCTGCTGCCGGGTGCAAGCGGCTGCTGGTTGCCGGCCGAGGTTGGGGCGGTGGTTTTGATCTGCACGGTTGCTGTCACGGGGCTGGTGCCGGAGGCGTCTATGGTGGAGCCGCTCGCGAGCACACAGTTGGAGTTCGCAGGCAGGCCGCTGCAACTCAACGCCAGGGCTGCGTTGAGCCCGCCGGAAGGCGTTACGGTTAGGGTGACCGCCCCAGTAGAGCCCGAGGCAACGGTAAGCGTGGCTGGTGTCGCCGTCACGGTGAAGTCAGGAGAAGGCGGCGGCGCTGCAATGCTGACTACGGTCGATTGACTCGAGCCTGTAAAGTTAGAGTCTCCGGCGTAAGTGAAGGTGAGGGTGTCGCTACCGCTTGGCAGCGATGCTGTGCTGAATACTGCGCTCCCGCCGTGCAGTCCGAGCGTCATCAAAGCGCTCCCGTTATTAGACACCTGTACAGACCCGGTAGGCGTTCCGGCAATCTGCGGCTGCACGGTCACGGTCATTGTCTGTCCCTGCAAGCTCAGCGCTGTGGCCGTGCTCGCCTGGTTCACGTGGATCGTTGCCGGAAAGCTGGCGGAAGCATAGTTCACTGCATCGACTGGCGTGAACTCGGCGGTGACGGTGTTATCCCCGGCTGGCAACAGGGCAGTGGCTGCAGAAGAGTAGGTGAAGCTGCCGGTTGCAGGCTGGGGGGCGAGCAGCGCATACGGGACAGGTGCGAGTGAGGTATCAAACGCGATCAGATCCGCGGCAAACTTCTCCGCCAGATAGTTATGGCCGAGCGGAGTGGGATGGCCGTTGAAGTACAGGTACTCATTGCCCGTATTCGCCGAGGTCGGCGATCCATAGAACCACTGCTGTGAGCCAACATCGGTATAGTGGACACCGCTAAAACCGCTCACGGCATTGGCAAAGGCGGTGTCGATTCCGGAGTAGACAAACTGTGGTCCATAGAAGTAAATCGGCGCACCGGGCAGACAAGTCTGCACATCCTGCAAGGTGGCAGCCACGGCCGCCTGTTCGGTGGCTGAGGCGGCGCCTCCATCATTGACGCCTCCTAAAACAAAGAAGGCGCTGGGCGAAAACGGGCAGACTTCCGGAGCAATGCGCTCTGGAAAGGACTGGTTGTGGGCCGGACCCGGATTCACAAAGCCGGTGCCTCCCACCCCTTCATCCCAATAATCCCAGTTGAAGTACTCGCCGAGATACTCCGGGTACCCTGAGCCACCGAGCCCGTCCTGGTTGGGAGGGATGGCGGCCTGGAGAATCGTCGGGCCGGTCCAGGAATCACCCAGGATCATCACGCGTTTGCCAAGTGGCGTCTGTGGAGCCGAGACGGTGTCTCCGTTCGCGGTGACGATGCCGAAGAACGGCGGACCACCCTGTAGGGAGACCTTGATCTGGCGCACCCGCTTATCAGGGAACTGCACCAGGACAAAGTTCACCCGCGGGTACCGATCCACAGGGACGGTGGAATCAGGCGTAACGAAATGGCCATCGACCCACAAGCGGTAGTTGCTCATTCGCGACTGGACCACATACTCAAACTGCTGGCAATCGCAGGTAAACGCGACCCGGAACATGCCCGGCGCTCCGCTCACCGGCATGAATCCTCCGCCATCCTGAGGATAGGGGCTGGCCGCTATGGAAGAGCCTTCGTAGCGAAACACAGAGGAGGTTGCGGGATAGGGGATGGGAGCGCCCGGCAGAAGCTGCGAGGTGTCAAGCTGCATGCTAGTTGTGACGGTGTCCGCGTCGGTATCAATGACCGGGATCGCGCTCGCCGTGGCGTGTAAGCCCGCGCTGCTGAGCGGCATGCCATAGGTGAGGGTGCCTGGCTGCCAGGCGATGGTGGCGGCGGACGGCATCGCATGAAAGGAGAGGGTGGCGGCCGCGGCTGCGTAGTCCGCGTTCCCGGCCTGGCTGGCCGTCACGGTGACCTGGCCCGCGCCGGTCAGGGTCAGGAGCCTGCGGTCGTCGAGGGTCGCGGGTCCCTGTACGGCAAGCGTGATCGGCAGATTGGAGGACGCAATGGCGACAACATAGAACGGTGCGCTCGTATCCGGGCGGTCCACAACGGGAAGAAACTGGATCGTCTGCGGGAGAGTGCCTTGCGCGTTCGCGATGCCGGCTACTGCGGCAAAGAAGAGCAGGAGAATCCTCACCCAGCCGCTGGAAATGGAAACCTTGAACATTAAGCCTTTCACCACGACTCTGGAATTTCTGTAGCAAAGCAAAGCAAGGCACTGGAGATTATATCGAGGATGGATGGAGGCAGAGGAACCGAGGCATTCGTGCGATCGCTGTCCGGTCTGCATTCAAGTTGTTGCTGACGCTTCGGGATGCGTGCTTGGTCGGCGGGGCAGGGATTGAACCTCGAACTCCCGGCTTTGAAGGCCGGTGCTCTATCCAGGTGGGCTACTCGCCCCTGCGTGCTGTTCCTCGGTTAGTTAGGGTTAGGGAACGGGATCAGGATGCTTGGCCTTGATCCTCTTCACTAGACTCGACTCGATCTCCTTGCTAAAAACGGCGGCCAGCTTGCGGTTTGCAGCATGCCAGCAGGCGCGTGCGGCCTCGGCCGAGGGTCCGAAGCCCATTGCGTAGAGGGTCCATCCGAAGGTGGCGTGACTGTAGATGTGGGCTGGCCGGATGACGATCTCTGCCGCGGCCAGCCCCTGGGTGTCGCCGCCGCGGTTCAGCCTCGCCGAGGTGGAGCGGGCAATCGATTCGAAGTCTTCAAACTGCTCGAAGATGTCACCTTGTATCGCGAACAGATCAAGATAGCTACCTAACCCGTACCGGGTTGCGACTTCACCTGCCTCGGCGATCTCCGGGTCTGCATCGTCGGTTGTCACAGGGAAGACGTCGAGCTTGGACGTTGCGGTGTTGAGCCAGTTGAGCGGCTTTAACACTTCGAGCAGTTCCGGGTATGCCTGGCACTCTGCCAGCGACCCGGCCCTGATTACGTCCCAGTCGGGCCCGCCGCCTTGCGTCCAGCGCAGGTCCGTCCAGCCCTCCCAGGGCACGTCGATCGACGGGCTGCTGTTGCCAGCCTCGACCGTCCAGTCGGCAATCATGGAAGGCCTGCCTCTCGTGGCGCCCATGCTTCCGGTTCCGGGACCTGCACACGAAGCCACGCGAGTAGCGTGTGCTCCGCCCAGTGAGGATCGCGGGCGCGCATGACATGAGGCGTGGCCTGAGCCGTCGCCTGAGCCATAGACGAGGCAAGGAACGCGCAATGGCCTCCATGCGCCGTCTCGACATAGGTGACGTGCGGATTGGCTGCAAGCGCCTGGCGGGTGGCTGGGAGGAGCCGGATAAATGGATCGTCGCGCGAGTAGAGGATCAGCGTTGGTGTAGCCAGGGTGGCCGCGTGGCGCGAGCTTGCAACGGAGGCGTAGTAATCGTTTGCATCGAGAAAGCCGCCGTACCGCGCGACGATCTCCTGGTCGAAGTCACGCAGGCTGTGCATGCGGCTGTACACGCCTTCCTCTTGAAGCGAGGCATAAAGCCGGGGGAAGAGCAGAGCCTTGGCTCGCAGGCGGCGCTTCATCGCTTTCAGGAAGCGTCGCTCGTAGACACGGTTTTGCAGATCATGGAGTGCTGCCGAGGAAGCCGCGAGGTCCATCAGTGGTGACACGCCTACGACTGCCTTGAGCTGCTGTATGCGCTGTACCCGAGACGGGCCTTCGCTCTGCCCGGCGGCATAGTTCAGCACCAGGTTGGCTCCCATCGAGTAGCCGACGACCGCTACGCGTTCGAGGTCGTGCGCACCCACAACGGCGTCGACCACGGCGGCCACATCGCGGCATCGTCCGGAGTGGTAGATAGTCGGCGCCAGGGCATCCGAGCCGCCGCATGACCGCATGTTGAGCCGGACAACGTTGCACCCGGCAGCCCAGGCGCGGCTCGCATTGCCAAGCACGTAGCCCGAGCTGGCTGAGCCCTCAAGTCCGTGGAGCAGCAGGACCGTCAAGCGCTCGCGCCGGACTCCCGCCGGCTGCCAGTGGCACAGGCTCAGCAGTTGTGTCGGTGCATACCCGGCTGCGACTGCGTCGGGATCGTCGACCGGAGTAAGCAGATGCCCGGGTGCAGGCGAGTGCCAGTCGCGCCGTAGAAAGTTGCCGACAATCGTCTGCAGGTGCGGGTTGCGCAGTCCGCGGCGGGGCACAAACTCGGTGTACCAGTCGGCTGATCGAACAGGATCGAGAGGCTCACGCGCTTTCGCCACGTCAGGCGCCGTGGGTGTCACGCCTGGCCGGCCGCCCGCAGCGCCTCAAGCACGGCAGAGGCGCGCAGTGGTCCTGTCGGCTCCTCCTCATGCTTGAAGTAGGCAAACACCTCGCCCCGCGCCGCCCGCTTGGCCAGAGTAGTCTGCACGGTGGCGAGTTCTGCCTCAGAATAGTGGCTCCGTCGCAAGCGGTAGCAGGCGAAGTCTGTCGTGACGACGTCAGGCGTCGCCAGCTCGTCACTCTCTGCCACGCACAAGGCTGCGTTGTGCGTGGCGAGCACGCTGTAGATACCATCAGCAAACCAGGAGGCGTGTCGGAACTCGAAGGCCAGACGCAGGTCCAGCCTCTGCGCCTCAGCGAGGAACGCATCGAGCAAGCCATGGTCGGCAGCGAAGTTGGGGGGCAACTGGAAGAGCACCAGGCCCACGCGGCCGGCCGCGACAACGGGTGCGATACTCGCGGCAAAGGCAGTCAGCGTGTCGCTGGCATTGCGCAGGCGCTGGAAATGGGTGATCCGCTGCGGCGCCTTAAACGAGAAACGAAAACCCGTTGGAACTGCTGCGAGCCAACCGGCAAGCTGTAGCTCGGTCGGTAATGTGCGAAAGGTGTAGTTCACCTCGACCGAGTTAAGTCGGGAGGCGTAGGCTCCGAGCAGCTTCTTTTGCGGCGTCTTCTCGGGATAAAAAGCGGGGCGCCAACTCGGGTAGGCCCACCCCGAACAGCCGACCCAGATGGGTGCGGACCGGGTCTGACTTACGGGATCAGGCATGAGGAGGAAGCGTGGCGTTTGGGGCGGCTAGTGGGGATTGAACCCACGACATCCGGATCCACAGACCGGCGTTCTGCCACTGAACTATAGCCGCCACGCAAGGTCTGATTGTAACATCCTGCGCATCTCAAGACTGCGGAGCGTGGGCGGCGATGAAGACGAGCAGCGAGACACCTTCGGGGGAGAGCTACATGCCATTCGAGAGCGGGCAGCGCACGGCAGCAGGCCACCCGGCGGGTGGGGCGGACAGGTCTTCAGCGCAGACAGTGGCGACCCAGGGTGAGGTGCTGCCACCGCGCACAACACTTCGCGCGCGCCTGGCGCGGGATGTGTTTGCAGACGAAAATCTCGATCTGCTCTCGCACGTGCTGGATGACTGCTTTCGCCTGCCCGGCACCTCGATTCGTTTCGGTGTCGACGGCCTGATCGGCCTGGTTCCGTTCGCAGGCGACGTGCTCGCCGGCCTGGCTTCGTCGTTGATCGTCATTGCTGCCTGGTTCCGCGGCGTGCCTGCCATCACGCTGGTGCGTATGGTTGTGAACCTTGGGATTGGCGTGACAGTGGGCATGGTGCCGCTGCTTGGCGATGCCTTTGACGTGGCGTGGAAAGGCAACCGCCGCAACTACGCCTTGTTGACGCGGCACCTGCGCCAGCCAAATCGGCACACGTGGCGAGACTGGGTGTTCTTGCTGCTGCTGGCCGTGGGGATCATCCTGATCCTCGCAGCTCCGCTGGTGCTGCTGGGCCTTGTTCTGGGCTGGATGATGCACAGCCACTGAGCCCCCCGGGGCGGCTTTCTACCTGTCGGCACCAGCCCGCCACACGTCGGCGAACAAGGCGTGTGCGAGGTACAATCAGGAGAGTCGGGGCGTAGCGCAGCCTGGTAGCGCATCTGCTTTGGGAGCAGAGGGTCGGGAGTTCGAATCTCTCCGCCCCGACCATCTAGAGTGTGTGGCATAGGTTGCATACCCTCCTACTCCATGACGCTCCTGTACCCCATTTTCGTCCCCAGCTTCCTCACTGCGCCTGGGACTTGCGATCGAGTACTGCCACTGCAACCCTTTTCGCTTCATTTCGAACGTGGCTATAACGCTCAATGATCTTAGGGCTCATCCAGCCGGCGAGAGCTTGGATAGTGCTATCCGTTTGCACCACCCGCAGCAATCATGCTGACGAAAGAGTGCCTGAGATCGTGCCAGCGACACTCAACCTTCGCGGCTTTTTCCGCCTGCTGCCATGCGGACTTCCAGGATCCTACTGGATCATAGGGAAACGTTTCTTTGGGTACTAGTTTCCCCCCGAGAACGCCTTTCTGTCCCACGAGGACGTAAGTTTCCCTCGGAAACACTGCATGGCCGCCGACCGCGGCTGGGAACTTCGAGCGCCATGCCTTGAGCACCTCTATAGCGGTTTCGCTCAGGAAGACGACACGGCCTTTGCCGCCTTCGGTCTTAGACTTGCCGACTGTAAGTGAGCCATCTAACAAATCGATTTGTCGCCATCGCAGGAGTTTAAGCTCTTCATTGCGCAGACCAGTGTGTAAGCGAACTACGACAGCAGGGTAGAGTGAACGCGATCCGCTATGCTTAGCTGCGTGCAACAATCGTTGAACTTCATCCTCGCTAGGCTCCCTTCCGACGTCCCTATTCTCTTTCAGCATCTGAACGCCACCAGCGATGTTCTGCCAAAGCCTATGCTTTCGCAAGATCAGCCGCATCAACGAGATCTCGATGTTGACTGTTCGGCCACTTGCTCCGGCCTTGAGTCTTTCGCGCTGATACCTGACTATGTGCTCAGCCTTTATCTCGCCGAGCGATAAGTTGCCGAATCGTTCTTGCAGGTGAACTAGGGAGTTCGCATGAACGACTCGTGTTTCCGATCCCAATGCGGTTCACGGTCCTCCAAGTACACTTTCGCCGCAACTATGAAGAGCTGCGGTCTTGAAATCGCGTCAAGTCCGCCGCGGTTCAACTCAAGCCGCCTGCGATGCTCCCTTTCCAGGCGTTCGCAGGCACCCTTATTCCCGCGAAGGCTTGTTGCCCTGACATGCATACCGTTGAACGTGAACTTATACCACCATACTTTGCCACGCTTGAACCGGGGTGTGCTCCACGCGGCCAAGGTGTGGCGTTACCAAGCGATTGATCCCCGTTCGCTTCAGGGACCACCGGCTGATCCTGTCTGCGTGGAGCGAGGAGGTGGGACGGCACCTGGCAAGTTGCTGGTCTGGCACCATGACAAGCCCCTGATAGCGTTGGAGCACGGCATACCGCTCAGCTTTGATGGTCGCATGGCCGCTCACACCGCAGAGTTCAACGCGGCGGTAGACAGCATGACAAAGGATCTCGCCAGCCGCTCCTCCAAAGGGCAACTGCGTATCGCAATAAGAAGTGGGCAAGAGATCATGCTCGATGAACCCGAGGTGGTGATTGAAGCCGTCCATGATGCATGGACCGAAGCGTTCACTCCTGAACAGAAGTAACGATAAGTCGCATTAGCCCCAGAAACGGCGGCTGAACTGTCCGGTCCACTGGCAGGACTGCCGGGGATCTCATGATGCGCCATCCATCTGGTTCCGCTCCGGAGTGAATCGTGCTGGGCGGCGGGTGTGCAGGCTTGAGTCTTGCTGCACGGCTCCTCCCCCAGCGCCCAGCCATGCGTCTGGTCATCGTCGAGCCGGGCACAGACTATCAGGAGGACAGGACATGGTGTGGGTGGCGTCTTGCTCCGCACTTTCTTGAGGATTGCGCCGTGCCCGAATGGAACCAGGGGCGCATTGGCGGCAGAGGGCGAACGCCCCTGCTCAAGCAATCCTCCTACCCGTACGAAGTGATCCGGGCAACCCTCTTCTACGACAAGGCAGAGGGCCTGGTGGAGCGGAGCGCGAAGGCGAGCCTGCTCCTGGGTGTCGAGGCCGGGCCACCGACAGAAGCAGTTGATCGTGTAAAGGTTCCCCTGGCTGACGGAACCGTCTTAAGGAGCCGCTATGTTATCGACGCGCGCCCACAGCTGGAATTTTGTCGAAGCCCTGGCTATGTCAGAACTTTGTCGGATAAGTTGTTGCGCTTGATTCTTCCGCCAGCGGGTTGGCGACACGCCGACCCTGATGGACTTCCAGGATGCAGGCCCGGATGTTGCGCGCTTCATGTACGTGCTGCCATGGGGGGAACAGCTCCTCTGCGAGTTCACCAACTTCTCACAGCAACAAGGTGGGTCTTCGCTACTCGACCAGGAACTGGTCGCATGGCGCAACCGGCATGCAGGTCCGGTTGGCGGCTGCTGCGACGAGAGTCCGGCTAGCTGCCCCATGGCGCCGCCTGCTCGCTCAACAAAAGGTAGGGTCTGCTCTGCGGGCACGCGAGGAGGCAGCATACGCGTCTCGACTGGCTACGCGTTTCATCGTATCCAGCGCTGGGCTGAGCAATGCGCCACGTCTATTCTTTCCACAGGGATGCCGGTTGCTCCAGCGTGCAATCGACTACTTGATGGAATGGATGAACTCTTTCCCAGGGTCCTGCAGCAACGCTAGGTAGCTGATCTGTTTCCTGGTCATCGCCGCCTTCCACTTGGGCAGCGACTGGCAGCCGCGCGGGCGTCGCCTTCTCGCGCGTTGCTTACGGCATCACCCTGGTGACGCCACCCGCCGCCACGCATGCAGGCGAAGTAGCCGGCATCTATGCAACGCTCGGCACATCACGCGCGGCAATGATCATTGCCGTCTCACGCATGTGTGCAGCGGTCGCGGCTGTCGTAGCGCTCAACGCGGCTGCCCTGCGATATAGGGCAGATAAAAATGATCTTTGGGAGATACTCGGGATAACTGCATGAGGAATCCTGCTGGAGCCGCTGATTCTCTTTACCTGCTCTTTGCCCTGCTGCAGGGCATCGGGCAGCTGTTTCAAACTGCAAGGCTGCTCGACATACATAGCTTAGGCACGATATTTCTAAGACTCTCCCGATTTTGGGGCGCAACGGTCGTGTTGTGTTTCGTTGCCTGGTTCCTGTTCCCTGCAGAGCCTGTACGAGGAAGGCTACTTACCATCGTCTTCGTCGGATTAGCTTCGCTGACCATGCCTCACATGTTCCTTGATGCCTACGCGGAAGCTTGATCCGCAAAGCAAGAGCGAGACGCGTTGGCTGCCTGGATCGATATGCATGACTCGATCAGTCCACTTGGAGTGTATCTTGGCTCAGGCGCACCATGCGGCTCCAACGCACACCGGCAGGCGCCTGGCCAAGATCCAATCAAGAGAGCAAATGCCCATGACGCATCGCGTTCTCCTCGTCGCCTTTCTGTGTGTGCTGGCCTGCGCCTGCACGCGGGCTCAACAGCCCCTACTCAGCGAGAGGCAGTGGACGCTGCTTGGGCAGGAGGCGAGCGGCGCCGCACCCTATGAAAACCTGCGCGTCCTCACCCGTCTGCACCGCGTGCCTGCTACGGCCGAATTTGACCAGGCGGCTCACTACATCCTGGCACGCGCCCAGGAGTATGGGCTGGCGGATGCACATGCGGAGAGCTTCCCGATCGATGGGAAACTGTACTACGGGCTGATGCGCTCTCATCTGGCCTGGCAGGTAAGGGCAGGGCGCTTGTGGCAGACCTTTCCAGAGCACACCCTGCTCGGCGACTGGGCCACGGACCCGATCCGCCTCGCCGACTACAGCCACTCTGCCGATGTCGAGACCACGCTGGTAGACGTGGGCAATGGCGGCGCTGCGTCGGACTACGCGGGCAAAGATGTTCGGGGCAAGATCGTGCTGGCTGATGGAGTGCTGGCGTCCGTGCAACGGCTCGCCGTGACGGAACATGGGGCAGCCGGCATCGTCAGCGACATGCCTAATCAGACCACAGCGTGGTCGGGCCTGGACCCCACGATCGTGCGCTGGGGGCATCTCGATGCTACCCAGCCCACGGGATTTGCCTTCATGGTGTCGGCAGGGGCTGCCGCCGGCTTGCGCGCGCAGCTTGCGCAAGGGACGCCCGTGCGGCTGAGTGCCCACGTGGAGGCAACGGTCGGGCCGGGCCACTGGACTGTCGTCACTGCCACTATTGCCGGTACCGACCCGCACGCCGGCGAGGTCGTTTACAGCTGCCATCTCGATCACCAGCGCCCTGGCGCGAATGACAACGCGAGCGGCTGCGTCACCATCCTTGAAAGCGCGCGCGTGCTCGCTTCCCTGATCGCACGTGGCAAGCTGCCGCCGCCCACCCGCACGCTGCGGTTTGTGTGGGGACCGGAGGTCGAGGGCACAATGGCTTTTCTCAGCCGCCACCCAGAGATTCGGCACGCCCTGCGGGCCGACATCCACATGGATATGGTCGGTGGCGATCCATATAAGAACAAATCGGTCCTTCACGTGACCGCGACGCCCTGGTCGCTGCCTACCTTCATCACCGATGTTGGTGATCTGTTTGCCGAGACCTTGCACGCAGCGGCCGCGACCTACACCGAAGACGGCAGCAACGCCGAAGCCGCGCTGGTGGAGGAGCGTGACGGCGCAGGCGGGACGCGGAACGCGCTCTTGGTCGACGAGACACCCTATGCCGAGGGCAGCGACCACGATGACTACGACTCATCGACCATCGCCGTGCCTTCGCTTTACCTCCGCGACTGGCCGGATATCTACATCCACACCAACCACGACACGCTCGACCAGATCGACGCGACCAAGCTGCGCCGCGTCGCCCTGCTGGGAGCAGCCGCAGGCTACATCTATGCCAACCTGGACGCAGCGCGCGCGGAGGAGTTGCTGCCTTTCTTCGCAGCACGCAGCCAACGCCGCATGGCAGTTGGATTGGAGCGCGCCATGCAGGTGAACCTCGATCCGGCGCTTGCGCCTGCAGAGGCCTGGGACGAGAGCACTAACATCGTGGCGCAGACGCTTGCACGTGAGCAGGCCACCTTGGGCTCGCTCGCCACCTACACCGGGAGCCAACCGGCGCAACTCGGGTTGTTCACGCAAGCCCTGGAGACGCAGGCCACGGGGTATCTCGCAACCCTCCATGCCGAGGCGGCGGCCCGGGGCGCCGTCGGGCACGCACCGCAGGCGCCCTGGCGCGACCAAGCCGAGGCCACGCTGGTACCGGCACGCGTCAACCCGCAGGATGCATTTGGCCCGCTGACCTACCAAAATGACGACGTGCTGCGCGACCGCCTGGGTGCGGAGCGCACGGCAAAGATAAGGCTGCTGCAGAGCTCGTCGAGCCGCCTGCTCCGGGTGCAGGACAATAGCGCGCTCTACGCCTATGAGGCCCTGAACCTGGTAGACGGCAAGCGTACCATCGGGCAGATTCGGGATGTGCTCTCAGCCGAGTTCGCTCCGCTGCCGCTGGCGCTGGTGGCCGAGTACCTGGAGGCCTGCGCCGAGGCTCATATCGTGGAGCTGCATCGCTGAGCAGAGAGCCGGTTTGCCAGGCGGAGCAAGGGCGGATGCAAACGCTCGTATAGATTCCATTTATACCGGCAATGTATACATCATAAATGTATTGCTCTCCGCTCCCGCCTGCGATAGCTTCGTACTCACTCGCCGAGTCCGCTCCGGCCATTTAAGGCCTCACCCCTAAGCGACCTTCGCGGTGCGATGCGCATTTCCAGGGCCTTCTTGACTCGTCGCGCCTCTGTCAGTTGCGTTGCGGAAGTTGAGTCACGGGCGGTCCGGATAGATACGGAGTACTTCAACAAGCACTTAGGAGGTACCAGATGTTTCCTGGCGCAAGGCGCTTTGCCAACCCCCTATCCTTCTCCGCGGTGCTGCTGGTAGGCTCGGCGCTTGCATCGGCACAAACGTTTCGCGGGGGCATCAATGGTACCGTCACGGATTCTTCCGGCGCAGTGATTGCGGGCGCCCAGGTTACGGCAACTGACACCGCGACCGGCATTGTGCATACCACCGTATCCTCAAGCGCGGGCGACTACAACTTTAGCGACCTGCCGCTTGGCCAGTACACCATCAGTGCTTCTGCTGCCGGCTTTGCCGCGGAAAAGATCGAGCAGGTTCCTGTTTCTGCAGGCAGTATCTACACAGCTGCGGTGCACCTCGGCGTCGCCGGCTCCATGATCAACGTGGACGTGGCTGCCTCCTCACTTGCATTGGACAGCACGACCCCGACGCAGACGACGGTAGTAGACAGCAAGGCTGTCGAGGCGGTGCCGCTCAACGGGCGCGACTTTACGCAACTGGTCGCGCTCACGCCGGGCTTTGCCGGCTACTCGGCCGGCGGCGCCGGGTCGCTGAACGGGACCCGGTTCGACCAGATCAACTGGCAGATCGACGGCATTGATAACAACGACCTGTGGGCGAATATTCCGGCTGTGAACCAGGGCGGTGTTCTCGGCATCGCCGGCATCGTGCTCCCTATCGACGCTGTCGACCAGTTCTCCGTGCAGACGCAGGCAGCGCCGGAAGCGGGGCGCAATCCAGGCGGGGTCGTCAACGTCGCCCTGCGCTCCGGCACAAACCAGCTACACGGTACGGCCTACTACTTCAACCGCAATGAGGCCTATGCTGAGTCGTCGCCATTTCTGCCCACAGGAACCAAGCAGCCGGTAAACCGCAACTACAACGCGGGTTTTTCGCTTGGTGGCCCGATCCTCAAGGATAAGTTCTTCTACTTCGTTACCTTTGAGACGCAGCACTTCACCATCGACCAGCAGGGGCAGGCTACCGAGCCCTCTGCCGCGTACCAGGCTGCGGCGGGCGCGTTGCTCGCGAAGTACAACGTTGCTGCCAATCCAGTATCCTTGAACCTGCTCAACACCCTGTGGCCTGCGTATGCACTTACCGGTCCGGCTAACGGCGAAAACTATTTGAGTCCTGACCCCCAGTTTGGCCATAGCTACAACGGGCTGATCAAGCTCGACTATGCGATCAACGCCAAGAACAACCTCTCTGCGCACTGGTTTGCCGGGCAGGGCAACCAGATTGCCCCTGAGGGCTCCGAGCTGCTGCCGTACTACGAGGCTGGTCCGATCCATGTACAGAATTACGCGATCGTGCTGAACTCAACCTTCACGCCCACGACAGCAAACCAGCTACTACTTGGTGTCAATTACTTCAACCAGATATTCAACGACAACGACGAGTCATTCAACGTACTCGGCACGGGTCTCATAACGGGCAGCGGGTATCCAACGGTTGCGCCGCATATCCGTATCTCCGGCTTTGATGCCGTCGGCATCGTTGCTCCTTCGGGTCGGAATGATATTACCGGGCATATCACTGACGACTTCTCATGGACCAAGGGCAAGCATGAACTCCGCTTTGGGGGCGAGTACCGGCAGGCACAGATTGATGCCTTTAATTCCGGCAACTCAAGCGGATTGTTTCGCTTCACCGGGGCCCAGGGCAGCGCGAAGGGTCTTTGGACGAGCGCTGACAGCGCTGACAACAACGTGCTCTCCTTAGCCGACTTCCTGGCCGGCTACGTCAATTCTTCTACTCTGGCGACCGGCGACCCGCGGCGGCAGGTCTTTATAAACACGTTTGCGCTGTTTGCGCAGGACGCGTGGAAGCTCTCACAGCGCCTGACGCTGAACTATGGGCTGCGCTACGACTACGAAGGGCCCCTGCATAACAGCCTTAAGAACCTGTCCATTTTCGACCCGACGCTGGGCTTTGTCTTCCAGGGCGCCGGTGTTGACTCACTCTATAACCAGGACTGGAAGAACGTGAGTCCCCGCATCGGATTTGCGTTCACGCCTGGGGCGAAGAGCGATACGGTGGTGCGCGGCAGCGTTGGACTCTACTTTGATCAACCAGTCACCAGCGCTTTTTTGAACAACCATGTCTCGAACGATGGAGCGATCGGCGTTCAGGCGAATCCGGTAGGATCGGACACCTTTTTTACCGAGAGTAAAGCGGGCTACACTTTGACCGCAGGCCAGCAGATATTTTCTACCGGCGCCTCTGCTACATGCACAGTTGACTCTCCGTGCGGAGCGTTTTCTGTCAACCGAAATTTCAGCACCCCGTACGTGATCGCCTACAGCTTCAATGTGCAGCAGAGCCTAGGGCCCAAGATGCTGGCGCAGATAGGGTACGTCGGCAATGAGTCGCGGCACCTTCTGGGCACAGTGGACATCAACCAGTCGGCGTACAACACCTCAGGCGGAGCCGAGCAGCAGACCCGCCCCTACTTCAACCAATACCCAACGCTCGGTAACATCAACCAGCTGGGCACCATTGCGACAGGGAACTATAACTCACTCCAGGCGCTTATCAAGCTCGCCAACTTTCACGGGATCACCTCCCAGGCAAGCTACACATGGAGCCATTCTCTCGACGAGTTATCGCAATCCCGTTCGCAGCTGCCGCAGGACAGCAACAACTTCAAGGGCGACTATGGCAATGCAGCCATTGACGTTCGGGATACATTCACTGCCTACGTTACGTACGCTCTTCCGGCGTTCCACCGCGGACCCTCACTGCTCGCGAACGGGTGGGAGTTCAACGGGCTTGTTAACCTGCACACAGGTCAGCCTTTCACGGTATACAACGGCGAGGATACCAGCGGCACCGACGAGAACGTGCAGCGTCTGAACCAGGTGAGCAATCCGTACGCCGGTGTGAGCCATTCCTTCAACAAGAGCACGCAGAGCGAGCAATGGTTCAATCCCACTGCCTTTGTGGAGCCGCCTGCGGGTACCAATGGAACAGTCCGGCGCAACTCGCTCTATGGGCCTGGCTATAGCGATGTGGATGTTTCTGTCTTCAAGACTACGGCGATCACCGAGAGGCTGCACGTGCAGCTCCGGGCGGAGATATTCAATATCTTCAATCGGTATAACTTCGCGCCACCCAATAACACGCTGGGCTCAGGATTCGGTCAGTTGTTCGATACGATCGGCGACTACAACGGAGCTCCGGGTATCGGCCCCGGTGAGCCGCTTAACGTTCAACTGGGTGGCAAGATCACCTTCTAAGCACGCACTCGTGAGGGAAGCGCTTCATGTCGTTGAAACCTACAGGCAGGCACGCAGCCATGCTAGGCGTAATGCTGGGCATGGCCCTCTTGGCTCGTCACTCACTGTGTGCGCAGGCGGCGCAGTCCGGAGCTGTCGAGATCACATCAACGCTCGGGCGCAGTTTGTATGCATTGCCCGACGACTCGGCGTTGACCAGCGCACGTGCGGCGTTTAGCGCAGACCCCAAAAGCGCGGAGCTTGCGCTCAAGCTGTCAAAGGCGGAGGCAGGGCGCCGCCAGTACAAGGAAGCGGTCGAGGTATGCACCCGGGCGCTAGCAACGTCGCCAGGCAATGCCGATTTATACATCGAGAGAGGGCATCGGGAACTTGGCCTGCGAGACTTTAAAGCAGCGCAGCGCGACCTGGAGCAAGCCTCGGTCCTCGACCCATCCAAGCTCGACGCGTTCTATCATCTCGGCCTGGCGCACTACTTCCAGGGTCAATTCCGCGAAGCCGCCCTTGCTCTGGACAAGGCACGTGCGCTTGCCAGGTCAAACGACAGCCTGATTGATTGCTCCAACTGGCTCTATGTGTCTCTGAGGCGGGCCGGGGAGGAAGCGCAAGCCGCCTCCGTGCTCGCGCGCATCACGCCCGATGTACAAAACACAGAGCCGCATTTGCACTTCTATCTCCAGCTGCTGCATTTCTACCAGGGCAGGATAGCAGCCGAGGCTGTAATGCCGCCCAAGCCGACAACCCCGGGCGACACGGAAGCCGAGTTATCTTTCAACACGGTAAGTTACGGGGTAGGGAACTGGAAGCTCTACCACCACGATCCCCAAGGCGCCGCTGCCCTTTTTCGCAATGTCGTCACCGGCGAAGCGTGGAATTCCTGGGGCTTCATCGGCTCAGAGACCGAGTTAGCGCGCATGAGGTAAGGCGCCGGGTTAGTCGTGCGAGTGGGAATGGCCATGGCTATGGCCGCCGGTGGCAAGGCTACCCGGCGCGGCTGCTGTGCCGAGACGGCGCCGCCCCTCGTTGAGCATGCGTGCCTCCAGCCAGGCGATTACTTCCTCCAGGCCTGCTCCGTGTCTCAGGTCTGTGAACAGGAAGGGACGCTCGCCGCGCATGCGCAGGGAGTCCCGCTTCATCACCTCAAGCGACGCGCCGACCATCTCTGCCAGGTCGATCTTGTTGATCACCAGCAGCGAGGATCGCGTGACCCCAGGCCCACCCTTGCGGGGAATCTTGTCTCCCCCCGCCACATCGATAACATAAATCCATTCATCGACTAACTCTGGGCTGAACGCGGCCGAAAGGTTGTCGCCTCCGCTCTCGACAAAGATAAGCTCCAGCCCCGTGTGCAGCCGCTCCAGTTCGTCGATGGCTTCAAGGTTCATCGATGCATCCTCACGGATGGCTGCGTGCGGGCAGCCGCCGGTCTCAACCCCGCGGATGCGTGAAGCGTCAAGCGTTCCCTGGCGTGTGAGGAACTGCGCATCCTCAAGCGTGTAGATGTCGTTGGTGACCACAGCCAGGTTAAGGCGCTCGCGCAGCCGGCGGCTCAATGCGTCGACGAGCGCCGTCTTGCCGGAGCCGACCGGCCCTGCAATGCCCACACGGAAAGCTCTCCCATCCTCACTCACTGTTATTGTTTCCTTTCAGAATAAAAAGTAGCGCTGAGTCATCGGCAGCTCTGCCGCCGGTTCGCAGCTAAGGAGCTCGCCGTCTGCGCGCACCTCGTAGGTTTCGGGGTCTACCTCGAGCTCAGGCATGGCGGCATTGTGAATCATCGAAGACTTACTGACGGTGCGGCAGCCCTCTACGGCAACCGAGGTCTTGTCGAGGTTGAGCGGTCCTAGCGTTCCGGCAGCTATGGCGGATTGTGACGTAAACAGCAGGCTACCGGCCGCGGGAGCACGGCCAAACGAGCCGAACATCGGCCGATACAGCACAGGCTGCGGGGTTGGGATAGAAGCGTTTGCATCCCCCATCACGCTCCATGCGATCGATCCTCCTTTGACGATCATCTCCGGTTTCACGCCGAAGAAAGCGGGCTTCCAAAGGACAAGATCGGCTAGCTTTCCAGGCTCGATCGAGCCTACGTGCTTGGCAATGCCATGTGTCAGCGCAGGGTTGATCGTGTATTTGGCTATATATCGCTTGATGCGAAAGTTATCATGGCGCGCGGTATCTTCTCGCAGGGCGCCCCGCTGCAGCTTCATCTTATGCGCGGTTTGCCAAGTGCGCAGCACCACCTCGCCTACCCGGCCCATTGCCTGCGAATCACTTGAGAACATTGAGAAAACGCCTAAGTCATGAAGGATATCTTCAGCCGCAATAGTCTCCGGGCGGATGCGGCTTTCGGCGAAGGCTACGTCCTCAGGAACAGAGGGGTTGAGGTGATGGCAGACCATCAGCATATCCAGGTGTTCGGCGATGGTGTTCACGGTAAAAGGCCTGGTGGGGTTGGTCGAGGACGGCAGGACATTCGGCATGGCTGCGATGCGGATGATATCCGGGGCGTGGCCGCCGCCTGCGCCTTCGGTGTGATAGGTGTGAATCGTACGGCCATCAATGGCAGCGATTGTATCTTCTAAAAATCCAGCTTCGTTGATCGTGTCGGTGTGGATAGCCACCTGCACGTCGAACTCGTCTGCAACACGAAGGCAAGTGTCGATCGCTGCCGGGGTGGTTCCCCAGTCCTCATGCAGTTTGAGCCCGCACGCACCTCCGCGCAACTGCTCCCGCAGTGGCTCGCGTGTGCCTGCGTTGCCCTTACCGAGGAAGCCGAAGTTGACTGGCCACGCTTCGGCCGCTTCAAACATCCGGGCAAGGTTCCAGGAGCCTGGTGTGCAGGTGGTGGCGCAGGTGCCGGTTGCCGGGCCCGTACCGCCGCCCAGCATCGTCGTTACCCCGCTTGAGAGCGCCTCGTACACCTGCTGCGGAGCGATAAAGTGGATGTGAGCATCGACTGCGCCCGCAGTCACGATCAGGTTTTCCCCGGCGATCACTTCTGTGGACGCGCCGACAAGCAACAGCGGATCGACGCCGTCCATGGTGTCCGGATTGCCGGCCTTGCCCACTTTGACTATGCGTCCGCCGCGCACCCCGATATCGCCCTTGACGATGCCCCAGTGGTCGACCACGAGCGCATTGGTGATGACCAGGTCAAGCACTGCGTCACCCTCCCTGGTGGCGCGTGAGCTCTGCCCCATGCCGTCGCGGATGGTCTTGCCGCCGCCAAAGGTAATCTCGTCGCCATAGACGGTGTGGTCGTGCTCCACCTCCAGGATCAGCCCGGTGTCTGCCAAACGGACCCGGTCTCCGGTCGTCGGACCGTAGAGGTCGGCATAGGTGCGGCGCGGCACTTGCCGGCTCATGGCTTGGACTCCCGGCGATCCTTGTCGAGCTCGCCATTGACCAGGCCGCGATGCCCGTAGACCACACGGTCGCCGCCAAGCGAAACCAGGTGCACCTCCTTGGTGTCTCCAGGCTCAAAGCGGACCGCCATGCCGGAAGGGATGTCGAGGCGCATGCCGTAGGCAATCTCCCGATCAAAGCTGAGCGCCGGGTTCACCTCAAAGAAGTGGTAGTGGCTGCCCACCTGGATGGGTCGGTCGCCGGTGTTGCTCACCTTTGTCGTCCTCCCGGCACGTCCGGCGTTGATGGTGATCTCGCCCTCCGCCAGCAGGTACTCGCCCGGCGTACCCGCGAACGAGGCAGGCTGCCCGACCGGATCATGCAGCGTGACCAGCTTGGTGCCATCGGGGAAGGTAGCCTCGATCTGTACTTCATGCAGCATGGCCGCCACGCCTTCCATCAGGTCGTCCGGGCCTAGCAGCCCTGCGCCCAGGGACATGATCTCGGCCACCCTGCGCCCATCCCGCGCGGACTCCAGCACGGCGGCGCTCAAGATGGCGACGGCTTCCGGGTAGTTCAGCTTCAGGCCGCGGTGTTGGCGCTGCCGGGCCACATCGGCGGCTACGTGGATCAGCAGGCGCTCCTGCTCTCGAGGCGTCAGGTGCATGGCTTCTCGCTCCTCAGTAGGTTTTGCGCGGCGGCTCCGCCGGCTCTCCACACAGTTGCTGTTTGGCTGCGGACCACAGGTTGCTGAGCACCGCCGGAATGTTCGCAGGCACCCGGACCATGCCGCGCACGAGCACGCCGTGGGCCGGCAGGGAGGTTACACCCCAGCGATCCTCGTGCGTATCCTGCGACGCAAGCGTATCGCGCAGCACCTGCTCCAGCAGTCGCAGTTCGGCAGCGCTGCCCCCAGCGCGCGCCGCAACAAAGCTGACGAGATAGCTGCCTTGCCCAAAGGCTGCCGGTGAGCCGATTCCGCCGTGTGCGGGCTCCAGAAGCAGCCGATCCAGCAGCACCGGCTTCCCGCGCACGACGATGTCACTGGCGACCTTTACCTGCTCGTAAGCAAACCGTTCTCCCATGGCGGTACGTCCGGGAGCAAGCGTCTCCCAGCTAAAAAGCGTGGCGCCCTCGGCAAGGAGGAAGCGGGTGCGCTGCTGAACACGCGAGCCGCGAAAGGGAATCAGCGCGTCCGGCAGGTATTCCAGAAGCGCGTCCGCGCCCAGGGTGAAGCACGCGTCGAGCCTGGCAGCAGAGCAGCCGGTACGCGGCCGATACACGCGCGTTGCTCCGGTGGTCGTCACCTGCGCCCGCGCTCCTGCTTCGATCTTGACAGACAATTGCAGCGCGTCCCCGCCAAAGATCCCTCCTGAGACATTGTTCACGTGCACCAGGCTTGCGCCGGAGGGAAGCGGGAAGCCGCGCACCACCTTCCATGGCGGATCCTGCCGCAGGCAGCGGACGCTGGTTGGGCGTCCCTCAAATCGCAGCGCAAGCTCCGCCTCCAGCCCGTAGCTGCTCATGGATGGATCGCTCAGCTGATAAACAGCCGTGTCTCCAGATGCGGGTGCCGCATGGACGCGATCTCAAGCATGGGCTGCGATGTCCACACTTCGCCTGCGGGGTCGTCGAGCGCCGCAGCCGCTGCCGCCTGCGCCACGGCGGTAACCACCAGTGGCTTGAGCGACCACAGCAGCCGCGTTGCCGCCACCTGCCCAAACGGCAGCAGCCGCTGGCAGGCCGAGATCGCGCCAAAGAGCGACTGGTGCAGGAAGGAGGCTGCGACTGAGCGAGCATCTCGGCCTGCGCTTGCCTCATTCCTCTGGAACAAACGCGCACCAATCCGGCCATAGGCGATCGAGAGGTGCATCTCTTCCCTGTCTTGCGGCGCCTTTGTGGGCTCACTGGGCTCCGCCGGGAACAGCCCACCAGCCAGCGCCCAGAAGCGCCGGCCCAGCCGGAGACTCGCCGAGCGGCTCTCCTCGGCCGGCTTCAGCGCCGAGAGTTCGTCGTTCAACGCGGCGAGCGTCAGGGTGTCCCACGCGTGAAAACCGCGCAGGCAAAAGACAGCCTCCAGGCGTCCCACCCCGCTGAGCCAGTCGCGAAAAAAGCCGGGCAGGCTCTCGACCGAAAGATCGCACTCGGCCACCAGCGATTCGATCCCGAAGCTGTGCGCCATCGCGCCGATCGGGAAGGCGCTGTCTGCCAGGTGCAGTAGCTCCAGCAGCTCCAGCAGCTCGCGTGACTCGGAGGCCTCATCGCTCTGCATTGCTCTCAATGGCTGCTGCCTTTTTTCCGCTCAATCAGCAGGATGTGATCTTCAAGCGCCTTTTGCACGGCCTTGAAGGACTGCGGCTTCCGCACCTGTCCCAGGATGAAGTCGCGGAAACCTTCGTGTTGCACCGTGACGGCGTTCAGGTCCTTGTCGCGGTAGCGCTCGAAGTTGAACACGATCATGACATGCCGTGCGATGGTGTCCCACAGCGTGCCGACGATGGCATTGCGAGCGGCTTCGCGTATGGTGCGATGAAACTCAAGATCGGCTAGCAGTGAGGCCGGGATGTCGCCCGATCGCGCCGCCCGCCGCATCTCCTCAATCGGCAGCTGCAGGGCTGCGGGATCTTCAAGACCCGCGCGCCAATTCTGGATGGCGTCTCGTAACAGAAAGGACTCGAGCATCAGACGGACTTCTAGGATCTGCTGGGTTACCTCGATGCCGAAGGTAGCCACGTGGTAGCCGCGGTGGCCGCCGCCGATCAGGATGCCCTGCGCGTGCAACACCTTCAGCGCCTCGCGAATCGGAACCCGGCTCACGCCAAGCCGCTCTGCCAGGGCGGTTTCAACAATGCGCGCCCCCGGCAGGATATGCCTGGTGGCGATCGCCTTCGCGATCAGATCAGCGATGTTATCAGCCAGCGAAATGCGCGCCGGCTTGGTAAGTGGATCAGGCAGTGCAATCTCTTCAGCGGAATCCATTGGTTAGCGCGACCCTTCCGAATGCAATGTATCGTACCCGGTTGCGCCCACGGTTTTCATCCCATCTTCCGCATGGATGGCGGGTCTGCTTACCTCAACCCAGCGGCGTTGCCGCGACGATGCTCGCACCGCGTCGAGCACATACTGGTTGCGCAGGCCGTCGAAGAAAGTGGCGCCTTCGCGCAGCGGCCTCTGTGCAACGATGGCGCCTACCAGCTCCCGCATCGCGCCCACCACGGACTGGTTCCAGATGCCCGGTCCAATGCCGGGAAGACCCGCCAGCGGCTCCGGCACGTCACACTCGGCAAGCGGCGCCCCGCCACGGCCAAACATCAGCCGCTCGGTATCGTTTGAGAGCGTGATCGTTCCTTCCGAACCCATGACGACTGTTTCGTTCCTCGCTCCGTGCCGCGCAACGGTGCTGATCATCACGCTGGCCAGCGTGCCTGTTTCAAACTCGGCCATCCACTCGACAAAGTCATCTGCAGTGGCCTTCCACGGCCGCCCGGAGGTGCGGTCAAGCCGCTCGGGAACCACCGTGCGCACCACGCCCGAGACCGACACGATCTCTCCCAGCCACCAGCGCAGCAGGTCCACCTGGTGCGATCCATTGGCGCCCAGGCGGCCGCCGCCCTCCTCTGCGCTTGACCACCAGTCGCCCTCGGGACGAGAGGCAGGATCGGCCCAGCTGGAGCCGATGGACTGGATGGCGACGTGCCGGATCGCTCCCAGCGCGCCGTCTGCGATGAGTTCCCGCACCCTGCGACGTTTCGCGTTGAAGCGCAGCTCGTGCCCGATCATGTGGACGCGGCCGAGCGCCTGGGCACGCGCAAGCATGGCCTCCGCTTCCTGTGCGTCCATAGCCATTGGCTTCTCGCACAGCACGTGTGCGCCGCTTGCCAGCGCCGCCAGGACCATGGGTGCATGCGTGCGGGTGGGCGTCGCGATGCACACCAGGTCGAGCGGGTGCTCGGCGAGCATCTGCTTCCAGTCGTCATAGGCATGCGGAACGGCAAAGGCATCAGCGGCCGCGCGAGCACTGTCAAGCCGCGCGCTGGCAACGGAGACGAGCTCGATATGGCCGCCGAGGTCGCGGTCGCCGGGCTCGTCTCCGTGCTGATCGCGGGGGTGATCCCCGTGCTGGAGCAGCTGCAGCGCGGGCAGGTAGGCCGCGCGCGCAAAGCTTGCCCCGATGATCCCGATGCGCATGCCGGCCCCCTCAAGATGCTCCGTGGCTTCCGTAAGAATGTCATACAATGTTACGAACTAGCAGGCAAGCCTTCGGAGCGCCGAAACCCGGTGCGTCACCGAAGTGTAAGCGCGAGGAGTCACCAGCCAGTGTCGATCGAGGTCCAGGCAATCAAGCATATGGCGTTTGCGGTGCGCGACGCCGAGGCAGCGCTCTCGGCCTATGTTCGCCTGCTGGGCGTTCCTGCTGAGACGCCGGTGGTCGAGTATCCGAAGTCGCGCAACCGCGTGGCCTTGTTTGTGCTCGGCGGCGTCGAGTACCAGCTTTGCCAGTCGATGGACGCAGACGGCCGCTTTGCGGCATGGATCGCCGATCGTGGCGCCGAGGGGCTGCACCACGTCTGCTATCAGGTAGCCGATATCGATGGCGCCCTTGCGCATGCGCTCGCCGGCGGTACGCGGCTTCGCGAGTGCAAGGCCTGCAAGGTAGAAGGCGCGCATCCGCACCCGGAGGGCTATGTCGCCTTTTTGAATGACGATGCAGCGGGGATCGAGATTGAGTTGATGCAGGTTTACTCCGAGCAGGAACTGATGCAGTACAACGCGGTGCGAGGGATTTGATCGTGGCCGCCGCAAGCATCACGGTCGGCACAGCCACGGCCGCGCCTGGCGCGATGGTGCGCGGCGCTATCCCCGTGACGCGGCTGGCAGGTGGCGGCGCGCTTGAGATCCCGGTCATCCTGATCCACGGCGCGCGGCCCGGGCCATGCCTGTGGATTGACGCCGCCATCCACGGCGACGAGCCGGAAGGAACACTCACCTGCCAGGAGCTCGCGCGCACGATCTCCCCCGACGAACTTGCCGGCGCGCTGGTGCTCGTCCCGGCGATGAACGTGCCCGCCTATGAGGCCGGCCAGCGCGGCAACCCGCTCGACACCTTCAGCTATGATATGAACCGCATCTATCCCGGACGCGCAGACGGATACCTTACCGAGCGTATTGCGTGGGCACACGCGCAATGGTTGACACGGGTGGCAGACTTCGAGATCGCGATCCACTCCGGGGGGGCGCACTCCTACCTGGCGGAAACGATCTTTATCCACGAAGATCCGATGTCGGACGAGCTGGCCCGCGCGATGGGGCGCGGCTGGGAGATTGTTCTCTCTGCCCTCAGCCCCAAAGGCAATCCCATGGCGGTGATGCTGGAGGCTGGCAAGACCGGCATCACTGTAGAGCTTGGCGGCCGCTCGGCCACGGGGCCTGCAGAGATGCAGCGTGTTGTGGCCACGCTGGTTGAGGCTATGCGCAATGTGCTTCGGCATTACGGCATGCTTGCCGGCGAGGCGCATACCCCGTCGATGCGCTGGAAAGGCGTACAGGAGGCTTTGCTGGCGCCAGCGAGCGGGCTGTTTCTCCCCGCGGACGGGGTTGCGTGCAAACAGCCCATGCGGCAGGGTGAGCCGATTGCCCGCATCGTGAACCTTTGGGGCGACACCGTAGCCGAGTTCGCCGCGCCGGCCGATGGCCAGATCTTTGGCCTGCGTGTGCTTGCCAATGTCACGACGGGCGACTGGTGTTGCTTTTACGCCAAACTGAGCGGGACCCGCGACTAACCGGATGACGCCGCCTCTCCACCCGCGCGATCTTCGCGGCTACGGCGAGCACCCGCCGAACCCGCGCTGGCCCGGGGACGCCGCAGTGGCATTGAACTTTGTGATGAATTACGAAGAGGGCTCAGAGTATTCGTTGCTTGCCGGCGATGGCCATACCGAGTCTGCGCTGCTCGAGGTGGCACAGTCGCGTGTTCCCGCAGGTGAACGGGATCTTGCTGCGGAGTCGATGTACGAGTACGGCTCGCGCGTCGGCTTCTGGCGGCTCCGGCAACTCTTTCTTGAGAGGGGTCTGCCGCTTACGACCTTTGCCTGCGCCCTCGCACTGGAGCGCAACCCTGAGGCTGCCACCGCGATTGGTGAGGCGGGCTGGGATGTGTGCTGCCACGGCTGGCGATGGGTCGAGCAGTTTCGCCTGACCGAGCAGCAGCAGCGCGAAGAGATACGATGCGCCGTGCAGTCGCTGACCAAAAGCACAGGTCGTAGGCCGCTGGGTTGGTACTGCCGCTACGCACCCGCTACGTGGACGCGTGGCCTGCTGGTCGAAGAAGGAGGCTTTCTCTACGACAGTGACGCCTACAACGATGAGCTGCCGTACTGGGTAAGTGGCTATGCGCGGCCCCACCTGGTAGTGCCCTACTCGTTGACCGTGAACGATACAAAGCTGCTGAGCAACGGACTGGTGACCGCCGCACAGTTTTTCGAGTATTTGAAGGACTCGCTCGATATGCTGCGGGCCGAAGGCCGGAAGCATCCCCGCATGATGAGCGTCGGGATGCACCTGCGCATCCTCGGGCACCCGGGGCGCGCGGCCGGCCTGGCTCGCTTTTTGGATTACGTGCAGCAGCTTGACGACGTGTGGATATGCCGAAGAGACGAAATAGCACGCCACTGGATGAGCCGCTTCCCGCCGGACGAGGCAGCCTGATGATGGAAGTAGCCTCCGGCGCGATCGTCGTCCGCGCGAAGCGCCTCACCGCCAAAGCGTTCGCGCCATTTGGCGAGGTCGTGCAGAGTCCCAGCCGGGTTGGAGCCCGCACTCCATACACGCAGTGGATGGCCCAGCCGCCACAGGGCATGACGTTGCGTATGCACGTCAACCGGATGGCGCCGACTCGGCTGCCCGTCACCTTCATCACCATGGAGCGTCACCCGTTAACCGTGCAAATATTCCTTCCGCTCCAGGTGCAGTGTTACCTGGTCGTGGTCGCGCCGGCGGCTGGCGGAGGCACGCCCGTTGCTGAAGATGCGAAGGCGTTTCTCGCGCCCGGGAACCTGGGCGTCGTGTATGCCCCGGGGACGTGGCACACCGGCATGACGGTGCTTGAGAGCGCGGGCAGCTTCAGTGTTCTTATGTGGCGCAACGATACTGCGCAGGATGAGGAGTTCTTCCCACTGCCGACTCCTATGCGCGTCGCACGCTGAGGGCGGTAGACGATGTTCAGGCGAACCATTCTCGGCGTATTCCTTCTTGTAACAGTGCTGGTTTTCTATCGCGCCTGGCGTCCCGCGCATCCTTCTGCCCAAGGTCCGGTCGCCGGGGCGCGCTCTACGCTGGTCATCGCGCAGGGCGTGGACATGGAAACTATGGAGCCCGACAACCTCAACTCTGCCGCTTCCATCAACATTGCCAACCTGCTCTGGGCGCGTCTGCTGCAGATTACGCCCGAGGGGCGCCTCGTGCCGTATCTTGCCACCGGCTACCGCTGGAATAAGAACGGCACGGAGATCACATTCGACATACGACCGGGTCTTAAGTGCGAGGATGGAGGGGCACTCACCGCGCGCGATGTTGTCTACTCGCTGCGTCGCGCGGCCGACCTGAAGTTAGCCTTCTATGGCAATCTGCCAAGCTTTGTTTACACATCCATCGGCTTTTTAGGCGCGCGGCAGGACGGCCCACTTACCGCCACGGTGCTGGTCAAGGGCTATTCGTCTGAGACGCCCGGGATGCTGGCGGAAGCAGCCATCGTGTGCGAGTCAGCCTATGCGGGCATGACGGAAGAAGCCGCTGCCACGCCGCGGGCTACAGGCCCCTACAGGCTTGAGCAGTGGGTGCGTGACGACCGCGTTGCGCTGACACGGAACGAAACATACACCCTCGGCCAGGGCGCGTTCGCCAAGGTGGTGTTTCGCGTCATTCCTGAGGCAAGCACCCGCGCGGCCGAGTTGATCGCCGGTTCTGTCGACCTGATAACGAACGTATCGCCGGATCAAAAAACGACCATCGACATCTCGGGCGTTGCGACGGTGAAGGCGGTGTCCGGGACGCGGCGCATGTTTGTCGGCTTCAATTTGTCTCCTGAGTTTGCAGCCACACCTGGGGGCGCTGCCATCCAGAAGAAAGTGGTTCGCCAGGCGCTCGAGTATGCGGTGGATGTCCCGACGATCTGCGCGCAACTGCTCCAGATGCCGTGTAGCCGCATGACCGGACCCGCGAACCTCCCCGACCCGCGCCAACTGCCGTACCCCTACGATGCGGATCGCGCCGAGCATCTTCTGGACCAGGCCGGCTACCCACGCGGCCCCGACGGCACGCGTTTCCGCATGACGCTCCAGACGCCAAACGGGCGCTTTCTGGAAGACGTCCATGTCGCCCAGGCTGTCGCACAGTACCTGGGCGATGTGGGCGTGGAAACAGAGGTTGAGCCGATGGATTTCAATGCGGTCTTTCTCCCGCGGTCGCGCCGGCACGAGGTGGGACCGCTCTACTTTCAGGGTCAGGGAGGCGCTACCTGGAGCGCTCTCTTCGGCCTGTCGCTGTTTGCAAGCAGGATGGCCGGCGTCAATACCGGCGAGTGGTTTAATCCGCAGTGGCAAAAGGATTTTGACAGTCTAAAGAACGTGCGCGATCCGGCGACTGAGCGCGCGATTATCGACCATATGCTGGACATCTTTCGTGAGGATGCACCCTGGATATTTCTCTACTTCCAGCCGGATTTCTACGGAGTGAGCACGCGCATCGACTTCACCCCGCGTCGCGACGAGTACATCGACGTGATGGCGATCCGGCCACGCTTTTAGGCAGGCGCCTGGATCAGGCGATGCGTTCCGCCCTTCTCTGAGCGGGCAGTGACGGTTACAGAGCCGCCTACTTCCAGCCGTACCAGCCACTCTGCCGCCTTGGTGGTCCTGGTCCACTGCTGTCCCCACGGCGACCACGGATAGAGCCGCTCGTTGCGGCCGGCAAGATGACCCATGGCAACTGTCTGCGGGTTCATCACCAGCTCACCGCCTTCGACCGCGATACTCACGTCCACTTGCTTCGCCACGTCATTGTCGAGGGCAACATCCGACAGATTCGTAGGCAGATAGCCGTGATTCGCCACCACGGCACGCACCTTCCACAGTCCTGCGCCAAGAGGCCTCAGTTCCAGCGTGTCAACGCGCACCCGCGGAGCCGCGGCTGCATGCCGCAGGTTGAAGAACACGTTGCTTCGGCATACCTCTTCGAGTAAACAGGGAGGCGGGTTGCGATAAGTCCATATGTTGACCATTCCACCTATCTCGACCGCTCCGAGCTGTGGATGGGTGAATGGCTTCCATGCGCGCCAGCCGCGGTCGCCGACATGCTCAAGAACGTAGTCGTACAGTTGCTGCTGTATCTGCTCAGAGCGCGGGTATAGATTCATAAAGCCGACCTTCTCTGCTCCCGCCGCCGTCTCGATATCCCATACCTCAGTCCCGAAGCTGATGATGCCCATCTCTTCGTAGGTCCAGTCCATCAAGCCGCCTCGCCTCGGCGCTGACTTATCCGGGGTGAACTCCTCATAGATACTGATAGTCGGATAGCCGGTCAGCTCCGTGCCAACCTTGCCGATCTCCTTATATAAGTTGATATCGCGTGTAGCCATGGCACTGTCCGGACGGGTCATGCTGGGCCGCAGGATGATACCGCCGTGGGTGTGATAGGCGCACATCCCGCAGATATTCGGGTGCTCAAGGATGAAGCGCGCCATACCCGCCGCTTCCGGCTCTGAAAGCGGATACGCGCCTGCGCCGTACTCCTGCGGAGACCAGTGCGTGGGGAAGTTACGGTTCATGTTCCCGTCCTGCGGGCGCTCAATCGTTGGTTCGCAACCGTTATAGCTACGTATCGTGCCTTCCGGGTAGAGGCGAAAATATGTGCCTCCTTCTTCCCCTGGCGCACGCTGCACCATCACTTCCGGGTTCTGCTCGCTTTTCTTCCACTCGCCTTTGCAGTCGGGCACGCGCATCCATACGATGTATCCGTCGCCATCCACATCCTCAGGGATCAGCCCTTCCAGCCGGTCGGCCCCAGGCAAAAAGCGTCCATTGCCGCACCAGTTGTAGTAGGGCGGTTGCAGGGCCAGCTCCGCACCATCCGGATTGATCCGTGGCAGAATGTAGAACACCTGTGCGTCGACGAGGCGCGTGACTTCCTCGTCTCTACCGTAGTGCGTGAGCAGGCGCCAGATCGCGTAGAGCGCTACCGCGCTGGTCGCATGCTCCTCGGCGTGTATCTGCGCGTCGATGTAATAGCCGGGCTTCTCCTCAGCGGGGCCGGTCTCTTGACTGGTGATCTCGACAAGCCAGACGTCGCGCCCGGCGAAGGTCTTCGCGAGCGAGCGCAGAGTTGCCAGCCGCGGGTATGCCGATACCAGCGATTGCAGTCGCTCGGTCATCTCGTTGTAGGAGTAGTAGCAGTCAAAGCGAACCTCGACGCCGGTCATAGGTTCCTTTCTTGTGCGTGGATGAGATCGGCAATGCCCGCCGCGATGTCAAACTTGGCCACAAAGGCGGTGTCCTGGTGCAAGCGCGCGCAACACAGCGGCGTACGACTTGCACCGAGGTCAAGGATGATTTCAGCCTCTGCACAGTCACTCACCGCTCGCACGCGTAAACCGCGATCTGCGAAGATTCGCAGGATGGTGCGCCCTGCGACGCTTACGCCGGCGCTCACGTTGTAGATGGTGGAGCGCAGTGTCTCGGCAAACAGCAACGTGTCAAGGGCGCGCGCTGCGTCGGAGGCGTGGGTCCAGTCGCGATGCATGTCATCGCCTGTCACGGTGATCTCGCGATCTTCTCGCCATGCGTCAAGCAGGCACTGGACCAGGCTCACCTGGGGGCGGCTCGCACTCTGCTGCTCATATGGGCCGTAGAGCGGCGCAAGGCGTGCGGCGAGAAACCCGCTGTGCTCGAGCTGCAACTCCGCCTGCCGTTTCGCACTCGCATAGGGATGCGTCAGGTCGAGCGGATCGTCCTCATCGCAGAATGGCTTTCCACTTTGCTGGCAATATACGGCGCTGCTGCTGAGGATGATGCCGCGCTCAACCGAACCAGCCGCGTGAGCCGCCTTGAGCACGTTCGCTGTGCCTTCAACATTCACTGCAAAGATCAGATCGGCGGGCCCCTGAGTGACCGCGGCAGCATGCAGCATGTGCGTCGGCCGCACCTGGAGCATGAGGCTGTTGCAGGCTGCGTGGTCGCGGACATCGAGTACGCGATACTCAACCTGCGAAGGCTGTGTGTTGCATGCGGAGGGGCTCCTGGTCCAGAACACGTCCGCCGCCACAATGCGTGCCTGAGGGTGCGCGGCAGCCATTTGGACCAGCAGATTGCTACCCAGAAATCCGGCTGCACCCGTGATCAGCAGCGTCACTGGCCGCTCTCAATCAGCCAGGGCGCCAGTGCGTTGCGCTGGTAAAACTCAAGCATGCGTACGGCCCTACCCGTCTCTGCGCTCTCGATCCCCGCGAAGCAGAGCGCGAGCGTAAGCAGGTGGTCGCGGGCAGGGCAGGGCACCGGCCTGCCGCTTTCAAGCGCATCGAGAAACTGCATGAGCAGTGCCGCGGTGTCATCGTAAAAAGCCTCGGCTGGCGCAAGCGGAATCGAGGTCAACGCCGGGTCGCTGGTACGGGCGTAGGCAAGGTCTGAGAAGAGTTCTCTCTGCACGAGCACGCCCTGCGCGCAGTCGGTGCGCCACTCAAACCCAGGCTGGCTCCAGCCGCCTGCCCAGGTGCCAAAATAGTTAATCTCCACACCGCCCTCAAGGGTCAGCAGGGCGTGCACATTCGCGTCATCGGCATACATGCTCCAGGGTGGGTTCCACGTGCGGCACAGGATGCTTTCTACTTCGCGACCGTAACAGTAGCGAATCAGGTCGAAGTGGTGGATGGTCTGCTCAAGCATCATCGGCTGGCGCATGGTGAGCGGATACTTGTTGATGCCGGTCCGGCGTCCGTCACGATTGCGGCGATAGCTAAACTGCGCAAAGCCGACTGTGCCCAGAAAAGCGGTGGTTAGCAGTTCGCGCTGTTTGATGTGCACGGGCAGATAGCGAAAGTTAAGTCCGACAGAGAGCGGAACGCCCGCGGCTTCAGCCAGCGTAAGAATCGTAACGGCCTCTGCGATGGTCACAGCCAGTGGCTTCTCCGCAAGCACCGGTAGCCGCGCTTGAAAGAGCATGCGGCATTGGTCAAGATGTCCGTCGGGCGGCGTGACGAGAATGGTGGCGCTATAGTCCACGTGCAGAGCATCGGCGAGCGCCACAAAGGTCTGCGCGTCTGGATGATCAACAGAGAACGCCACCCGCGCCTGCTCCGACGGATCGACAGCGCCCGCGATGTGCGCTCCAGGCAAACCATCGATCACACGTGCCCACATTTTGCCGCGCGTGCCCAGGCCGACCAGCAGCAGTCCGCGACTCACTACGCTTTTCCTGGAGCCGCCGAGGAAAAGAGCCTGTCCCTGGCTGCTTCGATCCGCGCCACCGCCTGCTGCATCCGCTCGATGGGCTGCAGCAGACTCATGCGCACGTAGCGCGGGTCCGGGTCGCCGAACAGCGTACCCGGAAACAGCAATACGCGCGCCTCACGCAACAGCCGCTCGCAGAACTCATTTGCGGGTAGGCCGGAGCGTTCGATATTGACATAGAGGTAGAACGCGCCGCCGGGATGCCCATAGGTGAGACCCAGCGTGTCGAGCGCCTTCATCATGTACGTGCGACGGTTACGATAGGCCTCAAGCATCGCTGTCACCTCGTCCTGGGGCCCGGTCAGCGCAGCGAGCGCGGCCCATTGCGATGGGGTGCATGCGTTGATGCTGAGGGTATGCCGGGGCTCGATCAGCATCCTCACAAAGGCTTGGGGCGCGGCCAGGTAGCCCACACGCCAGCCGGTCATGGCATAGCATTTCGAGAAGCCATTCAGCGTGATGGTGCGCTCGCGCATGCCGGGCAGGCTCGCGATCGAAAGGTGTTCGCTGCCCTCAAAGATGATCTTCGCGTAGATCTCGTCCGCGAGGACTATCAGATCGTGCTCGAGGGCGAGCTCGGCAATACGGCGAATCGACGACGGTGGTGTGACCGCGCCTGTGGGGTTGTTCGGCGTCACCAGCACCAGTATCTTGGTGCGCGAGGTAATGCGCCTCCGTATCTCCTCAGGGTCAAGGGCAAAGTCATCGCGCTCAAAGGTTGGCACAGAGACAGCGCGGCCGCCGCACAGCTCGACCGCTGTGTCGTAGGAGGTAAAGCGCGGCGCCTGCATCAGCACTTCGTCGCCTGCTTCCACCAGCGCCAGCATGGCGAGCATCATGGCTTCCTGCACGCCTGCCGTGACAATAACCTCGTCGGCCGTATAGTCGAGTCCATACTCCCGGGCCAGCATGGCTGCGATGGCCTCACGGAGCAGCGGCATCCCCGCCGGATGCGTGTAGTGGGTTCCATCTGCCTCAATAGCGCGCTGCGCAGCTTCAACGATGTGGCGGGGCGTTCGGAAGTCCGGATCGCCGCGCCCCATGGCGATGACATCCTCAAGCGTCGAGGCGATCTCAAGCATGCGCGTGCGATAGGAGACGTCCTCTTCCTTGACGCGCGCGGCCAGTGCCCTCATCAGCGGACCGCGGGTCATACCAGCCGCCGCCCTTCCACGTAGGTCATGCGCACACGCTCGAGGGCGAACAGATCGTCCAGCGGATTGCCATCGACCACGATGAGGTCGCCACACTTGCCTGCTTCAAGCGTGCCCAGCGTTGCATCGAGACGGTTCATCTGCGCAGCGACGATGGTGGCGCTTCGCAGCGCGGCGTACGTGTCGCGCACTACGCCAATGCCGACCATGAAGGCAAGCTCCGGCGCCACCACCTCATGCCCAACCGCGGGGCTGCCGGCATCGGTGCCAAAGACGATCGGCACGCCTGCCTCGGCGGCCTTCACCAGGCCTGCGTAGCGCGAACGGTCTGCCACGGCCTTTTGCCGCTCGGCGATCTTCCACTCCGGGATGTTGAAGCGCCGCGCTACCTCGGGCTGGCTCTGCTGCACCAGCGGCGCAAAGGTGGTCACGATCGGCACCTTGCGTTCGAGCAGCAGCGCGATGGTCTCGTCGGAAAGGCTGCCCCCGTGCTCGACCACGTCGATGCCAAACGCAACAACGCGCCGGATACATGCGTCATAGGTTGCGTGCGCGGTGATCGGCAGTCCGCTCCGATGCGCCTCGTCGATCACCGCGGCCAGCTCGTCATCGGTAAATTCGAGCAGGTCGTGGCAGGCCATGATCTTGATCAGGTCCGCGCCACCGCGCACCTGTTCGCGTACAGCGCGGCGCATCTCGTCGGCGCCTGAGGCTTCGCGGCAGCACCAGTAGGTGTGCCCGCCGGTCTGCACGATCGCCTCGCCGCAGATCAGCAGTCGCGGGCCAGGGAAGATCCCCTGCGCCACCGCCTGCCTTGCCGCAAAGTTCGTTTTGTTCATGCCCAGGTCACGCACCGTGGTGACGCCCGCGCGCAGGTTCTTGAGCATGTTGCCGGAAGCCTTGTACGCGCTGATCTCTGGGCTGTCGTCAAGCGACTGCCGGGCAAGGTCGTGCACGCCGTCCCAGGCCAGGTGCGCATGGCTGTTGAACAGACCCGGCAGGATGCTGCCACCGGTCGCGATCACGTGCGCGCCGTGAAGGTCGTCGCGCTCGCGCGCCGCGCCGACGGCCTTGATGCGGCCGGCCTCAAACTCGACAAAGCCGTCCTCAATCACCTCGTCGCCGCGACAGGTAATCACACGCCCTAGCAGGATGCGCGTCTCCCGCGGGTGCTCGATCATCGGCTGCAGGATTTTCTGGTAGCGCCAGGCTGCTGGTTCAGGCATGGGTCTCCTTCGTGGCTTATGGGCGCTTCCATCCCAGCTCGGTGAGCGCACGCGCTCCGCCGTCCAGGGTCGAGAGGTTCATGCCGGCATAGTTCGGGGAAAAGACCACGCCCGCTCCACCCGCACGCCCGGTCGCCATTACACTCCGGTAGACAATTTCAGGGGTGCATACGGCCTGCTCCGCAAGCAGGCGGGGCGCATCCACACCGATGCCCATGTACACGGGCACCTTGCCCGCCACGCCACGCACGGCATCAGCGCACTGGCCGTAGACGTAGCTCTCCGGGTCCATGCCGCGGGCGATCACAGAGCTGATCGGTGCCTCGTCGAGGCCCAGCACGGCATACATCGCGGGTACAAACTCGTCCAGCGTGAAGTCGCGCAGAACCGTGCCTGCAAAGTATCCCATCTCACGCGAGAAGACCTCCCCGGCCTGGTGCTGGTAGGTGATCGGCTTGACCCAGTCGCAGTAGGCGGTCTGCTCGGCCCAGGCCCATTGCGCCTTGCGCACCGGGTTCAAGTGGTTGCGATTCCAAACGTTCAGTCCAAAGCTCAGCCGTGGGTTACACCACTTCACGATCCCATACAACTCGCGATCGAGGTCCTTGCTGCGCTCAAGCCAGAAGCGCTCCCACACCAGCACCTCTGGATGCCGCAGCAACACGCGCAGGAACTCGACCAGTGCGCCATCGGGAAACGCGACGCCCGCCCGCGCATGTTGGAAGTACTCCCACACCGCCGCAAACGCAATGCGTGTGCGCTCCACGTCGATATTGCGCTCGGCGGCTTCGTGGCGGCACTGCGGGCAAAAGCAGCCCGGCGCCTGCCCCTGCATCATGCGGTCCAGCGGCGAGTTGCGCTCGTTGCACCACATAATGCCGTCGATGTCGTACTCCCGGCAGTGCTGCTCGATGAGGCCGTGCCACCAGCGGCGATAATCCGGGTTGGACGTGCAGGGCTCGCCCGCGTGACGGCCCAGCAGGTCGACCTCCAGGCACTGCGGCATGTTCGGGATAAGCACAGAGGCAGCCGAGGCGTGGCCGGCGTACTTAAAGAGCGGCTCCATGAACTCCGGCACCACCTGCATGCCGCGCTGCCGGGCCTCGGGGATCAGGGCCTTGAGGATATCGCGCCCGGGCAGAGAAGCGAGCTCCGGGTCCTGGGAAGCGAATTCGCGGATGCGGGTGCCCGAGTAGTACTCCGGCTGGGACGCAATGTAGGACCCGCCCTGCATGCTGTAAGGGGCGGCGACACCGTGGTCAGGCCAACCCTCAAGCGCGTGTGAGATGCGCCGGCCTACCTTCAGCCCTAACCAGGAGATGGTCCCAACCATGAGTGTGTTGACGCCTACACGCTGCGTGAGCGTATCGAGGCAGGAAGGCACACCCTCGTCGAGCAGGCTGATGGGGCTGATCTGGATGCCGACCATCGCTGCGGGCGAGTCTGCCATAAAGAGATTGTAAGACTGTATTACAAACCCTGCCAGCAGGAAATTGCGGCTTCAGGTATGGGGATTGAAGCCGGCGGCAAACCGCCCTGCAGGTGCGATCTCGGGGTACGGTCCGCGCGGGAGAAACTTGCCCCAGCCCGGCTGGGCCAGGACCTCGCCTCCTGCGAAAGCCAACAGCCCCCGCAGCACGACGCTGATCGGCGCGCCGGTGACGCGCCGGCCCTCGTAGGGCGTGTAGTCTGACCCGTGATGCATGCCAGCCTGGCTGAGCGTGTGTTCGCGTGCAGGGTCCCACAGGAGCAGGTCCGCATCGCTGCCGACGGCGACTACACCCTTTGTAGGGTAAAGCCCGAAGAGCTTTGCCGGGTTGGTCGAGACCAGGCCGACGAAAGCACAGGCATCGATTCGGCCTTGGTGCACACCCTCTGAAAAGACAAGGGGCAGCCGCGCTGCAAGGCCCGGGATGCCGTTTGGCACCTTTGAGAAAGGGGCTCCGATCCCGGCAAGCATCTTGCCTTGCGGATCGTCATAGCGCAGCGGCGAGTGATCCGAAGAGATCACAGAGATCGTCCCATCCGCAATCGCCGCCCACAGCGCCTGCCTGTCTTTGCGCGTACGGGGTGCGGGCGCAAACATGAACTTCGCGCCCTCAAAGCCGGGCCGACGGAGGTCATCGCTGGTGAAGACCAGGTACTGGGTGCAGGTTTCGCCCCACGCTTTTACGCCCCGCTGCCGTGCACGGGCAAGCTCCTCGGCGGGTGCGCCTCCTGAAACGTGGAAGATGTGGACGGGCGTGTCGAGCGCCTCGGCAAAGGAGAGGATACGGTGGACTGCCTCGCGCTCGGCGAGGATCGGCTTTGCCAGGGCCAGCGCCGCGGGCGCGGTGATGCCCTGCTCCAGCAGACGGCCTGTCAGCCACTCCATCAACTCATGGTGCTCGGCATGCACACAGACCAGCGCACCCAGCCGCCGGGCAGCAGCAAGCACATCGAGGATCTGGGCATCGGTCAGGCGCGTGCTGGCATTCGCCATGAAGATTTTGATGGACCGGCAGCCCTCGGCCACGAGCGCCGGCAGTTCCTCTGCGAGCACCCGGAGAGACGGGTCAGTGACGGTGAGGTGAAAGCTGTAGTCAACGCGCGACCGCGCCGCGAGCCGGCGGTAGGCGGCAGCGGCCACGGCGAGCGAACCTCCACGCGGCTGCATGACAAAGGAAAGGATAGTCGTAGTGCCGCCGGCAAGCGCCGAGGCCGTGCCGCTCGCAAAGTCGTCCGCGATCGCTGCGCCGGAGGAGAAAGGCTGGTCCAGGTGCACATGGCTGTCGATGCCGCCGGGCATCACCAGCAGCCCGTCCGCCGTGAGATCCTCTTCTCCCGCCGGAAGAGTTTCTTCGACAGCGACGATGCGACCGCCGGTTATTCCGACATCGGCGCGCCACATGCGGTCTGCGTTGACGACTGTGCCCCCACGCACGGTCAGCTCATAGGAGCGGCTCACGGCAGCAGCGCCAGGGGAGCCACACCCAGCTCGCCTGCGAGGGTGACCAGGTCGTCATACACCGTGCGATCGAGCGGTACGCCATGACGGCGTTTCTCCTGTTCGCGCCGATGCTCCAGCTCGCCGGGCAACAGGACCTCGGAGAAGCCGGGCCGCGTCGGGCTCGCCTTGAGCATGGCGGCAAACGCGCCCATGCGCTCGCGAAAGCGAGCCAGCGGCTGGAACCACTCGATGTCAATCGCCGTGAAGCTGTGAGAAACATCCTGGCGCGACGGGTCGCTGTAAGGGGCAAGGCCAAAGCCGCCGCCGCCCAGCACGCCGGTCATCACATCGGTCATCAGCGCCAGCCCTGAGCCTTTGTACTGGCCGATGCCGAGCAGCGCCCCGGCCATGGCAGAGGTCGGATCGGTCGTCTCTTCGCCCTCGGGGGTAAGCGCCCAGTCGGGCGGCATGGGCCGGCCTTCGCGTTCGTACCAGCGCATCATGCCTTTGCCTGCGGTGGTCAGCGCGATATCGAGCACCACCGGGAAACCCATGCCGCCGGGTGCCGCGATGCCCCAGGGGTTGGTGCCGACCACACCCGTAATCCCGCCCCAAGGCGCCATCTCCGGGCCGGCGTTGGTGTACGCGATTCCGATGCAGCCTGCGCGCTCGGCTGCGGACGCATGCACCGCGGACGAGCCATAGTGCGTGCTGTTGCGGACCAGGACCGTGCCGACGCCGCACACCTTCGCCTTGGCCACGGCAAGGCGCATGGCGCGGATGCCTGCAACGCCGCCGAGGCCGTTATGGGCATCGACCAGCGCCAGCGACGGGCTCTCCTTCACCACTTCAAAGGGTGCCTCCAGATCGATCTGGCCAGCGGCAATGCGCTCGCGATACACCCGCAGGCGGCGCACGCCTTGGCCCTGGCCGGGATGAAAGCGAAGCTCGCTATAAAGCAGCGCTCCGGCGGTGATCTCCGCCTGTTCTCGGTCTAGGCCCATTGCCGACAGTGCAGCCGTGGCAAACTGCTCAAGCGTGTCGCAGTCTACCCCCACCATTTCGATCATGGCGCAAGGCCCAGCAGCGCGACCAGGTTGACCCCGGAGCGGACAACCGGGGTGATGCCGCCGGAAGCGTCTGTCATCAGTAGGGTCATCCCCGGCCCGTAGCCAGCGCGCGGCCCATCGGTCTGGCCGACAACCGCAATGCCGATCGCGCCCCGCAGATATCCATGCTGGTAGCGGCTGTCGTAATCCTCAACCGCCACCAGGTCTCCCAGGCGCAGCGTGTTCAAACCGCGCGCCGCGATCTCTGCCCGGTCGGTCGTCTGCAGGTGGAGACTGCCGCCTTCGCTGGTGAGGCCGGCGCCCGCGCCCACCAGGTGCCCGGGCACGGTGGCTACCACTGGCACCTCCAGGCGTCCCTCCGCAGAGCGCACGGCGAGCGCGCGCAGCAGATCCGGCGAGAGGCTTTTGAGGCGGACCTCCGCGTGCCCTTCGAGGACCATGCCGACGCCGCGGGCGCGCACCACGACCTTGTCACCGATGGCCATTTGTTCGCGATCCGCCTTGGCGAAGTGCACGATGACATGCTCGGAGAAGCGGCCGGACTTGCCCGTGACGACACCGCGCACGCCCCTGGCCTCGCCACTCATCACAACAGCTGTGTTACCCACGCAGGAGAAGACATTCAAGCCGCGATTGCCTACATCGCTTGCGTGCGCGATGCTGACGCCCGGATGCACGCAGTCCGCCGCCCACCCATAGGCGCTGTCGCCCACCGACACGTTGTAGACGATGCCGCCAAAGGTCGGCAGCAGGAACGGGATCCCGTCCGCAGAGAGCCGGTACGGCTCAGCCGGCAGACCAGGGAAGCTCGGGTGCACGATCTGCCCCATCACGGACACCGTCACCAGCCTGTCTTCGTTCCATGCCGCGGGGCTGTCTAGATCAGCTGTGCTCATGCGTTCGGCTCCCCAATGTTGAGCAGGCTGCGAAGGTTCGCCCCTGTATCGATCGACCACTCAATCAGCGGCTCGGCGGCGGTCATCAGCGTCATAATGCCGGGGCCGTGCCCGGTCATCACCGAGTCGCCATGGATGCAGAGCGCGATGCTCACCGCGCCTGTGCGATATGACCGCCCCCAGCGGTGATCGGCATGGCGGATGGCAACCACGTCGCCCAGCCGCAGCTGATCGAGCCCCAGCTCCCGCATCAGCTTCCGGTCGCCTGACATCAGGTCCTGGTCGACGTATTCGCTGTTGAGCTCGGCGCCTGAACCCATCACCTCGATCGGCAGCTCCATCGCTACGCGCAGGTGGACGCGCTCGGCGTCGACCGCTTGGACGCCCAGCGCTTCAAGCAGGCGCGGGCTCATCTTCTTGAGCTCGACGCGAGGGTAATCCAGCAGCTTGAGCCCGCGGCCCAGCGCCTTGATCTGCACCGTGTCGCCGACGGAAAGCCCGTCGTAGGTCTCGCTCGCAAAATCGACGATCATGCGGGCGTGTTCTCCGGTGAGCACGCCGCGCGCGCCGGCAGCCAGGCCTGAGGTGACTACAGCCTCATTGCCCATACAGGCCAGGTAGTGGAGCGCGAAGTCCTGCCCCTCGTCGGCAGCTGCGATCGACGCCCCCGGCTCGACGTGGTCGGCCGCCCAGCCAAATGCCGGGTCGCCCGTACCCACGTTGTAGACAACACCGGACATGCCTGGGAGCACTACGCCGCGGCCGTCTTCTGCGGGGGAGTAGCCGGGCGGCCTGAGGCTCGGCTGCATGACGACACCGGCCACTGCCATCGAGACGAGTTGGTGCGCGTTGGTACGTAGCATGGGTTGGAGTCTCTCAGCCTTGCTGTCTACTTGTATACAATGAAAGCCGGTTTAAGGGTGCGCCAAGTTGCCGCTCCTGCCGGAGACCCGCCCCATGCCATCTGTGCCGCCTGTGCCACCTCTCGCGAAGCAGACCGTGCTGATCACCGGAGCAGCGCAAGGGCTGGGGCGCGCTCTGTCGCTGGCTTTCGCGTCCGCCGGGGCCACGGTGGTGCCCGTCGACTTCAATCGTGAGCGGCGGGCTGAGCTGGCCGCCTCGCTGCCCGACGCCGCCGGCTACACCGCCGATCTCTCGCGCGAGGACCAAACGCGGGCGATGCTTACAGAGATCGCGTCCAGGTACCCACGCATCGACACGTTGATTCACAACGCCGGGTTCCTCCAGCCGGAGCCATTTGCGACCATGTCGGACGAGCTGTGGAAGCGCACCTTCAACGTCGGCATCCAGGCGGCCTGGCTCCTGACAAAGGCGCTCTGGTCGCAGTGGCAGGCAACGGGCGCGGCAGGGATCTTTGTTTCGTCACGCTCCGGCATCGAGGGCTTCGCCGGGGAGGCGCCCTACTGCGCGACCAAGCATGCGCTTGAAGGTCTCGTGAAGTCGCTCGCGCTTGAAGGCGCGGCGCACGGCATTGTGCTGCACACGGTCACCCCGGGTCGTGCGATGCGCACCCCGATGTCCGAGCAGAACTACGCGCCCGAGCTGAAGCGCGACTGGGTTGACCCGGCGCTGCTGACGCCCGCGTTCTTGCACCTTGCCGCGACCCGCGATGCTGCACTCTCAGGCCGGCGGCTGGATGCCTGGGCGCTCTCGCAACAGCTTGCCGCGAGCGAGTGACGGAGCGCGTTAGAGCGCGCGCAGGCTCTCCATGACAGGCCGCATCCGCTCCAGCGCCTCTCTCAGGACGGCGGTCGGCTGGAGCGTGGTGATGCGCAGGTAATCGGTCCATGCCGCGCCGAAGGCGGTCCCAGGAAAGACCAGCACACGCGCCTGGCTCAGCAGCAGGTAGCTTAGCTCGAGCGCCCGCCGGCCTGTGGAGGAGCTGTCAGCCCAGAAGAAGAATCCTCCGCGCGGCTCGCCATAGGCGAGGCCCATCCCGCTGAGGCCTGCGCCGAGCAGCGCGCGCCGCTCGGCATAGGTGGCACGGAACTCGCGGACACAGGTGTCGTCCGAGCGTGCCGCGGCAAGCGCGGCGTGCTGGCTTAGGGTTGCCACCGGGCCTGTGGTGTGCTGCTTGATGGCTGCCATGGCGGCAATCACCTCGACCGCGGCCAGGACGTAGCCAACCCGCCAGCCGGTCATCGCGTAGGCCTTGGAGAAGCCGCTGATTACGATTACCCGGTCGAGCATTCCCGGCTCTGCGGCGACGCTGTGATGCCGAAACGGCTCCCACACGAACTTGCCGTAGATTTCGTCAGAGACGATGACGAAGCTATGCCGCTGCGCCAAGGCGGCCAGCGCGGCGACCGTCTGCGCGGTCACGATGCCGCCCGTCGGGTTGCTGGGCGTGACCAGCAGCAGCGCCTTGGTCCGCCGGGTGATCCGCCGTTCCACCTCAGCGGGGTCGAGGTCAAAGCCGTCGACCGCCCGCGTGGGCACGCTGACCATCGTGGCGCCGGTATGTTCAATGGCCTGGTCGTACGAGGTGTAGCGCGGGTCGGGAACCAGGATTTCGTCGCCCGGGTCAAGCAGTGCGCTCATAACCAGGAAGAGCGCTTCCTGGCTTCCGGTGGTCACCAGCACATTGTCAGCGGAGATGCCGTCGACTCCATGATCGCGCCGCGCGTTGGCGGCGATGGCCTCCCGCAGGGCCGGCAGCCCGGCGACCGGAGCCGTGGGCAGCGGACCGTGGAGCGCACGCCGCGCTGCCTCGACGATAAACGCCGGCGTATCGAGGTCCGGGTCTCCGCGTCCCAGTGCAATCGCATCGGGGATGGTCTTGGTCAGCTCCATCAGCGCATAGCGCAGACGCGCGCCATCGAGCTCCCGGATTTCGGCAAGCGGAATCAAATGCGTGCTTCTCCCTCGCGCATGGCAGCCAGCATCGCCCACTGCGACAGGTTGGTGGAGCAGATGGTAAGGGCCTGCTTAAAGTCGCGCATGGCCGGGGACAGCTCCGGCGGCGAGAGCAGGTAGCCTGCTCGCCAACTCGGCGCTCCAAGCGGCCCGATCGTGGTCGTGCGTGCGGCAAAGCCTACTACCTGCGCAGGGTGAAAACCGCAAGCATGCTCGTCGACTTCATAGAGGATCGCGGCCTCGGCAGGGCAGTGCGCGAGCACCTCGCGGAGCACCGGCTCAGGTGCGCTGCTGGCAAGGTAGAGCAGGTCTGGCTTATCGTCTCCGGTCGCGAGGCGCGCCCCACGCAGCTGCGCCGCGCCACCCAGACGCTCCAGGTGCATGAGCCCGCCGACGCACGCGCCTGCGCGCAGCAGCTGTTGGCAGGCGACAAAGCGCGCCTCTTCCACGCCGCAGCTGATCAGCACCGCTGCGCGGGCGTCGACCGCGATGCCGAAGCGCAGGCGTAGCTGCTCGGCGATCAGCTCCCGCAGAGGAAGGCTCCCGGGTCGATCGGTGTAGTGGGTTTCGCCGCGTAGAAGAGCCTCCTCGACCGCAGCCCGCACCGCGTCGCTGGCGCCCTCGGCGTGCTCGTCTTCGCACGCGGCGAGCGTCCGCGCCCCAAGCTGCTGTGCACGCGCCGAGAGCGCCACAGCGAAGCTCACAGCGTCTCCCAGTGACCCGATGCGCCCGAGCGGTACAGCGCATCGATCACCCGCATGTTTGCAATCGCATCCTCGATCGGGAACTCCTGTTCGGCTTCACCCTGAAACACGCGAGCGGCCGTGTCGCATTGCAGCGCGTACTGGTCCACGGGCGAGAACTCTTCGACCTCGGCCGACGTGCCGTCCTGCGCGTTGCCGGTATCGATCAGGATGCGACAGGCATGCTCCTTTGCCGGCGTGAACGGTACGTGCACCTCGATGCGCCCGGTTGCGCCGAGCAGGGTTACGCGCTGGTACGTCGCGAGTTGCAAGGCGCAGACAAAGCCCAGCTGCCGTCCGCCAGGGAAGCCGACAACCCCACCGGTTACCGTGTCGACGCCCATCTCCGGGTCGCGGTCGATCAGCGCGATAGCCCGCTCGGGCTCCGCGCCGAAGACATAGCGGGCGGTCACGAGCGGGTAGCAGCCAACGTCGTAGAGCGCGCCGCCGCCGATCTCCACCTGGTTGCGCACGTTCTTTGGGTCGGTGACAGTGAAGCAAAAAGCCGACTGGATAGCGCGCAACGCGCCGATGCGCCCATCCCGCACCAGCTCTCGCACGCGAAGCCATTGAGGGTGATACCGGACCATGAACGCCTCCACCACGTGGCGACCGGTGCGATCCCGCGCCTCGACCAGCGACTGGGCCTTCGCGGCATCGAGCGCGATGGGCTTCTCGCACAGCACGTCCTTGCCCGCTTCCATAGCCTTGACCGTCCACTCCACGTGAAGGTGGTTCGGCAGGGGATTGTAGACCGCGTCGACCCCCGGGTCGTCGAGCAGCGCCTGGTACCCTGCATAACTGCGGGCGATGCCGAACTGCGCAGCCGCGCTCTGTGCCCGCTCGCCGTCGCGCGAGGCGATGGCTACAACCGTGCCGCGTTCGCCGGACTGGATCGCCGGGATCACGCGCTTGATGCCGATGTTTGCCGTGCTGAGGATGCCCCAGCGGAGCTTCGTCAAAGGTGGGCCTCTTCCGCGTTTTCGGCAGGCGTCTGCGTCATCGATGGTCTGCGCGAGAATGATTTGGCTTTCGTCTACACGTATACTGTATTACATTCGTGCCACCGGGCCGGGACGATACAAGGCCGCTGGATGAGGGCTGCACCATGAGCACCGCGACCACTCCTGACAAGGCTGAGCCGGCCGTACACGAGGCAAGCTACACTGCTTTCCTGGAGCGGCTTGGTCAGGTCAACGACCTGCTGTGCGCCGGCTCGCTGCTTAGCTGGGACTCGCGCACGATGATGCCGACGGGCGGCGTTGAGTCGCGGGGCAAGCAGATCGCCACGCTCACGATGCTCGCCCGGGAACTGCTCCTATCTCCTGAGACCTCGCGCCTGGTTGAGGCGGCGGAGCGTGCGACACGCACGCTCGACCCGGCTTCCGCCGAGAGCCGCGCCCTTGCGCACACGCGAGAGGCCATTGCGCTCCACCGGCGCATCCCCGCGGCGCTGCTGCAGCAGCGGGCCGAGCTGAAGCCGCGCGCCCAGGCTGCGTGGATCGAGGCGCGGGCGACCAGTCGCTACGAGCTGTTTGTGCCCTACCTTGAGACGATGGTCTCGCTCGCGCGCAAGCTGGCCGACGCCATCGGCTGGGGTGCTCACCCCTATGATGCATTGCTGTCGCTCTTTGAGCCGGGCGAGACTGTGGCCAGCCTCGATGCGCTTTTCGCACACCTGCGCAGCACGCTCGTCCCCTTGCTCAAGGCCACAGCCGCGCGCCCGCAGCCCGCGGACGAATTTCTGAGGCGCGAGTATCCAGAAGAGCTGCAGCGCAGCTTCGGCCTCGGCATCGCTGAGCGCTTCGGGTACGACCTTACGCGCGGACGCCTCGACAGCACCGTGCACCCGTTTGAGATCTCGTTCACCCGCGACGATGTGCGGATCACCACGCGCTACTCGCGCGACTACCTGCCGGCCAGCCTGTTCGGCACGCTTCATGAAGCAGGGCATGCGCTCTATGAGCAGGGCGTGGATCCGGCTTACACCCGCACTCCGCTTGCGACCGACCTCTGCGGTTTGTATGCGGTAGGCGGGGTAAGCTTTGGAGCCCATGAGAGCCAGTCACGCCTGTGGGAGAACCACGTAGGCCGCAGCCGGAACTTCTGGCGTGTGCACTACCCTGAGTTACAAGCTACCTTTGCCCCGCAGCTCGGCGAGATTCCGGAGGACGACTTTTATCGCGCCATCAACCGTGTGTCGCCTGGCGTGATCCGTGTCGAGGCCGACGAGCTGACTTACGATCTGCACATCATGCTGCGCTGCGAGCTGGAGCGGGACCTGGTATCTGGCGCGCTCACCTGCTCTGAGCTGCCCGAGGCGTGGAATGCGCTGGTACAGCGGGACCTTGGCGTCGTTGTGCCGGACGATCGGCGCGGTGTTCTCCAGGATATCCACTGGTCTTCCGGGCAGATTGGCACCTTTTGCAACTACACGATCGGCAACGTAATGGCAGCGCAGCTTTTTGCCCGAGCGCTTGAGCAGCCAGGCTTGCAGCCGGGCCTCGACACCGGCGACTACGCTCCGCTGCGTGCCTGGCTGGGTGAGACGATCCACCGGCATGGGCGCCGCTTTACGCGCGACGAGTTGCTCCTCCGCGCTACGGGTCGCGCGCTCGACCCCGCGCCTTACCTTGCCTACCTGACGAAGAAATACAGCGAACTCTACAACCTGTGACACAATGCAGTTCAAACCACAGCGCGCAGCGAGCGGGTGGACACGGTAGAGATACCAGGTACGAACAGCGAAATCGAGGGTCCCGGCTCCCATGTCGATTGCTGCACGTTGGTCCATCCCAGGCTTCCGTCCTTCGTCCGCGCCGCCCGTCATCGCGCTTCCGGTTGTGCCTGCGGGCGCCTTGCCGGTGCTGCAGGTAAACGACCTCCAGGTTCACTTTGCCGGGGGCGCGGGCCGGCCGCCGCTTTGCGCTGTTGACGGGGTCAGCTTCGCGGTGGAGCGCGGCAAGACGCTGGCCGTGGTCGGGGAATCAGGCTCAGGTAAGTCGGTGACCTCGCTCGCCATCATGGGCCTGCTACCGCGGGAAGGGCGTATTGCCGGCGGCAAGATTGTCTTCGACGGAGGGGACCTTGCAAGCCGCTCGCCGGGCGAGATGCGCCGTCTGCGCGGCACGGAGATCGGCATGATCTTCCAGGAGCCCATGACCAGCCTCAACCCGGTGCGCTCGGTGGGCGAGCAAATCACCGAGCGCATTCGCACTCACTCCGGCCTGGGCGTAGCGGCCGCCTGGAAGCAGGCTGTCGAGATGCTGGACCTGGTGCGTATCCCTGAGCCGCAGCGGCGAGCCTCGAGCTACCCGCACCAGATGTCCGGCGGCATGCGGCAGAGAGTCATGATCGCCATGGCGCTGGCATGCCGGCCCAGGCTGCTGATCGCAGACGAGCCCACTACCGCGCTCGATGTGACCATCCAGGCGCAGATCCTCGACCTGATGCGCAAGCTGCAGAGGGAGTTCGGCATGGCCATCCTGTTCATCACGCACGACCTCGGCGTCGTGGCAGAGATGGCTGACCGCGTGGTCGTGATGTATGCCGGGCGATCGGTGGAAGAGGCCTCGGTCGAGGAGATATTCGCCGAGCCGCGCATGCCGTACACCCGGGCCCTGCTGCGTTCGATTCCCCGGGTAGACCGCGCGGCCCTGCACCAGCAGCGGCTGGAGGCGATCACCGGCGCTGTTCCTAACCTTCGGAAGCTGCCGCCAGGCTGCAGCTTCCATCCCCGCTGCGGCTTTGCCGCCGAAGCCTGCATGGCGGCCGTGCCGCCGCTGGAAGATACCGGCGCGCGACACATGGTGCGCTGCTGCCGTTGGCAGGAGCTCGCTGGCGGCGGGCAGGCAAGAGCGGCCTCTGCATGACGCTTGCCTCCGGACCTGCCGTCGCGCCGGCTGCACCCGCATCGCTCCTAGAACCGCTCACAGAGCCGCTCCTCCGGGTCCAGCACCTCACCAAGCACTTCGTCTCACGGCACGGATGGTTCGGGCGCGGCAGCACGACCGTGCATGCGGTCGAAGACGTCTCCTTCCATATCCTGCCAGGCGAGGTGGTGGGCCTGGTGGGCGAGTCCGGCTCGGGCAAGACCACGGTTGGCCGCTCGCTGCTGCGCCTGGTTGAGCCGACCTCGGGCAGTGTGCAGTTTCATGGCGTCGAGCTCACCACGCTTGCACCCGGTCCCCTGCGCCGCTACCGCAAGCACCTGCAGATGATCTTTCAGGATCCTTTTGCAAGCCTGAATCCACGGATGACGGTCGGCGCCATCATTGGCCAGGCCCTCGAGATTCACGGGCTTGCCCCGGGTCCCCTGCGGCGTCCGCACATCGTCCATCTGCTGGAACGGGTTGGGCTCTCAGAGGCCTACTTTGATCGCTACCCGCACGAGTTCTCAGGCGGTCAGCGTCAGAGGGTCGGGATTGCGCGGGCGCTTGCCGTCAGCCCCGAGCTGATCGTCGCCGACGAGCCTGTCTCCGCGCTCGACGTTTCGGTGCAGGCCCAGGTGGTGAACCTCTTGCAGGATCTGCAGCAGGAACTGCGACTGGCAATGCTCTTTATCGCGCACGACCTGGGTGTGGTCGAGTACATCAGCCACCGCGTGATCGTCATGTATCTCGGACGCATCATGGAGGTCGCGCCCAGCCGCGAACTCTACACCGACCCGCGCCACCCGTACACGCAGGCCCTGCTCTCGGCGATCCCGGTGCCTGACCCTTCGATACAGCGCAACCCCATCCTGCTGGAAGGAGATATACCGAGTCCCCTCAACCCTCCTTCCGGCTGCGTCTTTCGCACCCGCTGCCCCATTGCGATTGCGGCGTGCGCTGAGACGATTCCACCGCTGGAAGAAGTCACGCCAGGACACCTGAAGGCCTGCATTCGCGCCTAGACACACGGGAAAGGAGGACGCACGTTGGTCGAATGGACGCCTGGGCCGCAAGGCTCCAGCCTGCTCAGGAGGACGCTCGCGGCGATCCTCTTGCTGGCCGCCATCCTGGGCGCGCTGCGGTGGCGTCATGCGATGCATACGCCACCTCCGGGCCGTTTGCACGCGCAGGCTTTTGCTGTGGGTGGCGCCACCCTTGTCATTGCGCAGGGTGCGGATGCAGACACGCTCGACCCTTCTGACATCGCTTCGACCGACTCGTTGAATATCGCGCGGCTACTGTACGGCACGCTTTACTCGGTCGCGCCCGACGGCACCCTGCACCCGTACCTGGCCGAGTCTTCGCAGTACTCTGCCGATGGCCGCTCGATCACCTTCCAGATACGGCCCGGCCTGCGCTGCGAAGACGGCGGACCGCTGATGGCC
>CAZZYO010000001.1:121728-128292 GCA_964658255.1 Candidatus Babeliales bacterium
CTACTCGTTTGACCGCGCCGGCGACCCCCACCTTGCCTTTACCGGCAACTCCACCGGCTTTGTATTGCCGGCGCTCGGCTACCTGGGCGCGCGTGTGGACGGCCCCCTTACGGTGACGCTTCTGCTCAAGAAGTACAACCCGATCGCAACCGGGCTGCTGTCCGAGATGATGATTATGTGTCGCGCTCCGTATGCGCGCATGACCAAGGACCAGGCCGCCACGCACCCGGTCGCCTCCGGACCGTACCGCTTGGTGGAGTGGCTGCACGATGATCGCGTGGTGCTGGAGCGCAATGCCTACTTCAGCCTTCCCGCACCCCATTGGGATCGCGTGATATGGCGCGACATCCCGGAAGGCTCAACCCGCAGCGCCGAGCTGATCGCGGGCAACGTCGACATCATCACCAACGTGACGCCCGACCAGATAGACGCCATCAATGCGAGCGACACGGCTCATGTCGAGACGGTCGCCAGCACGCGCCGCATGTATGTCGGCTTCAACCAGAAACCCAAGTTCGCCGCTACCGCCGGTGGCCGCGCCATCCGCGACCCAGCGGTTCGCCATGCGCTCGAGTATGCCGTCGACGTCCCAGCAATCTGCGAGTCGCTGTTGCGCACTCCGTGCAAGCGCATGGCAACGCTGGTGACGCCCTTGAACGATCGCTCGGGCATCGCCTCATACCCCTACGACCCAGCCCAGGCTGAGCGGCTGCTGGATGCGGCGGGCTACCCGCGGGGGCACGATGGCGTTCGGTTTGCCGTTACGGTGCAGGTTCCAAGAGGCCGCTACCTCGAGGACAGCAACGTCGGCCTTGCCATCGGCCAGTACCTGTCCGACGTTGGCGTCGAGACCAAGGTGGAGGTGCTGGACTACGCCTCGGTCTTTGCGCCGCTGGTCCGCCAGCGTGATGCCGGCCCACTGTTCCTGCTTGGCACCGGCGGGGCTACCTGGAGCCAGCTCTACGATATGTCCGACCTGGCCACGGTCGGCTCCGGCGTCAACTACACCAACTGGAGTGATCCGGCTTTCTTCGACGCATGGAAGCTGCTGGACGCAACCCGCGACCCCGCAAAGCAACAGGCGATTATCAACGGCATGCTGCGCGTGTTTGCAGAGCGCGGACCATGGTTGTTTCTCTACTGCCAGCCGGATATCTACGGCGTGAGCAGGAAGGTGAACTGGCAGCCTCGCGCCGACGAACAGATCACGCTGAACTAGCAAAACGAGCGAGGGACCGAGCATGACCGGATATATGCTACGAAGACTGTTACAGAGCGTCGTCGTCATCTTTGGCGTTACCGTCATCACCTTCTTTGCGCTGCACCTGGGCGGCGACCCAACCTACCTTTATGTCTCCGAGCGGGCCAGCGCCGAGGAGATTGTCGCCACCCGCCACAAGCTTGGCTTTGACCAGCCGCTCTCTGTCCAGTACCTGCATTTTGCCGAGGGGCTGGCCCACGGCGATCTCGGCACCTCGCTCACGTATCGCACGTCTGCGCTGGGCGTGGTGCTTGACCGTTTTCCTGCGACGCTAGAGCTGACCCTGTTTGCGCTGACCGTGGCGGTGGTGCTGGCCGTGCCCCTCGGCGTACTCGCCGCGCTCTATCGTGGGCGTCCACTGGACGGAGGCATCATGCTGCTCGCTCTCTTCGGCCAGTCCATCCCCAGCTTCTGGCTGGGCATCATGCTCATCCTCACCGTTGGGTTGAGCCTCAGGTGGCTGCCTATCTCCGGGCGTGTGCCGTTGCTTGATCCATTGCTGCAGGGCGACCTGCTGGGCACGCTCGGAAGCCTGCCGCGCGCGCTGCCCTACCTCGTCATGCCCGGCATGACCATCGCTTTCTTCTCGCTCGCGCGGACTGCTCGCCTGGTGCGTTCCTCCATGCTGGAGGTGCTCTCACAGGATTTTGTTCGCACAGCGCGATCGAGTGGTCTCACCGAGTTCCGCGTCGTCGTGCACCATGCCCTGCGGAATGCCTGGCTGCCGGTTGTCACCATGCTCGGATTGGAGTTCGGCTTCCTGCTCTCCGGAGTAGTGGTGGTCGAAACAATCTTCTCCTGGCCCGGGGTTGGCCGCCTCGTCTTCAATGCAATCAATCACCGGGACATTCCTTTGGTGCAGGCTGCTGTTATCGTGTTCTCGCTGCTCTTTGTCGGGCTCAACCTGCTCACCGATCTGATCTACGCGCAACTCGATCCTCGTATCCGGTTGGCCTCATGACGACAGCGATGCAAGTTCAGGCGCCGGCTCTGGCCCCACGACGAACGCCGGCGGCGCGAGCGCTGCGGAGCCTGGTGCGCGCCAAGTGGCCGCTGGTCGCACTCTTTCTGCTTTGCATCGTCAGCTTCGCCGCCATCTTCGGGCCAAGCATTGCTCCGCGCGACCCCAACCGGCAGAACATCATCGCGCGCCTCAAGCAGCCGATGCAGAAGGATCGCCGCGGACAGGTGTTTGTGCTGGGCACCGACGGCCTTGGCCGCGATGTGCTCTCCCGCCTGCTCTACGGCGCGCGTATCTCGCTGATGGTGGGCTTGTTCTCGGTCGCGGTCGGCGGCTCGCTGGGCACGCTGCTCGGCATGCTCGCGGGCTATTACGGGGGCTGGGCAGACGATGTGTTGATGCGCCTGGCCGACATTCAACTGGCGTTTCCTTTTATTCTGCTGGCCATCATGTTCTTGCTGGTGCTTGGCCCTGGAGTGCTCAACCTGGTCCTCGTTCTCGGCATCGGCCAGTGGGTCACCTATGCGCGTATTGCCCGCGCGCAGACCATCTCGCAGCGGGAGAAGGAGTACGTTGAAGCCGCGCGCGCACTCGGGCAGGGCTCGCTTGGCATCCTGCGTACAGCCATCCTGCCGAACATCCTTTCGCCGCTGGTGATCATTGCCTCGTTCAACGTGGCGAGCGTGATCCTGGCCGAGGCCGCGTTGTCGTTCCTGGGGCTGGGCGTTCCGCCGACGGTCCCAAGCTGGGGCGGCATGCTGGCCGAGAGCCGCAATGAACTACTCGCCGGACGCTGGTGGCTCGCGGTCTTTCCGGGTACAGCGATCATGCTTACCGTGCTCTCCTTCAACATTCTTGGTGACTGGCTGCGGGATTTACTGGATCCTCGCCTCCATACAAGTCGTTAGTGCAGCTTTGTGTTGAATCATCCGGCTTTAGCTTCAAGGCGGTGCCTAGGGTTGCTGCGGCGCTTCGGGCTTCGGCTGGTCGGGCTGCTTCGGCTTCTGCCCAAAAATGCGTCCGAAAAAGCCGGGCTTCTTGGCTGGCTGGTCCGACGAAGGGCTGGTTCGGTCCGCGGGAGCAGCAGCACCGTCGCCGCTGGTAACCGGGGCCTGGCCAGGCCTGGCGAGAGCCTGCGGCTGCCCTTGGATAGCGGCTGGCTGCGGAGGCGTGGTCGGCGAACCTTGTCCCAGGCCAAATATCTTCTGAAAGACGTTCCGCTGGTCTCCATTGGCGTTGTCGCAGGTATCGGTTGGCTGTGTGCCATCGAGAAAAGCCGCCATGTAGGATTCTGGACAAGCTGCATCGGAGAGCAGGTTGGTCTGCTTGTCCAAACGGACCTGGACTACGCCCGCAGGCGCGGCAAAGGGCTTCGTGTCCGAGTACTGGGGCAGCGCGACAGCGCGCTTCATGAACTCGGCCCAGATCGGCGCGGCGGCATGGGCCCCTTCAATCTTGACGTCGGAGTAGTCATCGTTTCCAACCCAGACGATACAGATCAGGTTGCTTGTGTAGCCGGCGAACCAGGCATCGTGCGAGGTGCCGGTTTTGCCAGCTGCCGGAGCGGTAAAGCCCATGGCGCGCACCCCGGCGCCAGAACCGGCGTTGATCACATTCTCCAACAAGCTGGTCGTCAGGTAGGCGACCCGGGGGTCCAGCACCGGGCGGCTGCTTGCTGCAAAGTCATTGAGCGGATCACCGTTGGCAGAGCGAACCGACGCCAGCATCCACGGGTCGAGCTTGACGCCTCCATTGGCAAACACCGTGTAGGCTCCCGCCATATCCATCGGCGTTGCATCGTAGCTGCCGATAGCCACCGAAGGCGTTCCGCGCGCTGACTTGATCCCGGCTTCGCGCGCCAGTGCGGCAACGTTATTGAAGCCCACCATCTGCGCCAGGGCAATCGTGGCATTGTTGCGCGAGAACTGCAGTGCATAGCGGGCGGTCACCCGGTCCTCATACTCACCCCGGTAGTTGCGAGGTGTGTAGACCTGGCCATTGCCAAAATCGAAGTTCTGCTGCTGATCGGCCAGCAGCATGGCGGGCGTAAAGACGCCTTGCATCCCGTTGGCGTCCGTCAGCTGCGTGCCAGCCAGCGCGGAGTTAAAAGCGGCCGCGTACACAAACGGCTTGAAGATGGACCCGGTAGGCCGGTGCGACACCGCGTGGTTGAACTGGCTCTGGCCGTAGTTGCGTCCACCCACCAGGGCAAGGACCTGTCCGGTGTGCGGGTCGAGCGCAATCATTGCCACCTGCGGGTAAACGACCGGCGTGCCGGCGGCCTCGGCTTTCGCATGCATCCGGTCCACCTGCGCGTCGACTGACTTCATCCCGACCTCGACTGCGGTGGTGGCCGCAGCCTGCAGGTCAGGGTCGAGCGAGGTATAAATGCGCAGCCCTTCCTGGTTCCAGTTCGGGTCTCCGAGCCTGGCATTCAACTGCTCCCGCACCAGGTCGACAAAGTAGGGTGCCTGGTCCTGCTCGTAGCTTGGCGGCGCCAGCTTGAGCGGTGTAGCCTTGGCCTCTTCCTCCTCTGCCTTCGAGATAGCGCCGGTCTCGGCCATCGAGTCCAGCACCAGGTTGCGCCGGTCAACCGCACGCGCCGGATGCCGCTCCGGGTTCAGCCGGCTGGGACTCTGCACCATCCCGGCAAGCGTGGCGCACTCGGCCAGGCTCAGGCGGCTCACATCCTTGCCAAAGTAGACTTGCGCTGCCTCGCCAAAGCCGTTGATGGCGAACGATCCCTGCTGGCCGAGCGGGATCTGGTTCGCGTACATCTGGAAGATCTGCTGTTTCGAGAAGCGATGCTCGAGCTGAAAGGTGATGACGATCTCGATGAGCTTGCGCTTGATGTGCTTTTCCGGCGTCAGGAAGAAGCCGCGCGCCAGCTGCATGGTGAGCGTTGAGCCACCCTCCATATAATTGTGGCGGTGCATCAGGTCGTTGCGGATGGCGCCGGCCATGCGGATGTAGTCCACGCCACCATGCGAGAAGAAGCGACGATCCTCGATCGCTGTGACCGCGGGGACCAGGTACTTTGGCAGTTCGTCATAGGTGACCAGGCGGCGCTTGGTGCGGTTCTGGTCCGAGAGGCCAGTGATCAGCAGCGGCTCCAGCTCATAGCTGGCCAGCTGCTGGCCGCCAGTGCCGGTAATCTGCGAGACGACACCGCTGTCAAAGGTGATCGTCGCATTCTCAGGCGCGTGGTAGCTTTGCGGTCCGGGGTGAACGGTAATGCTGTCTGCGTTGAGCGCGTAGGTGCCGAGCTGGGAGGCTGTGCCGACGCCATCCTCGGTGTAGCCGGCTACCCGCAGCTGGGCGGCAAGGGCGCGCGAGGTAAGCCGCTGCCCGGCCCGTACCTGTCGGGGAGCAGCGTAGATCTTGGCGGTATTGGCGAACAGCGGCTTGGCCAGGCGATCGTCGACGATGTGCTCATACTTGACGTAGTAGTAGCTGAAGATCGACGCGCCCACGATGCCGACTGTGACGATGGCGACGAGCGCAAGCAGGAGCAGGCGGCGCAGCAGGGGCCGGGAGCCGGTGGGAGCGAGGGCGTGCGGGAGCTGGATCCGAACTGCCAAGGTGGGTGACCGCCGTTCTGGGGTGTGCCGGTCGCTCCTTGGGGGAGAGGCGACACAGGTTGGACGCAGAGATCAGTCTACAGGGCTGGGGTGGGGCAGGAGATTTCGAGGGTGAGGGTGGTATCGGGGAGGGATCGGGAGCGAGTACTGCAAGGCATGGTATTGCAGGAGGCAGAACGCTAACGAACGATCGAGTCGGACTCGTGCTCTCCTAAGCTGGATAGCCAGGCTTGCAAACGCCAACTGCGGACCTGCCGGCAGCCCTGTACTCGCTGAAAAATACCATTCAGCTGAATAAGTCTGACTTGTAACGCGCGTTTGTTGCCCAACTACCGGGCTCAGCTCGACAACACACGCCCAGCGTCAGGCAGCGCGCGTACCGTTATTAGCGCAACGCAGAGGCGATCTCAGCGATAGCGACATCAACAACGGTGCGAGCAACGCGGTCGACCACCTCCACCTTGCCCTCGGTAGCTTTTTTGCCTACGGTGATGCGGTAGGGGATGCCAACCAGGTCGGCGTCCTTGAACTTGACGCCGGCGCGCTCATCGCGGTCGTCGAGCAGGACGTCGAAACCGGCGGCCTCAAGCTCCGCGGCGATCTGTTCGCCGGTCTGGAGCAGGGCCGGGTCGCCGACGTTGGTGACCGTGACCACGACGGTGAAGGGCGCGATCGAGGGTGGCAGGGCGAAACCGTTGAGGTCGGCGGTGAGCTGGTAGGCCTGCTCGATAGCCGCTGTAAGGATGCGCTCGATGCCGATG
>CAZZYO010000002.1:0-38719 GCA_964658255.1 Candidatus Babeliales bacterium
GGAAGGCTCGACAGGCAGGTCAAGATTCGTGGACAGCGAATCGAGCTGGATGAGATTAGTAGCAGGTTGAATCAGCACCCCGGGCTGGACTTTGGTTGGGTGACGGCACCGGAGCACTTTGGCAAAGGGATCAACACGCTGGCCGCGTACATTTGCTCCAGGGAAGGAGCGCATCCTCCTACAGGCGCAGAGTTGCAGCAGTATCTTCTCGGCTATCTTCCCAGCTATATGGTCCCTACAAAGTTTATGTACCTGGACAAAGTTCCCCTGACTTCAAGCGGGAAGCTTGACCAAACTATGCTTCCACCTTTAGACAGCGACGAAATCCATCGAATAGAAGGTTCGGTGCGCTCTAGCCTGGTGGAAACCGAAGACAGGGTGCTGCAACTTGTGCGGGAAATTCTCGGTACGGATCTAATCTCCGCAACAGATAATTTCTTCCTTTGGGGAGGCAATTCACTCTTCGGCATGCAACTGATCGCACGAGTGCAGAAGGAGCTTGCCGTCACCCTCACGTCAAACGCTCTTTTCTATATGCCCACGGCACGCAATCTCGCGCCAGAGATCGAAAGACTGCTTACCTTGAAGCGTGTTTCCTCCATCTGGTCGGACCTGCTCGCGATACAGCATATAGAGCGAGATCGGAGCTTTGATGAACTAGGCGGGAACGACGCATTCGTCGCGCGCTTGAAACAACGCATCAACGCAGAATTCGACTTGCACGTTCCCACGTCTTTCCTGCTGGAGAACAACACCATCAACAAACAGGCTACTCATCTTCATGAAAGGCTCATCCAGCCTGCTTTGAGCCGCTCGCAGGCCGAAGACGCTGCACTCCGTCCGATCTTCTGGTTACACTATTCAGCGCTCCATCTGGCGGACAGGGTTGGGCTGGACTATCGGCTACAACACCTAAGACTTGCAGAGGAGGAGCTTCCGTCGCTCGGGAGAGAGCCGAGTTTGCAGAAAATCGCCGCTTGTCTTTTGAGGCAATTAGTGGCCATTCAGCCGCACGGTCCCTACATGTTGGGCGGGTTCTGCCTGGGTGGGCTCCTGTCCTACGAGATTGCGTGTCAACTGCAAGCGGCCGGGCACGAAGTATCGCTCCTGATACTCGTCGATACTCCAAGCCCCGAGCACTATCGATCGTCAAGGCTGACCCCTCTGATCAAGCGGCCAGCGTACGTAGCTACAAGAGTCAAGCAGCTTGGCGCGCGAAAAGCCCTCGCAAGAGCCTCGGATCAATTTCTCAGGCTCCTTCCCATCAAGGAGCCTGGCTACCACTCCGTGCAGGCATCTACAGAGCGCGCCGCGGGGCGCTATGAGCCACAAGCCTTCGCCGGTAAAGTGGCCATGATCCTGGCTAAGGACATCTTATCCCCGAATGCACCTAGTCCCTCCGCTCTCCTCTCTTGGTGGCAGTCCTATATCGCCGAAGAATTACATGCGGAATATGTGGACTGCTCACATCTGGATTTGTTCAAGGAGCCTGCGGTGCAAACCCTGGCAAAGTTGATTAACTCTCGTTTGGCCGCGGTGAAAGATGCTGCTCGCCCGATTGAGATAGAAAGTGTCATGCAGGCTACAGTGATGATGCCGACCTCTCTTAGTGAGATCGTGAGCTAAGATCGCCATGAGCGGCAATACGAATGGCATCACTGAAGCAAGAGACAGGGAACTCAGCCTGCTCCGAATGCTGGAGCCTGAGGTGCTGGCTGACCCGAGCGCTCACTACGACGCGTTGCGCGAGTACGACCCGGTACATTGGGATCCTTATATGCACTCGTGGGTGGTGACCACTTACAAGGAAGTGGTTGAAGTCCTTCTGACTTACTCAGCTGCTCGCACTCCGTCACCAGCCCTGCTTGACCAGCTCGGGCTTTCGGTCATGAAGCCCTTCGCAGAGCTCATGCTGCAGCAGATGATGTTCATGGACGGCTCCATGCACACGCGGCTCCGTAGTGTCTGTGCGGCTGCCTTTACTCCGCGCCGTGTGGAGGAGTTACGGAGTTCGATCCAGGGCGTTGTCGACGACCTAATCAACTCAAACATAGAAGCCGGCGCTATGAACCTGGTTGAGGATTTTGCTAGCCCCTTGCCTGCGATTGTGACCGCTAAGCTCTTAGGCATACCGGTCGAGGATCATAAGTACGTCACAAAGCTTGTCCTTGATATAGCAGAGGTCCTGGGTAACTTCCAGCATGCACCCGACCGTGTAGCTGAGATATCACATAGTCTCCTGGACTTGAAAACCTACGTTGCCGAGAGGATGGATGAGCAGCGCAAACACCCCAATGAAGGTTTGATCAGCTCCCTTATGGCAGCAGTGGTAGATGGCCAAGGACTTTCAGAGGAAGAAGTGATCGCGAACACGATCATCACGCTGATTGGTGGTCACGAGACGACGATGAATCTTATCTCGAGCGGATACCTTACCCTGCTTCACGAACCCGCTATCTTCGAACAGTTGCAGAGCCGCCCTCACATAGTCGTGCCCGCCGTTGAAGAACTACTACGCTTTGAGTCGCCTGTGCAGCATACGGCGCGCATCGCTACGGCGGATACTTTGCTGGGGGGGAAACTGATCAAGAAGGGCGCCCGGGTGGTAGCTGTGCTTGCAGCTGCAAATCGCGACCCGAAACGCTTTGAAGAGCCCGGTCGCCTCAACCTGCTTCGCTCCGACAATCGGCATCTCGCCTTCGGCTGGGCTGCTCATTTCTGTTTCGGGGCTCCTCTCGCACGAATGGAAGGACAGATTGCCTTCAACACCCTTCTTCGACGGCTGAAGGCGCCTCAAGTGGTGGAACGTGCCCTGGTCTGGAGAGACAACGCCGGATTGCGTGGATTGGAGTCGCTCCATATCAGTTTCATGCCAGCCGCCCGGAGTCGAGAGTAGTTTGGTCTCAGAGCGAGACGACAGCACCTGTATACCCGGTTTGCAGCTCGAGAACGCCTGAAACCTGCTCCAGCACCTCGCCTACAGAGATCGACATGATGCACCTCTTTTTTTCAACGACGCAGGTGCTCAACCTGCAACCTCGGCAGGAAACATCGTGGTACAGGACCCTGTGGCGGTGCCCATACGGGAACCAGATGCCAGGCAGGTTCCTACCGCTGTACACCGCGACGCAGGTTGTTTGCACCGCGGCAGCAAGGTGAATCGGGCCTGAATCGTGTCCCAGTACAAGCTTTGCCTGCTCAAACACGGCTGCACTTTCGCGCGGCGTCAGTCTCCCACAAAGGTTCAAAGCCGGGCTTGCGGAGAGCTCCAGCCAAATTGTGCGAGCAAACTCCGACATCTCGGCCTCAATGGCTGCTCCGCAGATGACAAGCCCCAAGCCCTGATACCGCAATGCGATCTCCTGAAGAAGATCGCGCCAGTTCTGCTGTCCCCACTCGTTTGCCTGGTTCTTGGTACCTAAACACAAAGCGATGAAAGCGCCACCGCTGAGCGAGCCGAGCATTGCCCGGGCGCGTGATCGCTCGGATGTCGTCAAGTTCAGATTCCAGTTTGCTGCATCGTCGAGGTCAACGCTTCCCAGCTCTTCTATGCTCCGCACCAGTCGTTCACTTTCGTGCTCATAAACCTCTCCCAGCGCCAGATCGAGCTGCGCACTCTTTGTGAGTGCAAGGTGCGGGCGGAGTGTGCTGCCTACCACCGAGCCAACTCCCGCCATCCGGCAGAAGAGCACGTCTCGCTGGGCGGCGGCGGGACTGCGGTCTGCGCTTAGGTACACCAGCACCTCGGGGCGCCAGCGTAAAAGCTGCCACCAGAGTCGCAGCAGTGCAAAGGGGTTCCGAGTACCGTAAGCGTAAGCGAAATAGCCATGGACAAGGCCTGTGTGCTCAAGGACTGCGGAGGAGGCTGGAGCTTTGGCGTTGGGAGGCAAGCTCGTGAGCATCCGCCGATCTGCCTGGGGAAAGGCGCGTGCGACCAAGCGGAGAGCTGGCAGAGCAACAACCGTGTCTCCCAGGCTACCTAGGCGATAGATAAGGACCCTTCGCACCGAATCGCGTGAGACAGTGCTGCGCATCAAGAGGCTCTCGGCGATGAAGCCCGGCGCGTCGACCCAGCGGATGCTTGAGCTAGATTCTCCGTCGCCAAATCCATATAGACCTCCAGATACTTCGAAGCCGTACGCTCCCAACTCATCCCCAGCGCGTATTCGCGAGCCGCATGCCCAAGCTCCTTCATCTGGGCTGGCGATTGGATCAACTCGCGCATCAACGATGCCAGCGCAGATGCATCCAGCGGATTCTCGAGCATGACAGTCACGGACGCGAAGTCCTCTCCAGCCGCAATGCAGCTCGAAACGATAACTGGCAAGCCGGAAGCCATCGCCTCCATGACCACCAGGGGATGGGCCTCGTAGAGCGATGGAAATACAAAGAAATCCGCTGATCGCATTAGTCGCGCCACCTCACCGGTCTTACCGAGGAAGTGCACCCGTGTCTCCAGGCCAAGCTTCCGGGCCATCCCAGGAAAGGCGCTTCCCTCGATTTGGCCAGCCACCGCCAGGTGCAGGTCAGGGACTTCCACCATTGCGTGAAGAACGGTACCCAGGTTCTTGCGTGGCGTTTTGAGATCACCTACAAAAAGAGCCATGGGCACGAGCAAGGGCAAGCCAAAGTAGCTTCTCTCCGACTCGCCTGGGTAGTAGGACTCCAGATCGACCCCGTTGTAGATTACGCTTATGCGACTCGGATCCACTCCGAGGGCTGCGACCTCCCGGGCTGTCTTCCTCGATACAGCAATGACGCGCTTGGCTTGTTGATAGACCCGTCGCTCCTGCCATGAACTGAAGGACGTAAAGAAACGCTGGTAAAGATGGTAAGGTTTCAGCGTCGACAGCTGAAATGGATAGGCAGGATGTTTAAGCCAGGCGGAATGAACAAAGTGCGCCGCTGCAATGTCCGCCCGCGCAAAAGTGAGAAACCCGTTTGCTTGCACCACGTCAAGCCGTCTTCGGTGCTTCTTTAACGCCCGGGCGCTGCGTGCTGCAAAAGAGAGGTTCTTGAGCAATCGAGAAGGTAACCTGCTCTCCGGCAGCAAGATCAATCCATGATCTTGCGACAGGAGCAGCCCGTCAGCGCAGCGCTCGGCAATCAGCGTCAACTCCAGCCCTGCGCGTATTGCGCCCGCCGCGACTTCATAATTTACTCGCCCTTGTCCGTCGCGAAGACCAAACACATGCGCAACCATCCCCACGCGTAAGCGCTGTTGCAACGCTACCTCCAATGAACCGTAGCAATCTCAAGTTCACCTTCAAGCACGTACCCTGTTCTTGAAGTGTGCAGAAACCACCAACTGTAGTAGGGCCCTTCAGTCGCTCGAACCGAGCCACCTGCCTGCGATCCTTTTCAAAGGTACTGCAGACGTTTGTAGAATATCAGCAGCATAGATTCCACCTTTGCTAGCGGGAGCTGCCATTGAACGGCGAGAACAGCATCAGCGTCTGTATCTGCACTGCCGACCGGCCCAGACTCTTGGAGCGCTGTCTTACGTCCATCTCGAACGGCAGGTCACTACCGGATCGAGTCTTTGTCTCCGACGATAGCGCGAACCCTCAAGAAGCGCGCGCTGTGTGCTCCCGCTACCCGTTCGTGGAATATGTTACTGGGCCGCATCGTGGCCTGTGCGCAAACCGCAACGCAGTCGTGCGCCTCGTAGATCAAGGCTACCTTTCACTCATCGACGACGATGGAAGCGTAGGCGAAGATTTCATCCTCACCCTGCGGTTCCTTCTTGCTTCCCTTAAAGGGAAGGTTATCCTGACCGGAGACGTTCTTGAATACGGAGGGCGCACCGTGCCGCACAACCCTTCTTTCTGGGGTCATTTCACGGCTAAGCCTCGTGGTCAGTTCAAAACGCTCGCTCTCAACTGCAACTGCTTTCCAGCATCGGCCTTTCGCATCGCCTCGTTTGATGAGTCACTTGTTTACGGTTACGAAGATATGGACCTTTGCTCCCACCTGCTTACGAAGGGCTACCGCATCCAGTACGAACCAACCTTGCTGAACAGCCACGAGCCGCCCCCCAGAGATGAATATGCAAACAAAAGCCGTTACCGTCACTCTCAGAGAGCTCGCTTTCAAACAAGCCTAAAAAGGTACGTGTTGTGGGAACATAATTACGTGAAAGCTGCGGTGTATTGCATCGCGGCGCCGATTCATCGCATGCTACATGCTGTTAAAGTAGGCAAATGGAGTGATGTACCTGCCTCCGTTTCTGACATGGTGGCCGCTTTCATCGCCACGCTGCATGTGCGCCAGAGGTCTAGGGTAAATATCGACTCGATATGAGTCGCGGCGCTTAGCTCATGGCCGCTTTCTGCACGAGAAGTGTGGGGTCAGGCGTGCCCACATGACTACGACATGTTCAGTTTGCTCTAAAGCGCAAGGATCTTTAAGAGACACTTTGCCCTCGGCGCAATGAGCCAGACCTGGGCGGCACTGTGTTTCAAGAAGCGAAGGAGTTTTAGTGGAGCATCTGCTTCGGCGAATTGTGCAGGCCAAGTCCAGCGTGCTTGCCATCGTTCAAACCATCGTCGCGAACGTTGGTATTCAGTGTGCCAATATTGCTGCCGGCGTGATCGCTGCAAGAACACTCGGGCCTGCGGGACGGGGCAGCCTCACTGCCATCACCATGTGGCCCCAATTCCTTGCTTACGCACTCACCCTGGGTGTTCCGCTCGCCTCCGTCTACAGTATTCGCAAACAGCCGGAACAGGCGAGCAGCCTGGCCGGCGCAGCACTCTTGCTGAGTTTGCTGCTCGGTATCCTTGCTTCCCTGGTCGGATTTGTAGTCATCCCACACTCTTTGCATACCTACCCTTTGCAGACGGTGCACGCCGCTCGCATCGCCGTTAGCGTTGCCCCCCTTGCGTTGCTCGGCATCACGCTTGCCGTGCAAGCCCAGTCTGCCGGCTCCTTCAAGCATTACAACTTCTTCCGCTTCCTTCCTCCTATGTCCGTCCTTGCTGTTTTGGGGGCTGAGCGACTCACGCATTGTCTTACCGTAAGAACGGCGGCGGCAGCCTACCTGCTGGCGGGCATCCCCTCCATGCTTTGGAACCTCGCATGGGTACTGAAGAGATTTTCACCAAAATTTCTAGCGCCCTGGAGTGCCACGCGAACCCTGCTCGCGTACGGTCTGCGGGCCTGGGGAGCAGACTTGCTCGGCATGGTCGCTAATCAGGTGGATCGTCTGCTGGTCGTGGCTCTTCTCTCCCCAGGAGCTATGGGGCTCTACGTCGTAGCGCAAAGTGCGGCTGGTGTTCTCAATGCTGTTCCCGCCGCAGTCGTTCCCGTCACACTGCCCCGTGCAGCGGGCGCATCGCATAAAGAGATCGTCGCACTCGCAGGCCGCACCGTCCGCATGACACTGTTCGTGATGGTCGCTGCGGCCACTCCGCTGTTTCTTGGCGGCACACTGCTCCTTCACATCTTCTACGGTAGTAAGTTCGACGCAGCTTCCCTGGTTTTACGCATCCTTATCGTCGAAACGATCCTTGATGGGCTTACCTCCGTGCTTTCACAGGCGTTCCTTGCCGCGGGTTATCCCGGCACTGTCACCTTCCTGCAAGCTTGCGGAGTTTTATCGGCCGTCCCGCTGCTTTATCTGCTTATCCCAAGGTGGGGCGTTGCGGGCGCCGCTGTAGCTCTCACGGCATCAACCGCAATCCGGTTCACTTTCATACTCCTCAATTTTCCTTACAGACTGAAGATGTCGCCGCCGGGTCTGCTTATTAATAAAAGCGAGCTTCTCGCCGTCTTCAAATCTAGCCTGGCGTCCCGTTCGACACAGGCTTGAAAGTACCTTGCACCGACAGCAAAGAAGTAGAGGGCTTAGAAGCCGGGCTCTGCAACCATCGCTCCAGCGTCAACCGTGAGGGTGACGGCTCTGGCTTCTTACACAGGACGCAAGTCTGGCTGGTTCACTCTGACAGCAGCGCCGCTTGCGCCTACCAGATTGAGAAACGATTGGAATCGATGTTGAAAGACTTCAACAGCAAAACCCTCTGCATGTTGCCGCAAAACGCGTGGGGACCATTCTCGCCGCTCAAACTCCTCGATTGCGGCCGCTAGCGCTTCCGGCTTCTGCTCATCGAAGAAAATACCCGTTGCGCCATCGACGATTGTCTCCACGGCACCACCCGCGCGATAAGCGATTGTAGGTCTTCCTGCGGCGGCAATCTCAAGAGGCGCCATGCCGAAATCTTCTTCCCCCGGGAAAATCAATGCCTTGCAACGAGAGGCGTAATACTCCACTTTCTCGTCCGAGACTCGTCCAAGAAAACGAATCGTTGAACCAGCCATTGCTTCTAGGCGAGAACGGTCTGGTCCTTCACCAATGATCAGGAGCTTTCTACCAAGCGCGGTACACGCCTGTACCGCTAAGTCAATCCGCTTATAGGAAATCAGCCTTGCAAGCACAAGATAGTGGTCTCCGACTTCGCTGGAGGGACGAAATCGATCCAGATTAATCGGAGGGTGAATGATCTCAGCGTGACGTCCATAGGCGCGCAATATACGCGCCGCCACAGCTTGGGAGTTTGCCACAAAGTGGTCCGGCTGCCGCGAAGCACCTACATCCCAGCGCCGCAGCATGTTCACGAGGAGTTGTAGCACCGTCCGACTCAAACTGCTCATGGATTCGCGGGCTGAATAGCTGTCGAAGCTCCAGACCCACCGCATCGGCGTATGGCAGTAGCAAATGTGCAGCGCGTCGTCCGCAGTCCGGATACCCTTGGCATAACCCGAAGAACTGGAGATCACCAGGTCGTATGCCGAGAGGTCGAGCGATTTGACTGCGAGTGGATAAAGAAGGAAGTAGATGCGATAGTAGCGTGCCATGCGCGGCAAGCGTTGCATCCACGAAGTCAGAACACGGACACCGCGCAGCCCGGGTGGCATACGGTCAGGAAGTGCTACCGTCGCATGAAGGTCTGCCATTGGAAGCATGCGGCAGAACTCTTCGGCCACTTTCTCCGCTCCGCCTAATTGAGTAAAGTAGTCGTGAACGATCGCGATTCTCATTCAGGTTAGTCCCGCCTGCCCTCTTATTTGCCGTTTGAAGTTGAGCTTGCCCTGGTTTCTGCTCGGATGCATCCCCTACATCCAGCGTACTAGCGATTCTGGAGCCAGGCTGCTTACCTTGACGAGGCAAGCAACTGGATCGGGAGCTAACAGGCTATAGGATGCCGAGGACATGCCGCGCGCGCTTAATTCTGTGGGACAGGAAGGCGCCTCGGCTCTTTGGGACGAGTTCAACGAACATCCCAGCATCGGACCAGGCCTTGGATTCATGAGCAAGCGAAAAGACGTCGGTTAGACATAGCACTCGAACGCCTTCTCTTTCGGCCAAGGCGATACCGCGCTGCATCATTTCGTATTCAGAACGGATGGGTGCCGCAAGGACAAGTTCATCCACCGCATTCTGGCGCAATAAAGAGGCGAGATCGTCCAACGATCCAAGATACCGCTGCGCTATATCGGGCGGCATAACGGTTGGCTCCCGATTATCAACGAAGCCGATCACATGCTTGCTATGGTGGTATTTGACACGCAGGTGTCGCCACGCCTTGCTGGCTCGTCTCCCACTTCCAAGGATGATGACACTCGCAACGGGACGCACGCGCCACCCCTCCGAAGCTAGACGTATCAGCATGCGAAGAGTCTTGTAAGCGAGGCTGCTGATGAAGAAAAAGCCAACGATCCTGAGTGCCGGCCCTTGCGCGTACCGAGCAGTTAGGTAGATTCCGACTGTGGCCGTCATTACCGCGCACCCAAGAAGATTCATCAGAAGAGAACTGAGGAATCCGGCGCGCGCACGATAAGGGTCCAGCGTGATAAAACACTGACACCAAAGCACAGCGAAAATGACAAGAAAAGCACCATTCAGCACGGTGAATCTGGAACCCAGAAAATCTGCCATTGCGGTAAGTGTTGGGCTCGTCCGGTCAGCCAACATCGTTGAGACAATGATGAGCACCAAGGCTGCGAGACTGTCGAGAACGTTCCCAATTGCATGTACTGGGCGGTCGGACGTCCTCATATGGCATCCTCTTGCATGGTCAGATCTAAGTTAGCATTCTGACCACCGCGTGTAGGCCGCTCTTGATCAAGCTAGTCCAGCGCATCCTCTAGGCGGGCGGCATCTGGTTTAAGCGTTTATTGCCTGACTAGCTTGAGCAGTGAACGAGATTGGGGATATGCGATTTCTGCCGACGTGGGCACGAGTGCTAGCTCGATCTCCAACTGGAAGATGAGCCTCCGGTCCGGCTGACGCCCTTCGTTTCAAGTCGAACAAACAGCATGGAGTGATTCGCAAGATTGTGAGCTTATTAGGCGTTCTTGTAGTGAAAGTACGCACATCTGCGCTCGAGGTCAAGAAGATACTGCCGTCTGTTCTGCGTCGTCTGCGAAATGCCGGCGCCAATCTCAAGACGCCAAACAGCGACATGAGCTTTGCCATGCCTCATAAGCATAGCTAGTGCGACACTAAGCTCGGCGGCCCTGGGGCGACCACGGCCAAGCTGCATTCCAACAAGTTTATCTGGTGCTGCGATCCGTCACTCTAGACTTCTCCTGCTATCATGAGCTGCACTTGCAGACTCAAAGCTGGCCGGACCGCCACCGTCTGATCGAGCAGCGATCTCCGATGTCTTAAAACGAGACAAGCATCACGTACTCATGGACTTCCGTCACGGCTAGCGGCAAAATCACTGGTACCTTTGGTGGCGAGCAATCGACGCTCATGAGGGTCGATTGAGGAATGAGCAGACCATCAAACTGCTAAAGCATCGCGGACTCGATGCATCTACGGCAAGGATGCATCGCTTCGCACTTCCACCCAGCTCCGACGGCGATACCACGCGGTCAAGGAAGACCAACCCAGAAAAAGACGATCACTGAGGGCCGAAGTTGAAACATGTCAATCGACACCCTGTATGTTACGCTTTGCGGTATCAAAGAGCGGCTTCCACCGCGGATGTAAGGGTGTCATGTTCCTGTACAGCCCGAGGCTGCTTATGACGTCGCAGCGCGACTGATGCGATGGTCAAAGGCAAGCGCACTCTGATCGAAAATCCCCAGACTCCAACCAACGACCAGCATTCCGCCGCGATTGAACAGCGTGCACATGTGAGCGGAAGCAAAGGCCTATAAGAATGATGCAATCAAGCTTTAGAGAAGAGTTGCCTGGCACTGGCGCATCGACGGGATCAGAAAAGCCGGAGACATCCGGTGTATCGATAGCGGAGATTCTTCATGCTCTTGTAAAGAACCGTTGGCTGATTCTTGTCTGCACCCTGCTCTGCACCGCCTGCGCTCTGACCTATGTGGTGCTCAAGCGGCCCGTCTATGAAGCTGCAGCCACTCTCCGCATTGATCCGACCCGTGCTGGATCACTCGGACTGGGCGATCTGATTTCAGGTTCATCGAGCGAGGCCGGCGACCAGATCCCGACCGAGATTGCGATCCTTGAGAGTGACAGGGTAGCGCTCTCCGCACTCAACGCCCTGAGCCCGGAGATGTTTAAGGCCTATGCTGGCTTTCCCACGGCGTCAATGACGTTAACGTCAGAAGACAAACCGCTGTCGCGCAGCCAAGAGAACCTGATATCGCACTTCAAGTCTTCACTCACTGTGAAACAGGTGGAAGGCACGCAACTCGTCCGTGTCGGATTCCGAGACAACGATCCGGCTGTAGCAGAACGGCTGGTCAATAACACGGTTGCCGCCTACCTTCGGCAGAATTTCGATAGTCGTCATGATTCGGTCGATCAGGTGCGGACATGGCTCTCCTCGCAGATGGACGAGCTTCGACAGCGGGCCGCAGCTGCGCAAAGCAAGCTTGCCGACTTTCAGGAGCGTAACAACATCCTTGGAGCCGGCGTCTCTGACAACGGCGTTGTTGACCGCTTGAAGCTGCTCAATGAGTCTCTTACCCAGGCTGAGAGCAACCGCATTATCAAAGAAGCGCAAATGCGCGCCGCTTCGACAGGGGATGCCTCGGTACTCGCTTCGCTTTTTCCCGATCCGCACTTGCAGGCGCTGCAAGCAGAGGAAGGGAGTCTCTACTCGCAGTACGTGCAGCTTTCCACAAAATTCGGCGCCGCCTATCCACCATTGGTTGACTTGAAGCAGCAACTTGCTAGGGTCAAAGAAACTCTCTCTCAAGATGTGAGTGTAATCTCGGCTCGCCTTCGCGAGGAGTACGATGCTTCTCTCCGCACCGAAAACATGTTACGAGCCGAATACGGGGCCCAGACAGCCAAGGCCTTCGAGCTAAATCGTAACCAGGCAGAATACGCCGTGCTGGTCGCAGAAGGCTCATCCAGCCGAGACCTTTACAACACATTGCAATACAAGCTCCAGCAGGCCAGTGTCGACGCAGGTCTAAATGCCGTGAACACGATGATCGTCGACCGGGCACGCATTCCGGTGGATCCTGTAGAGCCGAAACGCAGCCTTATCCTGGCGTTCGGAGTCATCCTCGGACTCGCCTCGGGCATAGGTGCTTCATTGCTGCGGGAATCGATGTCTGACCAGATTTCTACTGTCCAGCAGATCGAGAGCGCGTCAGGATTGCCTACCCTCGCCACCGTGCCTCACCTGCCCCTCGCGGCAAAGAGGAGCTCTACAGGGGAGCCAGCTTTGGCGGCTGTAGAGGAGCCTCAATCCTACGGCGCAGATGCTTACCGCAACCTCCGGAACTCTGTTCTGTTTGCCTCGATTGATCGCCCTCTTCGCATCGTGCTTGTCACCAGTGCTATGCCTGGCGAAGGAAAGACTTCTACCAGTGCCAACTATGCCGCTGTACTCGCGCAAAAGGGCAGTCGGGTCCTGCTCATTGATGCAGATCTGCGCCGACCCACGCTCCATCGCTTGCTGCGTACTTCGAATAAGATTGGCCTGGGCGATCACTTACTGCCCAATGACACGCCAGTAGAGGTGTCTATGCCGATCGCCGAGCTTCCAAACCTTCATTTCCTTTCCGCCGGAACCAAGGTACCTCTTCCGTCAGAAGCGCTTGCCTCGACAAAGTTTCGATCGCTTGTAGAACGATTCAAAGAGCAATACGATACGGTTGTTATCGATTCGGCGCCGATCTTGACGGTTAGCGACACAGTCCCTGTCGCCAGCTGGGTAGACGCGGTGATCATCGTGGCTCGCGCAGGCGTCACGCCGATGCAAGCACTGCTTCGCACCAAATCTGTCTTGATGCGTGCGCGCGCGCGCATCGTGGGAGTCCTGCTAAACGACGTGACCAAGGCCAACGACACTTATGGAACTTACGGCAAGGAGGCATATGAATACCACAAAGGAACGCGGTAGGAGATTCGGCTCCTTCCAGTCCTGCGGGCGGTCTCTTGCTGCCGCATCTCTGCTTGTCGCACTTGCGGCTTTACCGGGCTTCACGCAAACTGCTGCGACTCAATCAGCGTCCAATCCCGCGACGGAGACCCAGAATATTCTCATCGGTCCTGGGGATACGCTTGATGTGCAGGTGTTCAACACTCCTGAGCTTTCGGCGAGACTCCGCGTGGATCAGCGCGGGCAAATCACCTTGCCGCTCGGCGGCATGGTCACCGTCCAGGGCCTCAACGTCGCAGCCGCTGCGTCTCGCATCAGTCAAACTTTGCTGTCTACGCAGATCATGCTCGCTCCCAGTGTCACTGTCTCCACGGTTGAATACGCAACTCAGGGCGTGACCGTGTTGGGTGAAGTGCACAGTCCCGGTATCTATACCTTGCTTGGAACACATTCCCTGTACGACGCGCTTGCTTCCGCTGGCGGAGCAAACACTTCTGAGGGGTCGAAAATTACCATCTCGCACGCAGGCGACGCTGATCATCCCTTAGTGGTTGAAGTCAATGGTCCCGACTATTCGGCCGTGCAGAAAGCGACGATGGTTCAGCCCGGCGACACAGTTGTGGTTTCTCGCGCTGCCATGGTGTACGTCGTCGGAGACGTGGTACGCTCCGGCGCCTTCTACATCGAAAGTGGGCAACGCCTGACCGTTCTCAACCTTGTCTCACTTGCGCAGGGAATTAACCGCACCGCGGCCCTGGGTCATGCCTCGATTGTGCGTCCGACTCCAGAAGGCGGCGCGACCACGCTTCCCTTCAACCTGAACAAGGTTATGAAGAACCAGGAGCCAAACCTGGTCGTCAAGGCCGGCGACGTCCTGGTTATCCCCCGAAGCGGCTGGAAAGACTTCGGCTTCCTGGCTCTGCCCGGGTTTACTAACGCAGTATCCAGTGCCACGACTGCAGCCTTGATCACGCGCTAGGAGGCTCCGATGTCTTGCTGCAGACCATGGAAACAGCTTCTGATCCTCTCCGTCGCCTTCACGTCCCACTGTCAAGCAAGGGGACAATCCCCTGTGAACCTGCAAGCCTCTGACTCAGTGCAGGCGATGGCTCCAGACCTTCGCGTGGACCTCACAAGTGCTTCTCAGAGCTACGCGCAAGGCAAGGGAAGATCAGCCGGCACTCCCCGTGCTGCCCGGGCAATGACGAGCGCAGGCTCCCTTCGGTCAGCCAACGAGGCGCAATCCCTGTCAAACCTGTCCGCGACCGCTGGGCGGTCAAGCATGTTTCCTGCCCCGGCGCAAAACAGCCACAGCCCATCCCTTGCGCTCACGCAGTTACCTTCAACGATCAGACCAGGCAGAACCTACACTCCGGATGATGGTGCTATGCACATCCTCCCTGTCATGCAAGGGCAAGGAACACGCAAGGGCCAGCCTCCGCATACAACCCAGGGCGTTGGAGTTCGACCGCCACTCTCCCCTGGAGCCAGCATCTCAGGCAGCGGAACAGCAGCACGATCATCAAGTCACCGAGCGCCTGCGGGACCAGCAAACCCAAACTCTCCACCGAAGCATTGAGCGCCATCCAGTCTCCGTCCACACGCACCTCGGAAGTTATCCTCCGGAAGAAATATGGACCGTAGAACGTTCCTTCAAGGTGCTGGCGCGTCCCTCGGCTATGCGTGGGCGCCTCCGCTGACCTTGCCTGCAAGCCAACTTGCTCCGAGACGCGGGTGTCGGCTCTATGTAGACCCGCGCCTGCAAGAGCGGGGCTACACCATGGCCAAACGTCTCCTGGCCGCAGCTACGACTAGCCCCTTGCTCCACGCACTCTCTCCTGGTAGCCCGCCGGTGTTGCTTCGGGAAGCGCCAGCGCTGAACGCAAACAGCTTCACTGAGCTTGCGTTCAATCACTACATCGCCATCAGCCTGCCGGGCGATCCACTCTTGGCTATGGCTTGGCAGCAGGAAGCTGTACTTACGACTTCCTCTTTGTACACTTTTGGCTGGGGTGCGTTTCAGGGCAGCCTCGGCTATATAGAAAGTGATCGCAATCCGTTTCTCCATTCTCCGGCAATCGATCGTGCTCCATTTGAAACACAATGGATATCCATCACCGGCACAGATGTGGATGGGCTATCCCTGGCAGTCGAGGCCTTCTGCACTCAAGGGCTTGTCAATGGTGTCGTAGCAGACCATACGTGGAAGCGCACCGAGCAAACTCTTCTCGACCAGGATCCGCTGCCGGGCTTGCTTACGTTGCCTCTGCCACTTCCAGCGACCCTCGATGGAATGCCCAGGATTGCCCTTACCGCTGCTGGACGAGATGAATACCGTGGCGTTCTTGAAGATACAGGATTGGAGCCCTTATCCTTGTGGCGGGCCAAGTACTACCAGCCCGGGGAATGGGATACCCCCGGAGTGGTAGCATCTTTCCACAACTACGTTGTCGGACTTCATCGCCGCGCTTACGGAAACACCGTTTGGATTGCCGAGTTCAGCGACAAGGCCGCAGCTACTAGCGCCGCGCCGGCAATTGCCAAAGCCGCACGATTGACGCAGGACCGATCGCGGTGGACAGGCCAATTACCGCCATATGCGTGGGGCCTGAGTCCACAAGGCGATGCCCCCTCGACAGGAGCACTCGTCCTCTGGGTGGATGATCGATACGTGCTTCTCTCGGCACGTACGTCATCTGCGGAGCCTGCCTAAAGGAGACTAGGAACCGTCAGTAACTAGCTAAAGTTACATAACTCGCTCGCAACTTATCTTCTGTCCGCATCACGCCCTCCGGCGCGTAACACCTTATGGCCATCACTGGTTTAGATCGCGCTCAAAACGTGCGAAGCCTGCGCGCAAACCCTTCCGGGCAGGCTCCTCGACATAGTAAAAGCCAATCGCAGAGATCAGCGTCAAGCAGACGCAATCAAGCGTAAAGCGCGCCCCCATGGACCGAACACCAAGGAAGTCGCAGGCACGGTTCACCTCTTGTTTGCAGGGCCACTGCAGCAGGTAAACCCCATAGCTGATTCGTCCTCCCATCTGAATCAGTGGTGTCGACAACAGCCTTTGCAGAACCGAGGTCTCCGAGGCAAGTCCGAAAATGAGCACTGCAAAGCTTAAAGCTGTCCAGCTAGTGTATGCGTGCCGCTGATGGCTGAGCACAAACACAGAGGCGACGGCTCCACACCATGTAGCAGCACCTGACTGCACCAGCGTGCTGCCGTATAAGGGTCGCTTTGCTGCGCGCCATGCTCGTCGCAGGTACAGGTTCCCCAGGCAAACGCCGGCGATAAACTCCGGCAGGTGTGTTAGTGCCAGGGGGATTGCCTTGATACCGTGCATCTCGACGAAGTTGAGCGAACCCGTGTCGAACCGGATTGCAATCGCGAGCACCGACAGCAGGATAGCCATCTGCCAGACCACAGAAAGCTTTTCAATCAGCCTTTGCAGAAACGGAAATGTGAGATAGAAGAGCGCCTCCGTCGACAGAGTCCAGCAGACGAAGTTCCAAGAGCCGGCCATGCCGCTATTCAGAGGGTTCCACGCCTGCACCATGACCAGTGTCGCCACCGCATACGGCAGGGGCGGTACCTTGTGAAACGCTATCGAGCTGAAGAGGAGTGAGACGAAGTAGAGCGGCCACACTCGTGCCACGCGCGCCTCCCAGAATCGGCGCTTTTCGTGTCGCTGTTCTACTTGGCCGGCGTAGGTATACGCCAGGATAAAGCCCGACAGCATAAAGAAAAGCTGCACAGCAAGATACCCGTTGCTGATGAAGAAGGCTCCGCTCCTCCAGCCGATTGCCGCAAGCGCGCTCGGTAAGCGTGAGTGGAAAAAGACTACGTAAAATGCAGCAAACAACCGGATCCCTGTCAGCGACCGAATGTTTGGTCGGTGGGAGGTTAACTCACCGCGAGGGACCTCGTTGCTCTCTGAAACACGAGCGGACACATCGGGCTTCTGTAGCCATGCATGAGCCTTGATTCCCTGTCGCTCGGATGAGCTCAACGGGCGACTCCTCCCTCGGTGCTCTTGAAGAGCGCTTTACCAGCGCAGCTACGCCGCAAGGATAGCCTCATGAACGCTGCTGGAGTGCCTTGCCTTCATAAAATAGAGCTCGGAGAAAACGAGGGCTATGGCGCACACGGGCGTTATCATTGCAGCCAAGCCGAGCTCACGTCCGTGCAGAGCCTTAAGCAGAAGAAAGCTCGGAACAAACCAGGTAAGCTCAAGCGAGCAAAATGTTAGGAACAGAAGGTACCCTCGTGAGGATCCTTCGCGGATGACCCTGGCCCACAGCAGTGCCAGCGCGGGGAAACATACAGCATATGCATGTTCCCATGACACCGGGGCGATCGGCACAGAAAGTAAAGCAAACAACGCGAGAACTGTTGCACGTTCTAGTGCACTGAGGCTCCACCTTGACCACGCGACCAGCCCGCTCGCCACAAGCAGGCTCACCAGACCGCATACCTTACCGAAGAAATTTACGCCGTGTGGAATCGATTTTGCCGCCTGTTCCACAGAGCCGCCCTGCTGCGATGCATAGAAGAGCTGGACTGCTGCAAGCAATGATTTATTTGCAGACTGTGGAATCCCGGCTGACATCGAAGGGATCACGTGTCTTCCATAGTTCACCAGGCACGCGGGCGTATTTACCAGGCAGATCACGCCGATCAGTGTGGCGAGAGCGACAGCATACGCCCGAACCCACTTCCAGTCTTTCCACAGTACCAGCGGAACTACCACAACGATCGGCGTGAGCTTGATCGCTGCTGCGAGCGCCATGACAAAAGCAGACGAGTGCGTCCATCGCCGCACGTAGAAGCACATACCCAGGCTCCATAGCAGAAGCAGGAACACAACGATCTGTCCCCAGAGAATGCAACTTATCACAGGCAGGTACGTGCACAAGCCAATCAGAATCGCGGCGCTTCCAAAGCTTTTCCAACGTATCCCCAGCATCGAAACAATGAGTCCCGCCACCACAACGATTGCAGCAGCATTGCACACCAGCCAAATCGCAGCAGCCTCTCGCGGGGAGACAAATGTGAACGGCACCATCAGGTCTGCCAGCAGCGGCGGGTAGACGTACAGACGAGTCTGGCTTACACCAAGTGAACGAGCGACGCGCGCGAAGCTTGTGTCGGGAGAAGCAAGTCGCAACTGCGGATCCACGCCCGTGTCTGCATCATCATAGATGTGAGGGCTCTCGTGCTCACGAACCAGCATGCCTGCCGTTTCGTACACGCGAAAGTCTTCCAGGTTAGGCTGGCGCACGTGTTTCCATGTCTGGATTGCAGAGACTCCAAGTACAAGTGTCAGCAAAAGCTTTCCCAGCTTCTTGTGCACGAATCCCCCTGATTCACGATCTACGTACGCTAGCCACGCATCTCCGTACGATTACGGCCTTGACTATCACTCATCAGTCTCACGACGCCCAGGCCTTCGCACACGTCATGCCCGCTTCCGATGCAGCGAGGAACATACCGAGTACAGAAAGAATCTGCCGAGGAGGCGCGTTTCACTTTATCACCCTATTGCGCGAGCGATGCTTGCTCCCTTGTCTCGGCGACGCGTGTATGGAAGCGCGTGAGTAACCATCTCCTGGAGGGTACTTCAAAGTAGAGGTAGCTTCCCAGGCTGAGCCCGATGCACGCGGTCAGAAACAAGGGTTCAATCCACCAGGATCGCGTCGCATGCAAGGCCACCAACAGGTGTAATACCGGAGCGTGCACCAAGTACAAGGCAAAACTTGCTTCTCCGAGCAGTACCAGCCACCGCGCACCCAATATTTGGGACAGAGGGAGGTCTGCCTGCGCGAATACCCAGATATAAGCAGCGAAGACAGGCGCGAGTAACCCGTCATTCAGGTTTACCTGGGGTAGGTCTTGCGAAAACCAGACAATCAATCCCGCCACAATACTTGCACCAGCCGCCACCCCTCTCATTGTCTTTCGCCCGGGTCTACCTGTCGAGCCTGCATGCTGGCTCTGCCAGCTGGCCAGTAAGATGCCTAAGGCGAAAGTAGACAGGTGCAGGATCGGGTTATCCTTCGCGTCTATCTGCGGAAAGACATGCACACAGAGGAGTACCAGCGCCTGACCACCCACGTACAAGGATACGAGACTAAGCCAGAAGCCCGCACCTCTGAGTCGCCAGAGAAGAGGCCCCAGCAGAGGAAAGCACAGATAGAAGAAGGCCTCGACAGAGAGCGACCAGTTAGGTCCGTCGATGCCGTGGAACTTACTGCTCCAGGCCTGCAGCATGAATAAATCTGCGGCGAAAGTGGCCGCTGTTTTCGCGATGGCCGCTTCCCAGCCAGAAGCGACCACCCGGCTCATCAGCAGGTGAGGAGTATCCATGACCAGCGTTACCACGAACAGAGGATAAATGCGCGCAAACCGCGCAAGAGCAAAGCGGCGGATGTTCACTCTTCGGCCGCCGCCGAGATACACAATCGCGAGGATGTATCCGGACAGCAAAAAGAAAAAGCTTACCGATGTGTACCCCAGCCAGATAAGCCTGGGGAACCATGGCGTACCAAACAGGTTCGGCGTGGTCGCCACGTGATAAAGGACCACGAACAAGGCTGCCAAGAACCGCAGCGAGGTCAATGCATGGATCTTGTTCGACCCATTGGCCACAGCGTTCAGGCCGGCCTGGTGCTGCACTGAGCCTGAGTCTTCACTGGTGAGCACAACACGCTTCAAGCTGCAGACACCTCAGCCCTCTTCGGCTCGCCTTCCGTCGCGCGGTAGCGCTCTGCTGTCCGCCTTCCCCAGGCTACGATTGGGCGCTCATAGAACTGGTATGAGAGCCAGGCCACGAGAAAAATGATAGGGGTATCCAACGGAAAGACCTGGTGAACATTCAACCCGGTCCTTCTTGTCAAGACTTCGCGAATCAGGACCTGGTAGAGATAAAGACCATAGCTGATAGCTCCCGTGAATACCAACGGCTTCCAGCTCAATAGCCGAGCGGCAAGAGAGTTCCGGTGCGTGATCAGGTAAGCAATCGCCGAGACAGCGATGAGCGGCACGACGAAGTATATCAGCGCATTGTAGGCTGCCGTAGGCTGTGCCCGCGTGAACTTGTGGCCAAACCCTAGGCGAAGCCCACCCATCAGGGCGCACGACGCGAAGAAGCTGATACTGCTCCATCGCTCCAGCCGTTGCTTTCCTTGCTGTGATTCCATCAGCAACGCAAGCAAGCACCCAAACGCTAGTCCATCGAGACGGAAGGGAGTCAGAAAGTAGACCACCTGCCAATCGTGCGTGAAGCTGCTGGCTGCGGCGCGCAGCAAGAGCTCGAACAGGATCAGCAGACAGTTGATGGCAAGCAGCGATCTCCACGAAAGATAGCGCACTGCGAAAGGCCAGAGAAAGTAAAAGTGCTCCTCGACAGCGAGCGACCACAGGGCGCGCAGAGCCTCGAAGTCAGGCCGGAGATAGGCAAGTACGTCGCCTCCTGAGAGCAGATAGACGACGGCTTGACGTAGCGAAACAGAAAAACCCAGAAGCGGCGTGATCAAGAGTAGCAGCAGGAAAGGCGGTAGGATGCGAGTCGCACGCTTAATCCAATACTCTCTCCAGAAATACAGATCGCTTGAAGTCCGTCGAAGTATGTTCGTAATCAGGTAACCGGATAGAACGAAGAAGATATCGACGCCCATCCAGCCGCTCTTGAGCAGGTTATGGTGGCAGAGGAGAACCATAAGCACCGCGAATCCGCGGACACCGTCCAAGCTTGCATTTCTCAATTTCCTCTCCAGCAAAACGACAAGTTGCAGTAGCCCCTAAAGACCTGGAGCACATTCTGACTTCACAAGCAATGAACAAGACGGAGGATTAGCGCAGCCCGCCTAGACTGGCGAGGTTGGTATCGACACCCCAAACGCAACAGGTTTGCGCCCGGAATCGAACAGCTGCCTCTGTTGAAGCGCCGAGTCACGTGCACTATCGCGCGCCACAACTCCGATCAAGAACCACGCCAGCGGACCAATCGCATACTGTCCTTGAGCGATCCATGCTCCTCCAAGAGCGGCCAAAATGCCCAGTGTCGGTAAACCTACGCTTCGATCGGCCGTCCGGCCAAAGCGAATCGCTTGCTTAACGATGATAATGACGGTTGCTAGATAAAGTGTGCCACCAATGACTCCAAGGGACAGAAAGGTGTCGCTCATATCAACCTCAGAGCTACCGGAGGCATCACCTTCGTCGCCACCAAACTTACCAGCACCAAGCGTTGTTGAGCCGAGGCCATTTCCAATCGGGTACTTAAAGCCAGTAATAATGGCCAACGATATGTAGTGAGCATGAAGGCCAGCAGTGGAGTACTTGCTGTTGAGCGGATCTTTTAAGCCCAGCAACTGGTGCTGAGCAGCTGCTCCTGCTGCACTAGTCTGCTCACCGGATTTAGGGGCGGAAACGGACAAATGCGACAGCGAGAAGACAGCAGCGCCGAATCCAAACGCCAGAGCTAGGATTAAACGAGTCTTCCAAGCTCGACCGCCTGCGCTGCTAAGCGCCCAGGTTACTGCCACTGCAAATAAGCATTTGATGAGAGCGCCACGCGAAGACGCCAGGAACAAGGCACCCGCGAGAATGGGCAGACAAACGATAAACTGCCGCCTGCCCGCGAAAAGAGCCGCGCTCGCCGCCGTTAACGAGACCATGAGTAGACTCATGAACTCCAGGCCGTTGACGGAAAAGCCAAATGACCTGATAACACCCTGAGCAAGGTGAAGGTTATAGTGGCTGGACACTTCAGTAACCCAGGCTGACTCCCATGGGAAGAACCCGATGTAAGTCTGGATGTAACCAAAAACAGCGGCTAGTAATCCGAGTGGGATTACTACCTTGTACAAGATGGCAGACAGAAGTTCATTCGTGCCATAGCGCCTTCCAATCCAGAACCAAAACAACGGCAACAGATAGAAGATCGCGCCGGCAAGTCCTACGGCAATCGGCCCCTGGCGTGGGTTGAAAATCTCCAGAGTCATCACGACCATCAAGGCGAAGACGGCCTTCGAGATCGAATCCGTGAGCCGGACCCGCAGCAGGAGCGGCAAAGCAATCACGAAGCTGAACGCCGGCCCAACCAGCAGCAGAGGGTCAAGCTTTGGAAAGCCTACAAGCACCCCCATGATGCGGCGCAGGTCACCAAGTAGAAACAGGAAAACAAGCGCCAGACAAAGGCCGAAAGAGATGTCAACCGCACTTGCTACGAGCAACCCGGCAAAAACAAGGAAGGCGGTCAAGATACTTATCTGACCATGCAGCAGCAGCCACAGCAGGGGTAGAAGCGAGACGATGGTCAGTCCCCAAACAAGAAATCCCTTGTCGCGCTGGTGCATGCGCAGCCATGTTCTAAAATCGGCCATCCGGAGTCTCACAGACCAAGCAGGTGTTGGATGGTTTAAACCGATCCGCCTGCAGTATACCCGACGATCCAAGCTCCCTTACCTTGTTTGGCTATGGATGGTGCTGCGCCCAGGTCCCAGAGACTGCGTGGCACATCCCCAATCAAGGGCAGGACGCTATGCTTGAAGGAGAGTTTGCGAGTAAGCCTGCATACTGTCGGCCTGAGGAGAACAGCACTTGCCTAGCTGCTCAACCAACCTTTCACATCCCCCACCGTCGCTGCTCGCGGCGGCTCAGGGGCTGTCGATCGCACTCGAGCAGGACCTTTCCATGGCTTCTGGGCTGATTCTCTGGCAGGCCTCTGCTCGCCCCTACGCCACCATGGGGGAAGCGCAGGCAGCATCACTAAGCGAGAAGGTGCGCGCGGGAGCCAGCCTGCTGCTCACGCTCGAAGAGAACTGCGGGACAGCACCGCTGTTGCTCGGCAGTATCCTGCCTACCACAGGCTGGGCGACCCAGATCCGTCTATCCCCCTACACCAGGCGAGAGCCGCTGCGAATCGCCCAGGTGGATGCCTCCTTCTTCCCTGACGGACTCGGTGACCTGACCGTACCCTTTTGTCTCGACATTCGGCCGACGCCTGCAGTTGCCCGCGGCCAATCTTGCTACGAACGCTACAACATCAATCATCCAGTTTTGAAAAAGCGCATTCCGGCCGGCACAGACTACTGGTCGCGCTCCCTGCTTAACCGCGAGTGGATGGTACGCGCCCGCTGCGCCGATCTTGCCCAAATGCCTCTGGTCGTGACCGGCAAGTACGGCGCCGGCAAGGTGGCCATGGTAGGTACCTGGGTCGAAGGCGTTGGGGCGTCTGATCGAGCCACGGCGTTCTGGACCGCGCTGCTCAGGTGGCTGCTGGTCAAAGACACAGGCCGATCAGTCAATACAGTTCGGCCCAGGTTAGCCGTAAACCTCCACAGGGACGCAGCGCAGGTAACACTCAGCAATCCAAGTGCCCTGCCCTTGCCTCTGGTAGTGGTCATGCGGACTCTCTCCGCGACGGGTGCCGTCCTCGCTGACGGCGTTGGCGAGGCGAACCAGCAGGTACTTCTTGCTCCGCAGGCCTCGTCAACCATCTCATTTCCTCTCCCGACACCGTCTCCGCTTGCCGATGATTCGATACGCGCCGACACAGAGTTGCAGGTGCGCATCGGTGTCTTGTCCGGCGATGGTGAACAGATCCTGGCCGAGCAGCGCCTGTTCACCCCGCCTGAACCCTTGCAGCTGCGCGTGGAGACAGAAAACCTGTACAGCACGCCCTATCCCTTTCATGCACCCGGACCAGAGGCGCTCGAAGGCTTTCGCAGCAGGATGGGCCTTCGCGTCGGCGCCTATACCTACGCACCCGGCCAAAGGTTACGTGGGATGGCGACGGTCGCGAACGGTCTCACCAATCTGGCTCCGCAATGCCTGGTCCGCGACCTGACCACGCCCGACAATGCATCTGTCATGGCGTTACATGATGGCGCGGCGGTTAGCCGCAAAGGGTTGAGCCCTGATGGCATCGAAGCCTACTCTATGTGGACCGGGAAGGCGGGAGTGGAGAATGCTATTACCTTCACCCTGCCGCAGGATGCGACCGTCGCCGAGGTCATCATGGTGGGGAGCTATGGTCCGCTCTTCAACGGCGAGGATCATAACCCGGGCCAGCTTGTCGTTGAGGCCGATGGTGAACCTGTTGCATCGCTGCTCACCCTTGACGATGCATTCGCTACGGGCTTTGGCCAAGCGCGCCTGTCCTTCACCCCGTGCCGCGCCAGGGTCCTCACGGTCCGGCTTCCCTGGATAAGCAAACATCCACGCGCCCGCCAGGCAGCCTGGCTGGGCGAGATTGAGGTGTTTGGATGGTGCGGCGATCCGTTGCCCCTTGTCTCGGGTCAGCTGGTCGTTAGCCTTGTCGATGCGCTTACAGGAGAGCGCCAGACGTTGGCCAGCAGTCAACAGAGCGTTCATAGCTGCAGCAGGCAGCAGATTACGTTCGAGACCAGTCTGCCAAACTTCCAGGGCTTCCGCTTCTACCGCCTGGAAGCTTCCTTCCAGCATTGCGCCGCGAGCGCGCCCCTCATGGTGCTGACGCCCACACGGCCTTTGCTGCCGGTAAGTGATCTTGCCCCAGCAAACTCGCCTGGGATCGGCTTGAATGTAAGCCGAGGCTTTCGCGAGACCTCCTTCCTCGGTACCGGGACCCAGGAACAGCTGCCCGGTTGGGCCATGCCTGATGACCTGATCTGGGCCTACAGTCGTAATCTCAAACGCATCTCGAGCAGGGACCGCACAGAAGGCTCGCGGCTCTATGTCACGGACACGGACATGCGTCACTACGTTTCCCCTTGGCGCTCCTTTTTGAATGGGGAGTTGTTTTTTCCCAGCACAGCACCGCAGATTGTCAAAGACATCCAGAAAGATCAACGCTGGTCTAACTCTGACGTGGTGCTCCTACGGTTCGCGGACGCCTGGGATACTGGGCCAGACCTGTCGACATTGCATGGCTGGCAAGACTTCGTCGAGTTCGACCGCTGGCTTCGCGCCTCTGGTTCGCCAGGGCTCCAAGGACGCACCCGTTCCGTGATCGCGGCGGAGATCCACGCGCAACATGAGAACGAGTGGCATGCGTGGCAGCTGGACCGCTATGTTCTAAGCGTAACCTCGTGGCGCGATGCCTTCCGCGCTGCCGGTAAGACTCTTGTCATCTCCGCGCAAGGCATTCCCATGGTTGCCGGGAGACCTGGAGAAGCTCTGGCCACCACGCTGCGCGGCATGAACGACGATTGCACATGGGCGATGCTCGACGAGAGTTCTGCCCTTACGACCGGTCGCCAGATGAGTGAACTTGCTTTCAATCCCACCTGGGCGATGTCCACGCTTGTCGCCTGGGGACATAACTCCCCTATAGTTAGCAATTGGCAGTGGCACTCCCCCGTGGGTACGCCGGAGCCAAGCCGCCGGAATCTAGGAAACCGCGCCTGGCGCGCTACCGTGAGAATGAACGGTGCCTGCGGTTCTCTCTATACTTATGGCTTCGCGTCAAACGTAGGTACCAGCTACTTGATGACGGAACACGACTATAGCCAATGGTGGCAGTTCCAGGAACGTCACGCGCTGATCACCCCAGAGACCCCGGTGGGCCTGGGTTTAGTTATCGGTACGGATAGCTGCTCGGACCCTCGCCACCTGCGTTTCGATAGCGCGGACCCGCTGACTCTAGGGCAGGCACGCCTGCTTGCCCAGGCTTTTCGACTCCTGCATAATGCGGGCGTAAGTGTTCCTCTCGCTGCAAATGCAGCCGCGCTTGTTACTTGGACGCCCTCCTGCCCGCTGCTCGTTCTCAACCCAGAGGAGCTCAGCACAAGCGAGCTCGGAACGCTCCAAGGTTTGCATGCGCGAGGCGCCCGGATTACAGCTATCGCTACCGCCTCGGCGCTCTCCAAAGAGGCAGCCCAGCTTTTTTCCCAGCCTGGCAATTCAATCATTGATGGCCCGTTATTTGACATGACCCGCGAACAAGTTCAGACCGTTGCCGCAAGTCTTGCAACACTTTCCGCGCAACCGATCTTTCCCCAGGGAACAGGCGGCTACTGTTTTCGTTCGCAAGAAACAACATTCATCGTGGTCGAAGACTGGTTAGAACAGGCTCGCAGTGTGAGTGTGAGGGTGCCTAGAACAGTTGGTAGGACAAAGGCGTATGCCTGCAATCTGAATGACAATGCAAGCCTCATGGTCAGCCGCGAGGGCGACTTCTGGTCCATTCGTCTCCCGCTCAAGTCTGCGGACGGCGCAATGGTCGCTCTATGCGAGTTGTAGAACTTACCACAGCCGCAGTCATTGCTATTGACCCGACTTGAAGATGCCATGAACGCGAGAGCGGGTATGACGGAGCGATCAGGGCAATCCTGGTTGCACGAAAGGAGGCAGGATGCGCGGCTATCACCATGCCGAGCAATCCTGCTCCCAGCTTCTTCTAGATAAAGTCAACTGTCTGCTTTGTGAAGTTTGGGAGCAGTGGAAAGATTGTGTTCATATCGCTCTCTGCAACTCCGAACCAGGATGCTAGTGTCGCTGCATATTGCACGGCAGCAGTTGTCGGGATCCACCGGCCGCTGGTCGTGGCGTCGTCTGGACCGCCCAGTGCCAGCGTAGGATAGGTGCCATAAAGCTTGCCTCCTTTCACAGCGTCTCCCACTATCACGTGGTGACTGCCCCATGCATGATCACTCCCGGACGCAGAGTTCGGCTGGAGCGCCCTGGCGAAATCGGACATCGTAAAGGCGGTTACCTGGGAACTTACCCCCATCTCTACTGTTGCCTCGTAAAAAGCTGAAAGAGCGCTGCTAAGTTGCTTGAGCAGGCCCGCCTGGGCAGGCGCTTGATTTGCATGTGTGTCAAAGCCGCCCAAGGAAGCAAAGAATATTTGCCTGCCCACTCCCAATGCAGAGCGCGCCTGGATCAACTGTGCGATTTGATGCAACTGTGGCGCGAGCGCATTCCCAGTGGGGAAGGTCGTTCGCAGCGGTGCAACGGACGAAAGCGCCGACTGCAGCACGCTGGAATAGCCCAGGGCGCTTGATGTTAGTGCGTCATCGGCCTGGATCAAGGTCAGGCCGGAACTAAACGTCAACAACTGCTGCGCAGACTCCAGTCTTGACGTGCACTCGCTTCTTTCTCCACAGTAAGGGGTCCCTGTATTTCCCGGTACGATCGAAGAATAGTTCGAGTTGCTGCCGTTGCAGAAAATCTGAGCTCCTGCCACAGAGGTCACAATGGGATATTTACCCGCCGAGTTGTTCCCCTCTAGCGCGTCTGCGATGCGACCGCCCCAACCCGTGACATCGTCGGCCTTACTATTTGCATTTTGCCAAGTCGCAGTTTGATTACCGTGTGAAAATAAGTGTTCCGGGACGCCTGTAGAACCCGCTAAATAGCTGGCCCGCGTCACTGGTTTGAGCAACGTTCCCACGTTCTGCAGGATGGCGGCGTTCCCTTTATTAAAGAGCGATTGTAGCTCCGGGAGACTAGGATGTAACCCTAGTGCAGACGTCCCGCTGAGCGGCAACAGGCTCTGCTGCGAAAGCGCGAGGGTGCCACGCAGCTTCGCATAGTTTTGATAAGCAGCTCCCTCGATCGGAACCAGCATGTTATTGCCGTCGTTTCCGCCGTAGAGGAAAATACACACCAGGGCTTTGTAGCCGGTGCTGCTTGAAGCCAAAGCATTAAGGGTCCCGAACGGACCAAGACCTGCTATCTTTCCCGCTGCCGCAAGCGATGCATAGCGGAGGAACGTTCTGCGTTGGATCGTCATCATTTTTCCTTTGTTCAGGTGTTTAGAGGAGCGATAAGGTGATCGGATGCCGACCTAGTTTGCTATCTTGTACTGCGAGGAAGTGATGACAAGATAAGCTGCAACGCGGAGCCGCTCTGATAGATCCTTAATTGGGGCCATGGCGGCTAGGATCGTCGATTGCATCTGAGCAGACATCTGTCCATGTAGAAATATCTCTCCGAGCTGATTCACGACAGCCGCGTCCCCAGATCGAGCATCGATGACACCCAATGGGCCGGTAGCTGTGAGATTGACAGCTACATTGCCAAGCCTGGCGTCGCGAACGATAGTATCTGCAATCGTTAGCCGCTCCATGCTCATCACAGTCGTCTCCAGTCCAAACTCAGGTCCCTCCAGGCTCGTGCCCTGCACCTGGAAGTTCGGCGGGAAGTAGTTAAACACGCTTGGTGCTTTAAACGGCTGCTGGCCAAGATTGCCGGCAAGCCAATCCATCTGCGTGTACACGCTACCGCCTGAGTACCCTGGCAGCGCTGTTGCGCCCAGGCCCCTAAGGACATTAGCCATCCAGAGGATAGGCTCTCGCAGGTGGCCATCATCGGCTTCTGGACTCGTGTCACCCGCACGTGCTTCCGGATCAAGAAGGATCGCTCTGATCACGGCCGCCATGTCGCCGCGGACTCCAGATCCATTGTCAGCAAAAACTCCGGCTACCCGCCCTACGTAGGCTGGAGAAGGATTGCTCTTGACGAGGTGCTGTATCAACTGGCGTCCGACAAAAGGTCCAACGTTCGGGTGGTTAAAAATATCGGCTAACGCTCCGTCGAGGTCCTGCTCCGCCGTCTGCCCTGCCGGCAACGTGGTGTTGAATAGAACTTTTGCGGACGTATCATGCGCTGATTCAACAGCTATCATCGGATGCTGATAGTTCTCGATCCATGTAGGAAAGTAAGGTGCACCTCCGTGAAGAGGTGCGTTGGTCCAACCTGTAAATGCACGCGCAAAGGCCTCAACCTCCGCCTCGGTGTAGGTCGGGATCGGATTGCCTGAGGAGTCAAGCTGCGGCGTCCCATCCTGGTTCAGCCTGCTAACCCCGAGATTGAATAGCTGCATGTTCTCCCGCGCAAAGTTTTCGTTTGCAATGATCCCGGCAGTCGGCTTGCGGCTGTTCATCATGTTCAGATAACTTCCCATTCCTACGCTGAGGGTTATGTCATGCGTGAGAGTGAGCCAGTTACCGAAAGCGTCGTTGGCGAGTATGTTCCAGTAGGTGGGGAGGTTTCTAGGATCTACCTCGTCATAACTGATCACGAAGATCTCGCTGAGAGCAAATGCGACCCGCTGCCTGAGTTGATCGCGACTCTCAACCAAGTTGCACCACCAGTTGTCGTCGTTGTAAAAGCTGGGATTGTTCACCGCCCATGTCGGAAGAGTCGCTGGAGTCTGGGGCAGCAGCGTTGTTGGGGTTGCGATCTGTTGGCTTATATAGGCGCTCAGTCCTATGGCCTGTACTTGCGCGATCGTGTTTTGAGTTGGCCCGAAGCTTGCTTCATCAAGCAGCCTTGCAGACGCCGACACAGAAGCTGGTATCCACACCTGAATGGCGGCAGTCTTGCTTCCGCCGGGTGAATCCACGAGCAGGGGGAGAGTCTCTCCGGTGAGTGGCAGCCCATTCGCTGTCGCTTTCAATTCGCTGCTTGACGTATAGCTGGTTTGCAGACTCTGACCGTTCAAGACCACCACTGAACTGCTGCTGAAGCCTGACCCCTTAACGTCAATTGTCACGTTTGTTGCCGAAGTGTACGCTGCCGCTGCACTCGACAGGATCGCGGCTGCGGCGGCACTCTGCGCCGCGTCGACGTTTGCCTGCACAGGAGTGCTCCTGGCGGTCAGCCCACAAGCACTCAGACTCAGGGTCAAATATGAAGCGCAGATCAAAGCGCCGGTCCTTCTTCTCGTGTGCATCCAGCACTCCTTGCTAGGACCTTGGGGTGTTCAGTTATGTACGCTTTCGGCGATATCGACTAAAACGTTCAATGTAAATGCTGTCTGGTAATGTTCCGGGCTCAACTTTGGTAACCAATCCATTTGGTCCAGAGTACGAAGGGGACTACCTGACGCCCCGAGGTCCGGCTGAAAGTCACTGAGGCTACGCCTGTTGTGGTGCGTTGGAAGGCAGGAGGAAGCCGCCAATGGTGAGTAACGGGCGCAGTGAGGAGATCATTGGGACTCGTAAGACCGATCCGCAAACTATGGTCCACCGGCCTGGCTAGCATCAGAAGCTCGCAGCAGAGTTTCTGTCCTTAGAGAAGCATTAGGCCGGGTCGGCCGTGAGCGCCTGTGCAAGACCGCCGGCAACGTGGAGGGATGCCTTGGCTATACGCTCACAGGCGACTGTATGGTTGCGGTGGACGGCAAGCAGCACCGCACCTTTAAACGCCTGCAGACAGGCACCTCAGAGTTCCGGACCGGTGCAGCGAGCAGAGGTGCCGATCAGGCTGCCTCTAGCACTCTCGCCCCCGCGCGACAACGAGTCGCCTCGAACCGGCAAGCAGCAAATGCTTTAGGGTGTTGCTTGAGGCACTCGGTTGAGCTACATTAACCCCAAATATGACGACGAAGACGGCAACTACCACATCGCGTAAGCCGAACTCCCAGACTCTGCTGGCTTGATCTTGCAGGCGATTGACAAAAAGAGACTAGTCTCAGCGAATATGACCACCATCACCGCAATCATACCCACATACCAGCGGTGGGCTGATCTGGAACGCTGTCTCTCCGGACTTTCATTGCAGGTCCGACCACTTGACCAGATCATCGTCGTGCTTCGCTCGTCTGATATACACTCTACGCGCGTTGCCGCAACGTGGAAGAGCCAGCTGCCAATCGACCTAGTTCATGTGACTGGTGGCGGTCAAGTTGCCGCCCTTAACGCGGGTCTCGAGGCAGCACGTGGCGATCTCATCATGATCACCGATGATGACACGATTCCCCGCTCCACCTGGACTACAATCGTCGAGAAGCGATTCTCAGAAGCTCCGCGCCTCGGCGGTGTGGGCGGACGGGATATCGTGCATGAAGGAGCATGCACCATTGACTCCTCCTGTAAGGTGGTTGGAAAAATCCTGTGGTACGGCCGCTTTATAGGCAATCACCACCTCGCTGCGCAGCGCCGCTGCTTGGTTGATGTGCTCAAGGGAGCCAACATGGCATTCAGAGCGAAGGCTATAGCCGCTCTCCGCTTCGACACAGGGCTGCGTGGCTCAGGGGCGCAGGTATCAAACGACCTTGCATTTAGTCTTGCGGTCAAGCGCAAAGGATGGCAGTTACTCTACGATCCAGAATGCATCGTGGACCACTTCCCTGCTCCTCGCTCGGCGAATGAGATGCGAGGCAAACTCGATCATCAGACTGTTTCAGACGGGGCTTACAACTTTGCGAGAGCGCTGCGCAGGCATATGACTCCTGGTCCAAGACAAGCAGCGGCCATTGCATGGGAAACCTGCATTGGCACACAGGGCCGTCCCGGCTATATGCGAGGTGCGTGGGCCCGTCTCACCGGCGATCATGAACTCATCTTGCGGGCTCAAGCCGCGCAGCAGGGCCGGATCCAGGCTTCGAAGGAGCTTGTGTGAGCCTCTTCTGTGGCATCTGCATTTCCTTTGCTCCGCCAGGTAGCTCCCGTCTCTGCGCGCATACTTGCCTCGATGTACTTCCATGCTAGCGTCCCAACGGCACATCGGCATTGTCATGCCTCTGGCCAGCCAGCGCGGCGGCGCGGAAACACTGCTGATGCACTTGCTCCGCAACGGAAGCGAGCGCTACACAATCAGCTGCGCGTTTCTACAAAGCGGACCGCTCGTTGAAGAGACGAGATCACTTGGGTACCAAACCTGTGTCATCGAGACCACGCGCCTCACCGATCCGGCCAACTACCTTAAATCGATTACCGCTCTGCGTGGTTGGGTTCAATCCTCTCGGCTTTCGGCGGTTCTTTCCTGGATGCCGAAGGCACACTTGTATGTCGCGCCTGCAACCGCATTCGTCGGGGTCAAACGCATGTGGTTTCAACACGGCATATCACACGGCGGTAAGATGGACCGCATCACTACCGTGCTGGCCGCTGATCGGATCCTCTGTTGCTCAGAGGCCTCGAAAGCAGCTCAGCAGAGGATCGCTCCACAACGGCCTACCTTCGTCTGCTACCCGGGAGTCCCCGACCCGCAGCCCTGCAGCCAATCCCCTACGGAGATTCGTGCTGCTCTCGGGCTCCCTCCCGGGCGCTTGATCGGGATGGTTGCTCGTTGGGAGCGATGGAAAGGCGTCCATGTTTTCATTGAAGCTGCTCGCCTGGTAGCTGCCGTGCACCCTGACACTCAGTTCTTTGTCGTTGGTGGGCCACATCCGCGCGACCCCGGGTACGCCGAGGAGATCCGCGCCCTTGTCAAAAATACCAGCCTCGGGAACCGCCTCATCCTTTCCGGCCAACGCGCACCCGAAGAGGTGCCGCTGTGGCAAGCAGCCGCCGATATCATGGTTCATCCTGTAACAGGCGAAGAGCCCTTTGGCATGGCAGTTGTGGAAGCGATGCGCCTCGGAAAGGTGGTCGTGGCAAGCGACGCCGGCGGTTTACGCGAAATTATTGAAGAGGGAGTCAGCGGCTATCTCGTTCCGAAAGGTGATCCAGAGGCGCTTGCCGCCAAATTAAATCTGCTACTGCGCCAGGGGGGCCTCCCAGTAACCATGCAAACAGCCGCGCACAGCCGCAGCCTGCGCTTTTCCGTGTCTGGGTTCGCGCACCGACTTGAGGAGATCATCGCCTCTACAATCTCACCTGAAGGGCTAACACCTTGACCAAAAGAATCCCCCATGTAGCTGTCGGTCTAACTGCCTCGAAGGACATTGCCTTTTGAAGCTTCTCGCTTGTGCAACGCAGGGTGCTGGGAGCGGCGACGAAGACCGTCTGAAGACCCTCCTAAGTCGCTTCCATGTGACGTTTTTTGCGTTTACACGACGCAACAAGAGAGCTTCGTTCTTTAGACTCATGAGGCTGCTGCGCCGCCGGGAGTTCGACCTGTTTGTCCTCGAAGGTACAGGGATCGCTGGCGGCATGGCCGCAATTCTTGGACGTATTTGCTGGTCCGTGCCCTATGTGCTCAGTAGCGGCGACGCTGTCGCTCCTTTTCTTTCCTCCCGCGTGCCACTCGGCAAGCTCTTTTTCATGGCATACGAGAAAGCCCTTTACAGATGCTCGAGCGGTATTGTCGGCTGGACCCCCTACCTGGTTGGGCGAGCGCTTTCGCAAGGTGCCAGGCGCGCTATAACTATCCCCGGCTGGGCACCCTTTCCGCCCAACCTTCATCCGACTACTAGAGACTTCACCATCCGCGACCGGCTCGGCATACCGCGAGAAGCAGTCGTTTTTGGACTAGCTGGCTCTCTGAACTGGTTTGAGCCTCACCAGTACTGCTACGGCGCTGAGCTGGTACGGGCCGCGAGAGCGTCCGGCGTGAACATTTTCGTCTTAGTTGTCGGTGATGGCTCCGGTCTCGCGAAACTCCATTCGATGGCGGGCGACTTACTCAACAAGACTATCTTCCTGACAGGCAGAGTTCCACGACACGAAGTTCCCGCCTACCTTGCCGCCATGGACGTCGGCTGCATTCCGCAGAGCGTGGATGGCATTGGAAGTTTCCGCTACACCATTAAACTGAGTGAGTACAAAGCCGCCTGCTTACCTTTCGTCTCGACACAGATACCAATGGCGTACGACCTGGATGACGGGGATATATTAAGGCTTCCCGGTGCGTCTCCCTGGGATCCTACTTTTGTCGATGCCCTAGCAGCCTTGATGAAGGAGTTTTGGGAGAAAGGGCGACCGCACCCAAGGACGCCCGCTGCCTCACTGGCGACCTTTGACCGGGAGTTGCAAGTAGACCGCATGACGACCTTCTTGCATGACGTGCTGCGCGCGACTTTAGACAGAAAGCACGCGAAGGCGGCGACGGTGGCGCCATGAAAGTGCTTTACGTCGACCAAACCGGCGAGTTGGGGGGCGGCGAACTTTCACTCCTGGACATTGTCAAACACTCGCGTCACCAGGCTGAGGTCGTTCTCTTCTCCGATGGACCTTTTCGTGCTTTACTCGAGCAGCTCGGAATTCGCGTGCACCTCCTGCTACCAGGCAAGGCAGGTGAGGTACGCCGCGAAGCAGGAGTCTTCTCCGTTGTCCGGTCTCTGCCTGCCCTGCTCGCTCTGCGCACCCGCCTTGCTCACCTTGCTCGCTCAGCCGACGTGCTCTACGCAAATTCGCAAAAGGCGTTCCTGGTAAGCGCCCTGGCCCGCCATCGAAACCAACCACTTTTCTGGCACTTGCGAGACATCTTAACCGCCAAACACTTCAGCCCACTCATCCGCCGCATCGCTGTTACGACTGGCAACCTTGCGGCATCAACCGTTATCTGCAACTCACAGGCCACTCGCGACGCATTTGTCTCTGCCGGCGGAAAGCTCGGGAAGGCTCAGGTCATTTATAACGGCATCAGTGCACGTCCATTTGACTTGGTACGCGACGACGAAGTAGCTGCTCTGCGTATAAAGCTAGGTTTACAGAGCGCCTTTGTCGTCGGCGCATTTGGCCGACTAACCCCATGGAAGGGCCAGCATATCCTACTGGAATCCCTAAAGAGCCTGGCGGGTACGCACGCCTTGATTGTCGGCGAAGCGCTGTTCGGCGAACACGCCTATGCGCAACAGCTTCGCGATTTGGCTATCTCGCTCGGCATTGCCGATCGCGTTCACTTTCTCGGATTCCGACAGGATATCGAGCTGCTAATGAAATGCTGTGATGTCATCGTGCACAATTCGACTTCGCCGGAACCCTTTGGCCGCGTCATTGTCGAAGCCATGCTTGCCAAGCGTCCCGTAATCGCGACTCGTGCCGGAGGAGCCATTGAGATTATTGAAGACCAGATATCCGGCCTGCTGATATGTCCTGGCTCAAGCCCTGAACTCTGCCTGGCGATCCAGCGCATTGCCGGAGATCCTGCTTTCGCAAGAGACATGGTTGCTGCCGCACGACAGCGCGCTACCTCTATGTTTTCCGTAGAAGCACTTGCAACCAGCATTGACGACTTGATGACGGGAGCACGTATGTCTGGCACACGGTAGACAAGACTTCTCGCCCGGTCTCAGGCAGCAAATCCCACTTTATAGCCTCGTGCCTCGCATCCCTCGCCAGCGACACCACATACATCTGCAAGCGGAGCTTACGTCCTCCCTAACTACCGCAGCAGCATGATCCTATAGCACGGCACTCGCATAACTTAACGATCCTTCTCATCGTGCATCCACTCCACCAAATCTTGCCGAAACTGCGCTCGTGATTCAGGGCACAGCCGAACGTCGAGGGCAGGGCCAAGTGGTCGGCACTCTCAATCGCGAAGTACCCTTCGGTTCTCTTGAACTAGCTTGCTCACCTTCTCCGGAGTGAGCGCTATTCGTTTCATCGGACAGTGGCTTCAGTGGACCTCCCGTACACCCGCACCGACAGCCTGAGCAAAACGTCACACCCTGACCAGCGCCTCCTGCAAGCGCCCGGTGACCACAGCTTTGCCAGGCGCCGTCACCATATTTACCTCGCTTCTCACCCCAAACTCGGGCAGGTACACCCCGGGCTCGACTGAGAAGCAGGTGTGCGGTAGCAGCAGCCGCTCATCATGCGTTTCGAGGTTGTCAAGGTGAGCTCCGGTCCCGTGGATTGCAGCCGCAATATTGTGCCCGGTCCGATGCGTAAAGTACTCGCCCAGCCCTGCCTGCGCGATCACCTGCCGCGCTGCGTCGTCCGCCTGCCATCCGGCAAGCGCCTCGCCCGCCGCGAACGCACGGCTGACGCGCGCGATCGCCGCATCGCGCGCTGCCCGCACCGTGTCGAAAACAAACTGCTCTCGCCCGGATGGCTCCCGCCCCAGCACACCTGTCCACGTGATGTCATAAAAGCAGGTCAGCGGCTGCGCGTCACTCGGCACCTTACGCCCCCAGATATCAATCAGCAGAAAGTCTCCATCGTGTATCGTCCGCGATCCCTCGGCCGCTGGGTCGTAATGCGAGTCAGCACTGTTCTCGTTAACCGACACGTTGGGTCCATGTTCCCACTCGAGATGCTCCCGCCGCATCGCCTCACCGAGCCACACAACCATGTCGTACTCGCTCGTCCCCTCACCTGCATCGAGCCTTCGCCGTAGTTCCGCAAAGCCCGCCGGCAGGATCGCATCAATTGCGCGCTGTGCCTCGTAGTGGCTCGCGATCTGGCCTTCTGTCAGCACCGCCTCAAAGTGGCTGACCAGGTTTGCCGAGCTAACGATCTCCTTGCCGAACGACCGAAGTAGCTCGACCGTCCCGGCATCCACCATCGACACGTACATGATCGCGTTACGCGGCGAGTACTGCATTGCGATTTTGGAGTAAGGAGCGAGCATGGCTGCCAGGGCTGCCTCGTGCTCCTGCCACGACGAGTAGAGAAGTCGCGATCCAGGCAGCGCGTCCAGGCGTCCGGATTCGATCCTGTGCACCAACTTCTGCGGTTCGCCCGTCGCCGGTACCAGGTAGTACCATCGCCTGGTCACATGCGCGTGCGCGTCCAGCCCAAGGATCCTGTACGCGATTGCATCGCGCCCATGATGGTCGTAAAACAGCCAGGCATCGAGGCCCTGTTCTCGCAGCGCCGCTTGTATCTCGTCTAACTTCATCTCGGAAGTCATCCTCATACAAGGCAGTGTAACCAAAGCCATCTATGCTGGGTAAACGAGATGCAGCGTGAAAGGAAGCACACTTGGCCTGGTACCAGCTCGACGACCCCCACTCCCCTGAGCTCGACCAGCTCGCCACTCAGTTTCAGCTGCACGCCCTGCATGTCGAGGACTGCCGCACCGAGGGCGAGCGCGTCAAGACTGACGCGGGCGCCAACTACACCTTTACCCTGCTGCGCACCTACTCGGTCAGCGCCGCCGGCGCGCCCGAGCAGCACGCCATCTGCATCTTCGCTGGCCATGACTTCTGCATCACTGTCGCTGATCGCAGCCAGCCTGACGTCTGCGCGGCGCTGGCCCGCGCCGCGCACCAGGGCCCCGATACTGCGCCTGGCCGCCTGCTCTACCTGATTTTTGACAGCGTCGTCGACGCCTACTTCCCTTCGCTCGATCCGATCGACCAGCGCATCGACGAGCTCGAAGACCGCGTCCTCTCGCCCACCCCGGAGCTGCTCGAAGAGATCTTCCGGGTCAAGCGTCTGTTGGTCGAGCTCCGCCGCCTGCTGGTAAGCACGCGCGACGCCAGCATGCACCTTCAGCGCGACCCCGGGTCTATTATCGACGCCGAGCACCAGTTATATCTGAGAGACTTGTACGACCACATCGCTCGCCTGCTCGACTCGGTAGAAAGCGAGCGCGACTTACTCAACAACGCGCTCGATATTTACTTATCGAGCGTAGCCAACCGCACCAATGAAGTGATGAAGGTCCTGACAGTGGCCAGCACCATCGCCCTGCCAGCCCTGGTGATGACCGGCGTCTACGGCATGAATATCAAGGGCCTACCCTTTGCCGACAACCCGAACGGCGGCTTGATTGTGGGCGCGATGACGGGCGGATTTACGGTGTTGTTGTTGGGTGCGGCGCGCTGGTTACGGTGGATTTAACAGAAAATCCAACTGACCGAGACGTACCGAGTGACTAAGTCGAAGAAGGTAATCGTAGCTGTTCGGCTTGCTCAGATGGTGGTATGACAGAAAGCACTTTGAGCAGTGTGTACTTAGAGCTTAGCTCCTCTTGCTCTTCATTCAGCGCAATTTCAACGAGCACTATCGCCCGGAGGGAGGCGCCCGGACGAACACCCAATCCGTCCCGCCGGAAATCGAGCAGCCATTGATCGTCAAGGACGCTGGCCTGAATAGCGTGGCCGTTAAAGTGGAACTCCCACATAGAGGAGCCTAGGAAGTCCGGTTTCTTGACCTTAAGTATGAGCTCGGCCTTGTTCGAGACAAACCTTGATGTAAGAACTTCGTCTAGTTGCTTTTGGTCAACGTCAAGCGTCCGGTTAAATCGCACCTCGCGTCGTCCACCGCTTTCAAACGTAGCAGAGTCACCGTCCGTGAGCGGCGCAAGAGCTCTGGTCAATTCGCTAACATGCGCGGCAATCTGGGTGCGAGTGAGCATTAATAAGCCCTGTAAGTTATTGTTCCCGACCTGCGCAGCCTCTAACAGAAGGCTCTTCTGGATCTCAGTAAGCAAGTCTTGCTGCGCTATTGATTCCGCTCCCTCGAGCTTCTCAAGTAGTACGTATTTCCCTTTTACAAGGTACTCACCTAACACCTTTTTCCAATCCCCACTGCGGACCGACTCATCATCTGTAGAGCGAAGAACCGTAGCAACCCATGACTTGATCGAGCCCGCCTCTACGTTCTCAAGGAAAAGCACCGGCTCGACCGTCACATCTACTGTTCTTGCTAGATCGCGATCAAATCTTTGAAGCGCTTCCATCAACTGAACCATTACCCGAAATGGACGGGACGGATCACCTTGGCCGCGTACAAAATCTACGGTAATGGCAAAGCTGATTTTCTCGACGGGGTCAGTGGCTATCGAACTCACAAGTTAAGAGCTTAACATCGGCCTGAAGACCAGCGATGGAATGAGAAGGG
>CAZZYO010000002.1:38729-89674 GCA_964658255.1 Candidatus Babeliales bacterium
CGCGGGCCTTCTTGTTCCTCCACTAACCAGGACTACTGCGTAGCCGCCACCCCTGCCGCAGCAGGCTTGGCAGCAGTCAACTCCGCCGCCACCCGCTCGGTCGTGAATGCGTCGATGACATCGCCAGGCTTCACATCGCTAAACCCACCCAGGCCCACACCGCACTCCATCCCGTTCGTGACCTCACGCGCATCGTCCTTGAAGCGCTTGAGCGAGGTGAGCTTGCCCTTGTGCACTTCCACCCCGTCGCGCATCACGCGCACATCCGTGTCGCGCCGCAGCACGCCGTCGGTGACGCGAGCCCCGATGATCGTGCCGACCTTCGGAATGCGGAAGACCTCGAGCACCTCTGCGCGGCCAAGATACGCCTCGCGGTAAACAGGGTCGAGCAGCCCAAGCATTGCCTTGCGAATCTCGTCCTGGAGCTCGTAGATGATCGAGTGCAGCCGGATCTCGACGTTCTCCTGGTCGGCCAGGTCGGAGGACTTGCGGTCCGGCCGCACGTTGAAGCCGATGATGATCGCGTTCGAGGCAGACGCGAGCAGCACGTCCGACTCGGTGATGGCGCCAACGCCCGAGTGAATGACCTTGATGCGCACCTTCTCGGTCGACATCTTCTGCAGCGAGTCGGCCAGCACCTGCACCGAGCCCTGCACGTCGCCCTTGATGATCAGCGGTAGTTCCTTCATCCCGGCCTGCTTGATCTGGTCGGCCAGGCCTTCGAGCGTCACACGCGACGACTTCGCCAACGTCGACTCGCGCTCCTTCATCTTGCGGTACTGCGCAATGCCCTTGGCCTTGTCGCGATCCGAGACGACAAGGAAGGTGTCGCCGGCATCCGGCATCGCTTCCAGGCCCAGAATTTCAACCGGGGTCGATGGCCCGGCTTCCTCGATCGGGCGCCCGCGGTCGTCAAACATGGCGCGAATCTTACCGAAGGTATTGCCGACGATGAAGCTGTCTCCTGCCTTCAGGGTCCCGTTCTGTACCAGAACAGATGCGACGGCGCCACGCCCACGGTCGAGCTTGGCTTCAACCACGGTCCCGACCGCAGACCGGCCCGGCGTCGCCCGCAGGCTCGCCACGTCGGCGGTAAGGGTAATGTTCTCCAGCAGCAGGTCGAGGTTCAGCTTCTTCTTCGCCGACACGTCAACGAAGATCGTGTCCCCGCCCCAGGCCTCGGGCACAATGCCCCGATCGCCAAGCTGCTGCTTCACCCGGTCCCCATTCGCCTCGGGCTTGTCGATCTTGTTCACCGCAACGATGATCGGCACGCCAGCGGCCTTCGCATGATCAACGGCCTCAAGCGTCTGCGGCATCACGCCGTCGTCGGCCGCGACCACGATCACGACAATGTCAGTGACCTTGGCGCCACGCGCACGCATGCGGGTAAACGCCTCGTGGCCCGGAGTGTCAAGAAAGACGATCTCGCGCCCAAATGCCGGCGAGTCTGGCTTGGTGATTCGCACCTTGTAGGCGCCAATGTGCTGCGTGATCCCGCCTGCTTCACCACCTGCCACGTCGGTCTCGCGGATCGCGTCGAGCAGCGAAGTCTTACCGTGATCAACGTGGCCCATCACGGTTACCACCGGCGGCCGCGGCACTTCAAGCTCGTCGATGTTGTCCTGCAAAAGGATGTTCTCGATCGCCTCATTCGCCATCTCGTCCTCGAACGAGATGATGTCGGTATCAGCACCGAACTGCGCCGCCACGTCCTTGACCAGCTCTGCATCGAGCGACTGGTTGACGGTAACGAAGACGCCGCGCATCAGCAGGGACGCGATCAGATCCTTGCCACGCACGTCGAGCTTCTCGGCCAGGTCCTTGACGCTGATGCCCTCAGTCACCGTGATCTTGCGGGTGATCGGCACCGGCTCGTTGGACATCACCATCGCACCGCCGTACCGCGGCGGCGGATTGAAGCCCTTCATCGGGCCTTCCTTGCTCTTGGGGTACTGCTGACGACCGCGCCCCTTGGGACCACTCGGCCGCTGCGGTCGTGGCGCTTCGCCCATGGGCGGAGGACCGCCCGCGCCAGGCGCACCCGGACGCGCACCAAAGCCGGGCCGCGGCGCACCGAAGCCGGGGCGTGCCCCCGGACCAGCAAAGCCTGGTCGCGCTCCTGGCCCACCTGGGCCTCCAGTTGGCGAAGTGCGGGTCGGATGCATGGGGCGACGAGCACCTGGGCCGCCCGGACCACCGGCTCCACCAGGTCCTTGATAGCCGGTCCCCGCGCCACCACCCTGGTAGCCGCCCCCCTGATAACCGCCGCTCGGTCGCTGCCCGTAACCACCTGGCGCGCCGCCCGGACTGCCACTCGGCGGACCTCCGGGGCGACGATCAAAGATGGGGCGTCCGCGCTGTACAACACCTGCAGCACTTTGCCCAGTCGAAGGGGCAGCAGCCGCGCGAGGCGGCGGCGCAGGTGCGCTGTACACGGGCCGAGGACCGGTTTGCGGCATGATGACACGCCGAGGAGAAGGTGCGGAGGTTGCCTCCTGTGATGCAGGCGCATCGGCGCTGCGCTCGGTCGGCGCTTCCTGGGTCGCGCGCGGAGGCTCGGCAGGCTGGGCGGGCGGTAGACCAATGACAGGAACGCCTGGAATGTTGACCGACGGGATGGTCGGGGCGACGTTCAGGTGTCGCGTTGGCGCGAGCGGTGGACGTCCGGCGACAGGCGCGCCAGGGGCGCTCGACGCTATGGCGGGACGCGTCTGGGCTGCGGCCATGTGCGCAGTGCCTTGGCCTGCCGTCGGAGCAGGTGGGCGCGCAACAACCGGTCCGGCAGGAGCCTTGGCTGCAAGCGCCGGCGGGGCAACAATCTGCGGAGCCTGGCGTGGCTGAGGCACAATCCGCCGCGGAGCGGGTCGCGAGAGCTCTGCTCCGCTGGCGCCCGACTGCTGTGGCCGAACTGGCTGCTGGGCGGGAGGCGCCGACGTGACAGCTGGAGATGCAACGGTAGATGGCCTGGTAGCCGCAGATGGCCCAGAGGCCGACGAAGCCGACTGCGCGACAGGCTCGCTCGGAGCAGCAACCGGAGCAGCAGGCGTCGGAACCGGACTCGCGGCAGTGGCTGGGGTCGAAGGGACAGCAGGTGCGGGCACGGCAACAGGCGGTACCGCGACTGCGCTCGGTGCAGCCACAGCCGGTGGCGCCACCGCTGGGCGGGCGACAGCAACCACTCCAGCCTGGCTGGGACTTTGCCCTGGACGAGGCTGGGACTGCGCCGGCGCCTGCGGAGCGCGATAGCTCGGGGCACTGGTCGCAATGGGCCGCGATTCAGGCCGGGCTTCCTGCCGCTGCTGAATGGCGCGCAAGGCATCGCCTGGCCGTGAGACGCGGGAAAGGTCGATCTTCGGCCGCTCTTCCACCTCACGACGTGCACCGCCGCTGGCGCGACTTCCGCCCCGCGTCAGTGCACCACGGACACGCTCGGCCTCGTCAGCCTCTAGCGAGCTCGAGTGCGTCTTCTTTTCCGTGACGCCGACGGCTTTGAGGACGTCGAGGATCGCCTTACTCTTGACTTCCAGTTCCCGCGCTAAATCGTTGATCCGAACTTTACTCATCCGCTCCTTTTAGTTCCAGCCCACGCGCTAAGTGCTCATCGCTACCTCGGCACAGCAGGAATAGCCGCACACCATATTATCGCTTGAAATTGCCAGGCGCGCACTTCCCATCACGGGATCCACGCGCTCTGTTTATCATCACTGCAATCCGCCCGCATTCAGCTGCCAAATCCTTCGTCGACCTTGGCGTCTTCTTTGCGCTCGTCGCGGGTCTCGTCGAGGTTGCCCTCGATCAACGCGTCCGATCGTGCGATATCCGTGTTTGGGTGGTGCTCGGCGAGCACCGCGCTTGTGTCATCGCGCCCTGGTACTACGGGCACCACGCCCTCATCAGCCAGCATCGCTCCGACCTCGGTCACCTCGGCAAGCCGCTCCTCGGCCAGGTCATCAGTAATCATGCCCGAGCCATCGCGTACGTTCGGCCGCTCGTCCTCTTGCGTCAGGTTCAACTGCAGGGCGTCCAACTGCTCTTCGGTCTCCGCGTCTGCTTGGTCTGACATGCGCGCAAGCTCAGGATCCTGGCTCAGTGCTGCAACGTCGTCTGTGTCCTCGGTTGACTCGCCTGGCGCTTCGACTACCGTCATCGAGCCGCCAACCATGTCTTCCAGACGGTCGGTCGTCGCCGTATCCGCCATGTCCAGGCTGCGTGGGATCTGCTGGTCATTGTCCTTGCCGTACACCGAAGACTCGCTCAGATCTACCTCTGTCCTGCTATCGTCTGCCGCCACGTTGCTTGTCCCTTCTGCTGCTACCGCCGGCCGCGCCTCGCCCTCTTCGTACTCGCCGAAGTAGTGGCGCACCGCCAGGCTGATCTTTTCCAGTGTCTTCTCGCCGATACCCGGGATCTCCTCCAGCTGCTCCGGGGTCATGTCGGCCAACGCTTCTACTGTTGTGATGCCGGCCGCGACCAGCTTCTCAATGATCTGCTCGCCAAGTTCGGCCACCTGCTCGATTGCGGTCGCGGGTCCGCCGGACATCGCCGACATCTGGCTCTCGACCTCCTGGCGCTTCTCTTCCTCGCTCTTGATGTCAATCTTCCATCCAAGAAGCTTTGCTGCCAGGCGCACGTTCTGGCCCTTCTTGCCGATCGCAAGCGAGAGCTGCGTATCGTCGACGATCACTTCGAGCTGCTTGTCCCCGAGATCCGCAATCGTGACCCGGCTTACCTTCGCAGGCTGCAGCGCCTTCTCGGCAAAGGTTGTAATCTCTTCCGAATACTCGATGATGTCGATCTTCTCGCCCCGCAGCTCGCGGATGATCGATTGCACGCGCATACCTTTCATGCCGACACAGGCACCGACCGGATCCACATCTTTGTCGCGCGACTGCACGGCAATCTTGGTCCGCTCGCCCGCCTCGCGCGCAATCGCGCGAATCTGCACGGTCGCGTCGTAGATCTCCGGCACCTCGGACTGGAAAAGGCTCGAAACCAGCTCTGGCGCTGCCCGCGAGACGATCACCTGCGGCCCCTTGGCTGCACGGTCAACCCGCAGCAGCACCACACGCACCCGCTCTCCCACCGCGAACTGCTCCAGGCGAGACTGCTCACGGCGTGGCATCCGAGCCTCCGCGCGACCCAGCTCAAAGATGGCATCCTGCGGCTCGAGCCGCTTGACAGTGGCCGTAATGACCTCGCCCATGCGGTGGTTGTACTCGAGAAACACCGTGTCCCGCTCGGCTTCGCGCACCTTCTGGAAGATGACCTGCTTGGCCATCTGCGCGGCAATCCGTCCAAGCACTTCGGTCGGCTTGTAGTAGCGGATTTCGCCGCCAACCTCGACCTCGGGAGCGAGCTCGCGCGCGGCTTCGAGCGTGATCTGGTTGACCTCGTCCTCGATCTCTTCCGGCGTCTCGACGACCGTTTTATAGATATAGGCCCGGATCTCGCCGGACTCCTTGTCCAGTTCCGCGCGCATGTTCTCGGCGGTCTTGTAATACTTGCGCGTCGCAAGGGCAATCGCGTCTTCTACGGCCGCGACTACGATCTGCGGCTCAATACCCTTGTCGCGGCTTAAAGTCTCAATACTCTGGTAAAGCTGGCTTGCCATAATCTTCAAATCCTCATTACATCTGATTGCCTGGTCTTCACGCGCGAGCAGCGGAGCGACTCGCTAGAACTCCGGTACCAGCTGCGCCTTCTCTATGTTGGCCATCATGAGCGTGACCGTCGTCGCCCGCGCCTTGGACTGGCTCTTCTTCGCCTTGCCACCCTGTCTGGCTTCGACCAGTTCAAGCGTCAGCCTCCCATCCTCCACGCCGGCAATGCGCCCTTGCCAGTGGCGATTCCCATCCACCGGCTCTACCGTCTGCAGCTTGACCAGGCTGCCACTGAACCGCTGGTACTCTTCAGCCCTGGTCAGCCGCCGGTCCAGTCCGGGGGAGGAGACCTCCAGCAGATATTCAGTCCCGGGGACCAGCTCCTCTACGTCCAGCACCGTACCGAAATCACGGCTGAACAGTTCGCAATCCTCGTGCGTGACGCCGGAGAGCAGCTCGAGATTGGTCACGCTCGGCAGCCCCTCAAGCAGCGCCTCGTCCTCCTCAGACACGGCCTCCAGGCTCAACGCTTCCTCGTCAGGACCGCTTGCCTGCTCCGCCTCAGGCTCGTCCCCATCCTGCTGCATGGCCTGCAGGGCGAGTATGTGCGCCACCCGCTCACGCAGCTTTGCACGCTCGCCCTCATTCTTCTCGATGTACACGCGTAACGTCCGGTGCTTGCCGCCACCACCCAGGTACTCGATGTCCACCACGTCCAGCGCATGCGAAGCTGCCACTCGCTCTGCCAGCGCCCGAATCTCGTCAAGCCTTAATGCCATCTACCTGCTTCACCCTTTTGCGTTGCGCCACGCGGGGCGCCTCAATGCGCCCTGGGGCACACTCTCATGCGCGGAGAGTCAAAGCGGTCCGCCCCGGTTCACAGCAAAGAAAAAGTGGGCTTTCGCCCACTCACCTGCCCGAGCCCCTGCTGGCATACTCACAGCCCGGCCCGGTCCCGCCTTACCGAATACAAGGGTACGCCAGTTTCGCACCGGTTTCAACTTGGCGCCAGCTGCGGGTGTGGGGATCTCTGAACGTCGGGGTTGGCTGCGCCGCCGGAGCGATAGCAGTCTCAGGAGAGCGAAGGGTTGGACGCAGGAGCGCTCAGCACCAGAGGCACAATCCTTGGAACAGCGGCCAGGCTCTCAGTCATCGCGTGGATGGACTCGGCGGTGCGCAGCATCGAGTACCGGGCATGAAACGTGTCTTCCGCACGCCGCGCAGCCGCCTCGCGTTCTTCAACCGGGGTAGCCAGCCACCGCTCAAGCAGCCGCGTGGTGCCTTCGGCCGTGTCCGGCTCAACCAGCCCCACCCCGTCGGCCACTATATCCCGCCAGATGTTGATCTGCTCCGAGATCAGGACCGGACGACCGCAGGCCAGGGCTTCGGCTACCGCGATGCCGAAGTTTTCCTGGTGCGAGGGCAGCACGAAGGCCTCGGCCGCATAAAAGGCGCCATATTTCGCATCGCCGCTCAGCATGCCCGGCCAGTGCACGCGCTCGCCTATCCCCAGCGCAGCAGCCTGGGCCTCAAGCCGCGCCTGCAGGCCTACCTGGTCGGGTCCGGCGATCACCAGTTCCACCTCCGGGTAGCGCGCCGCAACCTTGGCAAACGCGCTGATGAGCAGGTCGATGCCCTTCTTCTCGTGAATGCGCGAGAGGAAGAGCAGGAATCGCTTCTCCCGCATCCTAGGCATCTGCTCATAGAACCGCTCCCGCTGGGCCGCAGGGTCGCCCTCCGGCTTGTTGGTCCCGTAAGGAATGATGACGCTGTTCCACTTGTTTGGACGGAAGCTCGCAATCGCGTAATCCCGCTCTGCCTCCGAGGTGAACAGGACTGCCGCGGCCTGCTTGAGGATCCGGTATTGGAGTGGCCAGTACACCATCTTCTTCAGGTGCTTGAGTGGGTAGCGCTTCTTGAAGAAGACATCGAGCGCCCCATGCGTGAACACGACATAAGGCACGCCAGCAGTCTTGGCCGCGCGCCAGGCAGCGACGCTGTGAAAGAGCCAGACGCCGTTGATGACGATCAGGTCAAAACGAGCTACGTTTCTGGAGAGCCATCGCACCAATGGCTGGGAGACACCGTAATTGTTGGGAGCCGGACCGAGCGCGTGTACCGGGAACTGAAGCGTGCCCAGAAAAGCTTCCCTTGGATCGTCAAGTGTGACGACCTCTACCCCATCGCCGATCGCGTGGTAGTTCAGCGCCAGTTGCCGCACTCCCTCAGGCGGGCCGCCGTCGCGCGGGGACATGCTGAAGATGACATGAAGCACATGCCGTCGCTTGCGCCCATCCGCCATGGATGCTTCGGGCGTACTCGGCGATAGCGGCGGTAACGACATGCCTGGCAAACTCCAAACGACTTCAAATCAGTAAAGAGCCAGCGGTGGGACCGGCGCTTGAGCTCATCGTACAAACGCCTTGCCTACTCTTCAACGGCTCCTTGGTAATTAGCTGAACAAAACTGTCACTTCTCTCCTGGGAGCCAGACCCTGCGCGCATGGCAAGGCACACCTCGGCGAGCAAGCCTCCCAACCCGGCAATCACCTGCACCCCAATACCTCAGGCGATCTTCGCCAGAGGACGGTCCAGGGCCCGAAGCTCGGACCTCTCCATGTGCAAAGAGACGTACGCCAGGGCAAGCGAGACGCAAATCACCGCAGCGCTCGCCCAGGGCAGGCTGCGATACCCCAATCCCGCCGTGATCATGACGCCACCGAGGGATGCTCCAAGCGCGTTGCCCAGGTTAAAGGCACCCTGGTTCAGCGTGGCTGCCAGGTTGGCGCCACGCGCCTTTTCAACCACGCGAGCCTGCAGCGGCGCGCCAGCGGCAAAGTGGACCAGCCCCCAGACCAGCAGGGTCAGGGCGGCCGGGTACCCGTAAGGCTCGGCGAAGAACAGCCCGACCAGCACCGCAATGAGCGCGATCAGCATACCGATCACCGATGGCATCTGCTTCCAGTCGCTCAGCCACCCACCCAGCAGGTTGCCGATCGTGATCCCGACTCCAAACAGCAGCAGCACCATCGTGACCACGTGAGGCGTGACGCCGGTTACCTGCTCGAGCATGGGGGTGACGTAGGTCAGGACACAAAAGAGCGAGACCGAGCTCAGCACCGACATGGCCAGCACCAGCATCACCTGCGGGTTGCGAATCAACTGTAGCTCGTGAGCCAGGCGGTTTTCGCTCGCCGGCTGCGGTGGCACCAGGGCCAGGATCGCAGCCATGGCCGCCGCACCTATCGGCACGATCGCCCAGAAGGCCGCGCGCCAGCCAAACGCCTGCCCCAGCGCGGTGCCGGCTGGCACGCCAAGCACGTTTGCCAGCGTCAGTCCGGTAAACATCAGCGCGATGGCTTGGGCGCGCTGCTCGCTCGGCACCATGTTGGCCGCCACCACGCTGCCGATACCGAAAAACGCTCCGTGGCAAAGGGCGGTCAACACGCGCGCGGCAAACAGCAGCCCGTAGGTAGGCGCCAGGGCGCAGGCCAGGTTGCCGAGCGTAAAGATGCCCATTAGCAGCAGCAAGGCCCGCTTGCGAGGCATGCGTCCAACCGCAATCGCGATCAGCGGCGAGCCCAGCGTCACACTCAGCGCGTAACCAGATACCAGCACGCCTGCCCTGGGGATGGACACATGGAAGCTCTCCGCAAGGTTTGGGAGCAGGCCCATGATGATGAACTCAGAGGTGCCGATGCCAAACGCCGCGACGGCAAGGGCTACGAGGGAGACGCGCATGTGTCTTTTATCTCACGGCTGGCAAGTGTTTTCAGCCCCACGCCTCACGCCGAAACCTGCTTACGCCGACCGTCCTGCATGGACAAAGCTGACCTGCTGCCCCTGGCCACCCGCACACCTTTTATAATCAGGACTGGTGCCTATCAACGGAAGCGATCCCCTGTCCCATAGCCCTCTCTGCATCCGTGCCGCCATGCCCGCCGATGTTCCGCTGATCCTCGCGCTTATTCGGAGTCTTGCCGAGTATGAGCGCGAGCCATTGTCCGCCCGGCTCACCGAGGCTGACCTGCTGCGGGACGGCTTTGGCGCAGAACCGGCGTTTCGCTGCCTCGTCGCCGAGTCAGACGGCATCGGCTGCGGCTTTGCCCTGTACTTCCCTTACTACTCCACCTGGGCCGGACGCAGCCTCTACCTCGAAGACCTCTTTGTCCTGCCCGAGTACCGCGGCCGTGGGCTGGGGAAGGCTTTGCTGGCGCGCGTGGCGTCCGTCGCCGTCGAGCAGGGGTGCAGTCGTCTTGACTGGAGCGTGCTGCGCTGGAACGAGCCGGCAATCCGCTTCTACCAGAGCCTTGGTGCCGCGCCGGCAGGGGAGTGGGACCGCATGCGCTTGACCGGCGAGGCGCTGGCCGTAGTCGCTCGCCACCAGGCGACTGAACCCGTCGCAGGTGCGCGCTCATGAACAGCACTCCCCAGATCAAGGTGATAGGTGGCGGCCTGGCCGGCCCGGAGGCAGCGCTGGCAGCAGCGCGCCTGGGCGTTGCGGTTGATCTCTACGAGATGCGCCCGGTACGCACCACGCCGGCGCACCAGACCGCTGACTTCGGCGAGCTTGTCTGCTCCAATTCGCTCAAGAGCGAGAGCGAGCATACCGCGCCCTGGCTGCTGAAGCAGGAGATGCGGCGTGCCGGCTCAGCCCTGCTGGCCTGCGCTGACCAGAGCGCCGTCCCCGCCGGGCATGCGCTCGCAGTCGACCGGGTCGACTTTTCCCGGCGCATCGCCCAGGCTATCGAACGCGAACCGCTGATCACGGTGCACCGCGGAGAGGTCACGCGCATCGACGAGCACGAGGGCATCACGGTCATTGCCAGCGGCCCGCTCACCTCGTCTGCCTTATCCGACGAGATCGCCCGTCTCACCGGGGCCAGCCATCTCGCCTTCTACGACTCCATCTCGCCCATCGTTGAGACCGATTCCATCAACATGGAGAAGGTCTACTACAAGGCGCGCTGGGACAAGGGGTCTGCCGACTACATCAACAGCCCTATGAACCGTGACGAGTATGACCGTTTCTACGACGCACTGGTTGCGGCCGAGCATGTGGAGGAGAAAGACTGGGAGCGCCTGCCCTTCTTCGAGTCCTGCCTGCCTATAGAGGAGCTGGCCCGGCGCGGACGCGACACGCTGCGTTATGGACCCATGAAGCCAGTCGGCCTGCGCGATCCGCGCACGGACACCAACCCCTGGGCTGTGGTCCAGCTACGCTCAGAAAACCTTCGCGCCGACTCCTACAACCTGGTCGGCTTCCAGAACCACCTCAAGTTCGGTGAGCAGGGGCGCATCCTGCGCATGATTCCTGGCCTTGAGAATGCAAAGTTCCTGCGCTACGGCCAGATCCACCGCAACACTTACATCAACTCCCCCAGCGTGCTGACCGAGGCCCTGCATCTACGCGCCTACCCCGGCGTCTTCTTTGCCGGGCAGATCTCGGGCGTCGAGGGGTACACGGAGTCGATGGCCATGGGCTTGCTCGCCGGCGCCTACGCAGCAACTGTTGCCCTTGGCGGCTCGATCAGCCCTGCACCGCGCGGCACGGCCTTCGGGTCGCTCGCCCACTACATCACGCATGCCGAGGCCAGGCACTTCCAGCCGGCAAACATCACCTTTGATCTGCTGCTGCCGCTTGAGGAAGAGACGCGCAAGCGCGTCCGGGACAAGAAAGAGCGCCATCGCCTGCAGTGCGAGCGAGCGCTGGCAAGCTTCGATCCATGGTGGGCAGAGTTCGCCAGACACGCCGAAATGGAACGTGCTGCGCCTGCTCTGGCGGTGTCCCAGTGACCGTACCCGTGCAGTCAGACTCTGCCCGCCCACTGGCTGTCGTTTGCCTTTCCGGGGGCATGGACTCCACTGTCTGCGCAGCGCTGGCGGCAAGGGAGCACGAGGTCTGCGCGCTGCATGTCTCCTACGGCCAGCGTACGCAGGCCCGTGAGCTGCGCGCGGCACGCGAGGTGGCGCAGGCGCTGGCCATCAGGCAATTCCTGCACCTTGAGATGGACCTGTTTCGACGCATCGGCGGCTCGGCGCTGACCGACTCCGCAATCGCCATCCCTGAAGACTCTGCCGGCATTGAAGGCGGCACTGAGCGTCCGCCAGCCGAGATCCCGGTCACCTATGTGCCATTTCGCAACGCGCACTTCCTGTCAGCCGCTGTCAGCTGGGCCGAGGTGCTTGGTGCAAGGGCCATTTACATTGGTGCGGTCGCGCAGGACAGCTCTGGTTACCCGGACTGCCGGCCTGCCTACTACGAGGTCTTTCAGCAGCTTATCCGTGTCGGCACCCGCGAGGGAGACATCAAAGTCGTGACGCCGCTCATCCATCTTGCCAAGAGTCAGATCGTGCGGGTAGGAATGGCGCAAGGTGCGCCGCTGCATGTAACTTGGTCCTGCTACCAGGGCGCCGAGCAGGCCTGCGGCGTGTGTGACAGCTGCGTGTTGCGGCTGAGAGCCTTTGCCGAGGCCGGGGTGACCGACCAGCTGCCCTATGCCGCCGACACATCTGGGCGCTAGCAGGGTTTCAACTGGTTTGTAGCCCTGGTGCTACGAGCATGTAGGTGTGGAAAGCGGCCTATAGGAGCCGCAGGAAGAAGGAGAAACGATGCGCAAGACACTGGCAACGATAGCACTGCTGAGCGCAAGCCTGACCATGGGCCTGGCCCAGGACAAGACCGGCAGCATCCACGGTCACATTCAAGACCCTGTCGGCGCGGTCATTCCGAACGCCACCGTCAAGGTGAGCACCGACGGCAAGGATGCAAAGTACACCTTTACCGCGGACGCGAACGGGGACTACAAGGGCACTGGGATCGCGGCGGGAACCTACTTCCTGAACCTGTTCCAGGGCGAGAAGCCCATCGACCAGCTGCCAAGCATTAAGGTAGTCGCCGACCAGGACGAGGTTGAGAACTTCGACCTCGGGCGCCCCGAGTACGTGGCCAAGATGACCCCCGAGCAGCGCAAGCAGCTGGAAGAAGTGCGGGCCAAGAATCAGGAGGCGCTCAAGGTAAATGGGGTCATCAAGAACCTGAACGCCGACCTGGCTACAGCGCGCGCCGCCAACAAGGCCAAGAATTATGCTGATGCCGAGCAGTTGATGGCCAAGGATGCAGCGCTCAAGCCGGACGCCGGTGTCATCTGGCTGGAGTTGGGCACAGCGCAGGCTGGGCAGAAGAAGTGGCCGGACGCTACGACCTCTTTCCAGAAGGTGATCACGCTCGAAGCTGCGAACCCAAAGCCGAACGCTGAGCTGGTGGGCGGGGCCAACAATGGACTTGGGGAAGCCCTGGCATCGCAGAGCAAGATCCCGGAGGCAACTGCTGCCTACGATGCAGCAGCCAAGGCAAACCCAGCCGGCGCCGGTATGTACTACACCAATGAGACGATCATCCTGAGCCGCGCAGGACAGCCCGACGCCACAACGGCCGCAGCTGATAAGGCGATCGCTGCTGACCCGACCCGGCCCATCCCCTACTACCTGAAGGGCCAGGCTTTGATCAACAAGGCAACTGTCGATCCGAAGACGCAGAAGATCCAGGCGCCTCCGGGTTGCGCGGAGGCCTACCAGAAGTACCTCGAACTCGCACCGGATGGCCAGTTTGCCGGAGACGCGAAGAACATCCTGGCCGAAATGGGCCAGACGGTGAACACGAAGTTCAAGGCCAAGAAGGGGTCCTAGTACGGGCCCGGTTCCTTCGGGCCCGTTCGTTTGGGTCCGGTTCGTTCGGGCTAGGTTCTTCCGGAACAGATCAGCGGCCAGGATCGTAAGAAGGCGTCGGCAGGATGGACAAAGCTCCGTCCGCCGGCGCTTTTGCTTTGCCTCAGCTTGATTGCTCGACACACGCACGGGAGAACGAATTGGCGGCAGAGCAGGTTCGTCACACGGTCCAGACACTTGCCTACCAGGAAGCCTCTGCGCTGATACGCGAGTACACGCGAAGCCTCGCCCCCACGCGCGCTGCCTTGAGTGTCGGCCTGCTCGCCAGCATGGGTCGGGTGCTGGCCGAGCCAGTGCTGGCCGACCGCGAGCAGCCGCCTTTTCGCCGTGCTACCCGCGACGGCTTCGCCTGCCGTGCTGCTGATGCGTCGCCCCAGGCCTGGCTCGAAGTTTCAGGGCTGCTCAAGGCAGGCGAGCGCTGGGACGGCGAGCTCGCGAAGGGCCAGGCGCTTGAGATCATGACCGGTGCGCCTCTTCCTGTTGGCGCTGACTGCGTCGTCATGGTCGAGCATGTCAAGCAAGAGGCGGCCCGCGTCCGCCTGCAAGCTGGTCGAAGCATAAAAGCAGGCGACAACTTTATCCCGGCCGGTGCCGAGGCCTCGGCAGGCGCAACGCTGGTCGCTGCAGGGACACGGATCGGCCCTTCGCACATCGCAGCGGCGGCCTCTGTCGGCGCGTCTCGGCTGCGCGTGCATGCGGCGCCGCGGGTCGCCATTCTCTCGACTGGCGATGAGCTAGTCGAGCTGGACGAGCAGCCACTGCTGCACCAGATCCGCAACTCCAACAGCTACTCGCTGGCGGCGCAGGTACTCGCCCTGGGCGCTGAACCTTTGATCCATCCCGTAGCGCAGGACTCTGAAGATGCTCTCGACCATTCGGTGCGCACGGCGATGAGCGATGGCTGCGATCTACTCCTGCTCTCGGGCGGTGTCTCGATGGGCAAGTACGACCTGGTCGAAGGCGTGCTTGCAGCGCTGGGCGCGCGGTTCTTCTTTACCGGCGTGCGCATCCAGCCCGGCAAGCCACTTGTCTTCGGCGAAATGCCCTCCGCAGGTCCCGCCCGGCTGCCCTTCTTCGGCCTGCCTGGCAACCCTGTATCCACCATGGTTACATTTAGCCTCTTTGCCGCGCCGGTGCTGGCCGCACTCGGGGGCGAGTCGGCATACAGCCCGCGCTTTGCCCAGGCGCGCCTGGCGCAGGCTGTCGAACGGAAAGCAGGCCTGCGGCGATTCCTCCCTGCCCTGCTGATTGCTGATGCGGATGGCGCGGAAGTGCGCCCGGTCCCGTGGCAGGGCTCGGGCGACATCGCCGGCACGGCAGCCGCCAACTGCCTGATCGTGGTCCCCGAGAGCGAAGGAACGATGTCCCCGGGTACTGCCGTGTCGGTGTTGCTGCTGCACTAGAGCACCGCCGCGCCTGCACCCCGCACCGAGGCCTGCGTGCTGTGCGGTACGCTGAAGGTATGCCGATCGACGACACTTGCGGGCGGTCCGCCACCACACTCTCGCACTATGACGCCCACGGTGAAGCCCGGATGGTCGATGTGAGCGGGAAAACCGACACTCGCCGCGAAGCCGTCGCCTCTGCCTTCGTGGCGTTGTCCGCTGCAGTGCTTGCAGCGTTGCCCGCCAATCCCAAGGGCAATCCCCTGGAGGTAGCGCGCTTCGCCGGCATCCAGGCGGGCAAGCGCACCAGCGAGTTGATCCCCCTGTGCCACCCGCTCCCGCTGAGCTTCCTCGACGTTTCGGCACAGATCGCCGACGGTGGCATCGCTATCCGCGCGACAGCCGCCACCACCGCCGGCACTGGCGTCGAGATGGAGGCGCTCACCGCTGCCGCAGTGGCCGCGCTGACCGTCTACGACATGTGCAAGGCCCTCGACAAAGGAATCGTCATTCGCGAGGTGTTACTTGTCTCAAAGACCGGCGGCAAGAGCGGCGACTACCAGCGCACACTGTAGCCGTCCAGGAGGTCGTCGGCCGGACGCTGCGCCTCGCACTTCCCTGCTCCCGCGTGCTGATCCCAGGGCCTGGCGCCTCGAGCTGACCCAAATCGCATTCCCTTGTAACTCAGAAGTAAGAAGGACGAAGTAAGTCATCATGACCCTATCTGCCCTGCTCACCATTGCTGCGCCGGTCACGCCTGTCACCCCCGCCTCGGCACACCACAGCATCTTCGTTGGCGTGGTGCTGCTCTGCGCAGCGCTGCTGGTCGGCCTCTTCGCGCACACCCTGTTCTTCTGGCTGCTGGCCAAGCTTCGCCACCGCAGCGTCAAGGATGTGCCAGTGATGCGGATCGTTATGCAAAGAGTGCGCAAGCCTGCACTGGCGCTGGTTCTGCTCACCGCGCTGGGCCCGGTGCTCCCGTTTCTTGACGTGCCGCGACACTACTTATCCATGATCGAGAAGGGTGTCGGCATCCTCTGGTTCCTCGTCTTTGGCTGGCTCATGATCTCGGCCGTCTACACGTTTGAAGATTTCGCCATGCTGCGCTACGACATATCGAGCGCTGACAACCTGAAGGCGCGGCGGGTCCGCACCCAACTGCAACTGCTCCGCCGGGTAGCGATCGTCCTGCTCATGGTTATCGATGCAGGCTTGATTCTCTCGCTCTTTCGCGACTCGCAGATCTGGCACTACGGAGCAGGTTTGCTCGCCTCGGCGGGGCTGGCTTCACTTGTACTTGCGACTGCTGCCAAGTCCACCGCAGAGAATATGCTTGCCGGTTTGCAAATCGCACTTACCGAGCCGATCCGTCTCGATGATGTCGTCATCGTTGAAGGCGAGTACGGAAAGATTGAAGAGATCACGACAACTTACGTTGTCGTTGCTATCTGGGACTACCGGCGCCTTGTCGTACCGCTCACGTACTTCATTGAAAAGCCTTTTGAGAACTGGACGCGCGAGCGTGCCGAACTGATGGGTACCTCGTTCCTGCATGTGGATTATTCTGTACCGGTACCGGCGCTGCGGGCGGAACTGGAGCGACTGCTTCAAGACGCGCCGCAATGGGACCAGAAGACGGCAGGCTGCCAGGTAACGGACCTGACTGCTCAAACCATGGAGGTCCGCTGCCTGATGAGCGCTCGCAACGCAGGTGATCTCTTCGACCTGCGCTGCCTGGTCCGCGAAGGCATGATCGCCTTCATCCGCGAAAACTATCCTGATGCGTTTCCGCGGATGCGGTTCAGCGCAGTCGGTGCGCAGCAGGCCCCACATATCAGGCCGGAGACGCCTTTTGTCGCGCACTAGTCAGCGCCGAATCCATGATGCTCGCGAAACTCACCCGCGCGCCTCGGCCAGGTATACGCCAAACCAGCCTTGCGGATCTTTCCACGTACGCTCCAGCGCAAAGCCCGCTCGCTCCAGCAGCCTTGCAATGGCAGCATCGGTGAATTTGTAACTACTCTCGGTGTGAATCGTCTCCCGCGCGGCAAACTCGAGAGTCAAGCCATCGAGCGCCGGGATCTTCACCTGCTGGGTGCAGGTACTTTCAAGATGCATCTCCACCCGTGACTTCGCTCGATCCCAGCAGGCGCGATGCCGGAACGCCGCCAGGTCAAAGTTCGCGCCGAGTTCGCGATTGATGCGCGAGAGCACGTTGAGATTGAACGCCGCTGTCACGCCCGCCGCGTCATCGTAAGCCGCTTCGAGCAGCGGCGCATCCTTGACCTGGTCAGCTCCGAGCAGGAGGCGATCGCCCGGTGCCAGCTCGCGACGGACGCCAGCCAGCAGGGCAACTGCGTCCTCGGGCTCGAAGTTGCCGATACTTGAACCGATGTAGAGCACCAGCTTGCGGCATCCCTCCGTCTCCACCTGGCCCAGTCCTTCGGTATAGTCGCCGACGCGCGCGTGCACCCATACACCAGGCAGCTCGCGCTCCAGGTGCTGCTTGGCCTCTTCAAGCGCGGTGATGGAGACGTCGATCGCGTAGTAGTCGACGCGTCCCTGCAGCCGCACCATGGCCGCTAACAGCAGCCCGGTCTTCGATGCGGTTCCCGCACCTAACTCGATTGCCGCCAGAGGCCCGTTCGCGCCCTTCACCGCGGCGGCCATGATCGCGTCCGCCTGCCCGGCAAAGATGGCTCGCTCAGTGCGGGTGACGTAATACTCGGGCAGCTCGGTGATTTGCTCAAAAAGCCTGGAGCCTTGCGCGTCGTAGAAGAGCCATGGGCAGAGCGTCTTGGGCTTGCTCGTCAGGCCGCGGAAGACTTCCTCAGCCACCGCGGTGCGTTGCGCAGAGACAGATGCAGTAGCCATGCCGTTAGGGTGACCTCAGGGGCGCTTTATCAGGATGAGTAGGCCTCGAGCGACGATCGCACGCGGCAGAAAGTCTCGCAGACTTCAACGTCGAGCCAGGCGCACCCCGGAGAACTGCCATCGCGTGCCAGGCGCGAAGAAGTTTCGATACGTCGCACGGATGTGCGAGGCCGGCGTAGCGACTGAGCCACCACGCAGCACCATCTGCACGGACATGAATTTGCCGTTGTACTCGCCCAGGGCACCGGGCAGCGCACGATATCCCGGGTAGCCCAGGTAGGCGCTTGCTGTCCACTCCCACACGCCACCCAGCATCTGGCTCAGCTGCGTCTGTTCTCCCGATGCGCTATGTCCAGCAAGCGGGTGCAGTGTGTCGCCCTCGAGCAGATCGCCGCCCGCAGCCTCAAGTGGCGTGGTTGCCAGCGTATCCGCCGCGGCAATCTCCCACTCTGCCTCGGTTGGCAGGCGGCAGCCGGCCCAGCGTGCAAAGGCGTCCGCTTCAAAGTAGCTGAGGTGGCAGACCGGGGCAGCAAGCAGGGCGTTGAGCGGCTGCTCGCCACGCAATGTGAAGACCTGCCAGGCCTGGGCTGCTGCGTCGTTTTCATGGCGGTGCCAGTAGAGCGGCGCCTCCCAGTGCTCCTGCTCGACGACGCGCCAGCCTTCCGCCAGCCACAGCTCGGCCCGCCGGTACCCGTCGTCCTCCATAAACTGCAGGTACTCGGCGCAGGAGACAGGGCGAGTCGCCAACGCAAACGGTTCAAGGTATACGCGGTGGCGCGGTTCTTCATTGTCGAAGCAGAAGCCAGTGCCGGAGTAGCCGATCTCGACCACGCCGCCGGGGTAAGTGCGCCAGCGCTGCGGCGTCAGCTGGCTGGTCGCGCCTGCTGGAGCCAGCGGCATGTCGCGGTAGGCCGGGCGCATTGGATTTGACCACAGCGCGTGCTTGATGTCGGTCACCAGCAGCTCCTGGTGCTGCTGCTCGTGGTGCAACCCAAGTTCCAGCCTGCGTGCCGCTTCATCTGGGGCATCGCCCGCGAACACTGCTTCGATTGCCGCATCCACGTGTTGGCGGTAGCCGAAGATCTGCTCCAGCGACGGCCGCGAGAAGCTGGCACGCAGCTTCTTCTCCGGCTGGGCCGATACACCGTTGTAGTAGGAGTTAAATAGCCAGAGAAAATCAGCGTGGAAGGGTTGGTAGCCGGGAGAAAACTCACGCAGGATAAACGTCTCGAAGAACCACGTCGTATGCGCCATGTGCCACTTGGCCGGGCTCGCCTCAGGGCAGGACTGGACCATCATGTCTTCAGGCGTAAGCGGCTCGCAAAGCTTGAGGCTCTGCTGCCGCACGCTACAGTAGCGGGCCAGCAGCGCCTGGGTCTCGATCCTCCAGCCGCTGGCGGCGACCGAAGGAATAGCAGCCAATGCAGTCATCGGGGGAAGACCTCTCTTTGCATGCTGTGCGCTCCGCGTCCGAATCATGCGGTCGCCCAGAGAAGGGTAGCACCTGCGGCGAGTTACGGCAGACCCGAAACCGATCGAGACCTGCCGGTTCTTATTCGCGGGCGCAACGAGTTTTCATGCCGCAGGATCACCCTTGGCCTTGCACGGCCCATGCTCCACCGCTCGCGTCTTTTGTCCGCTGGCAAGCGTCTATGCAAGTGCCATGTTCCTTCGTCCTTACGCTGTTTGCACGGACAATCATGCGTGACAAGCAGACGATGGTAATCACCGCTTCCTCATCGCGGTCGAGCCTGCTGTGCCTGGCTTTCCTTGCAAACAACGCCCGCAACCCGGCAGCGATGCGCCGTGTGAGGTTCGCCTTCATGTTGCCCGCAGCCATACTGCTCTCGCTTTGCGGCCCGGTACGTGCGCAGGGTGGCGCCGACGCGCCCGAGGAAATCGCTGGCATGCAGGCCATCCGTGGCAGCCTGGTCAAGATCACCGGCAGCAGCTTCCTGGTCAAGACACCCAAGGGCACGCTCTTCAAGGTGGAGACCAGCGTGAACACCCACTTTGTACGCGGGGAGGAAGCCAGCACCCCGGATACCATTCGTCCCGGCGAGTTGGTAATTGCAGGCGGCGAGCTCGATGAAAAGCAGCATGTGCTGGGTGCCGTCTTCCTTGCCGCTGTCGATGCGCAGCAGTTAGCCGAGTACGATCGCCGACGAGTGGAGTTTGGCAAGACCTGGCTGGCGGGCACCATCACCGCTATACACGGTACGCAGCTGACCATCAAGCGGCCCGATGACGTGATCACAACGGTGTCTGTGGACGAAAACACGTCGTTCCGCAAGCGCCACGAGAGCATCACGCTCGGTGACATCCAGGTGGGCGATGGGCTCACTGCCCGGGGGACGATCGGCAAGGGCACCTTCGCCGGGACGCTGGTGACCGTTGTCGATGCAAGGGAGATTCGCGAGTGGTCAAAGCTGCGAGACCGATAAGCATGCATCGTGCGAAGCACCAGGGTTGGCGAAGGTGCGACCTGCGCCGGCTGGCAGCGCTGGCTGTCGGTCTGCACCTCGGCGTCTCGTCTGGGCAGGCGCTCCAGGGCACCACCCCGCAGGCGCAACCCGCAGCCGCCGACCAGCCTGGCATAACTGCAGCACCATTGGCTGGCGGCACTATCGAGGGAACGATCAAGGCCGGCGCCACCGCCCTGCCCGGCGTACGTATCACGGCCACCAACACGCTCTCAGGCCAGCGCTACACCACCACGACCGACGTGACGGGCACGTACCGCATGGCCATTCCGGAGAACGGCCGCTATGTGCTGCGCACGGACTTTACCGCTTTTGCCGCGACAACAAAGGAAGCGCTGCTCAACGCGACCACGCATGCGGCCACTGCCGACTTTACGCTCGTGCTTCAGTCCAGGGTTGTGGCTCAGCCGGAGGATCGGGGCGAACTGGGCACGGCCGCCGCTCCACGACGCGGCCCTGGCGGGCGTGGCAGCCAGACACTGAGCCTGGTCAACGCGCTAAGCGGCGCGCTGGAGGCAGGCCAGGGTGGTGCCTCCGGGGCGCAGCTACCTTCGCTTGGGGGCGGAGACTTCTCCTCTGATTCGGTCGCTGTGAGTGGAGCAGCCGGCACCGCAAACAGCTTTGCCGGGATCAACCTGGACGAGGTTCGCCAGCGGGCCGAGTCCGATCCCTCGCTTAATCCCGGGGGCGGTGGACCCGGCGGCCCTGGTGGTGGCGGGTTTGCGGGCGGCGGGTTTGGTGGTGGGGGCGGCTTTGGCGGCTTCGGAGGTGGCGGACGCGGCGGCGGCGGCGGACGCGGCGGCTTTGGCCGCTTTAACCCCAATCAGCCGCATGGCGCTATCTTTTGGAACGGCGGCAACTCAGCGCTCGATGCGCGCGACTTCGCCATTCGCGGCCAGCAGTTTGCCCAGCCCGGTTACGCTTCCAACCGTTTTGGCATTGTCTTTGCCGGAGCGCCCTATGTGCCGCATCTGATCGAGCACGACAAGAAGGATTACCTGTTCTTTACCCTTGCCGGCCAGCGTAGCTCGACGCCCTTTGACCAATACGGCACGGTACCCAACGCAGCCGAGCGCAGCGGCGACCTGGGCGGCCTGACCACTGCCTCAGGCCAGCAGATTACGATCTACGACCCAACCACAGGCCAGCCGTTCGCCGGTAACACGATCCCGGCTGCACGGATCGCACCTCAAGCTGAAGCGCTGCTCGGCTACGTCCCGCTGCCGAACCTAAGTGGGCGATCAGAAAATTACCAACGCCTCACCACCGCTGAGACCAACACGACCACGATCGGACTACGCGCCATTCACAGCTTTGGCAACACAGGCGGCTCTCCGCTGGCCGGCCTGGTGCGCCAATACATGGGCACTAGCACCGGCGTGCAGCAGAACGTGCACGCTAACTACAACTACAGCCATACGGCTTCTGACCTGCTCGAGATCCTGCCCCTGCTCGGAGGCAAGCAGCAGACGCATCAGAACTCGCTCGAGCTTGGTTACACTCTAAGCCGCGGCAAGTTATCGAATAACCTGGCCGCTAACTGGAACCGCTCGGTGGCCGACACGACCAATTACTTCACCGGAGCCAGTGACGTAGCAAGTGCGGCAGGGCTCGATATCTTTGGAGACGAGCCGGTAAGCCCGTTGAACTACGGCCTGCCCAACATCACGCTGAACCAGTTCACCGGGCTTGGTGAACAACAACCAACACTGCAGACCAACCAAACGATCGGGGTTACCGAGGCGAGCTCCTGGGCGCATGCGAAACACAACATTCGGTGGGGCGCGGACTTCAAGCGCGTACACCTTGACCTGATCGGCAAGGCAAACTCAACCGGCACCTTTTATTTCACCGGCCTCTTTACCGAGCAGCCAGGGTCAAGCGCGTTGAACGGGGTTGGCAATACGACCGGCAACGGCCTGCCCCAGACCGGCTCCTCGTTGGCGGACCTGCTGCTTGGCTTGCCGCAGCAGACAGCGATCCAGGCGCCCTATCAGAAGGCGTATCTACGAGAAAACGTGTATGACGGCTACGTGCAGGATGACTGGCGTGCGCTCCCGTCACTTACCCTGCTGGCAGGCCTGCGCTACGAGTACTTCTCCCCGTACTCTGATAAGGACGATCGGCTAGCCACCCTGGACACCGGGAACGATTTCGCTTCTGTCGCACCTGTGGTGGCCAATGGCACCGCGCCCTACACCGGCAAGTACCCCCGCTCACTTGTTTATCCTGAGAAGCACAACGTTTCGCCACGCATTGGCTTCGCCTGGCGAGCATCGAAGAACACTGTCGTCCGTGGTGGCTATGGCATCAATTACGCCAATGGACAGTACAGCAAGTTCGTACAGCAGTTTGCCTTCCAGCCTCCTTTCGCCGACGTGCAGACGAACGAAGCAACACAGGCGGCGCCGCTCACCCTGGCGCATGGCTTCCCTGCTCCACAAACCAATGGCAACTACGCCGTCAACAAAAATTACCGGCTTCCGTATGTACAGGCCTGGAACCTTGACATCCAGCGCACCTTGCCGATGAACATTGTTCTCAACGTCGGCTATAACGGATCCAAGGGCACGCGTCTCGACATTGTGGACGCACCCGGCCGTAGCGCAACGGCTTCGCTCAGCGGCACACTCTACGATTACGAGGATTCGGTCGCCTTTTCTAACTTCAACGCGCTGGCCGTACGGCTGCGCAAGCGCATGCAAAGAGGCATTTCTGTTGGCGCCACTTACACCTATTCACATGCGATTGACAACGCAACCTCTGTAGGTGGGGTAGGCAGCGCCGTTGCCCAGAACTGGCAGAATCTGCTTGCGGAAGAATCAAACTCGAGCTTTGACATACGACACCAGCTCAAAGGGGACTTCGTTTACGAGCTCCCTTTCGGCGCGGACAAAACATACTTCACGACCGGGCGTGCTGCGCATCTATTGGGAGGTCTCTCGCTCTCCGGCAATTACGCCTTTGCCACCGGTGCTCCACTTACTCCACACTACGAGGCCTCGGTCACCGATGTCTCACGCGGCAGCGCTGGGTCGCTTCGCCCCGACCGAGTTGCCGGAAGCTCGCTCAGCGCCGGTGCCGGCACCCTCAACCATTGGTTCAATACGGGCGCCTTCACGCAGCCTGCCAATCTCTACGGGACGGCCAGCCGCTACTCGATTGCCGGCCCAGGGACACTCTCTTTTAATGCCTCTGCGTCAAAGACCGTTTCGCTCACGGAGACGCGCTCACTCGAACTGCGCGCGACAGCGGATAACGTCTTCAACACTGTGCAGTACGCAGGCGTTGACACCACGCTCGGGTCCGGCACCTACGGCGAAGTCACTTCCGCTGCTGCCATGCGCCAACTTACCTTTCTTGCAAGGTTTAGATATTAGTGCCGAAGACCCGGAGCCAGCCTACCCTCATGATGCGATCTTGTTACCGCGTGCTGGCATTTGTCCTGGCCGCCGCTATCCCATCGCTCGCGATGCAAATGCAGGCCCAACAGGCACCTGCCGCAGCCACGGGATCAGTTACGCTAAGGGTCACCAGCGACTTCGTTTTGACTAACGTCGTCGTCCGGGATAAGTCGACAGGTCAACCGGTGCGTGGGCTCACGCGCGACGACTTCACCATCCTTGAAGATGGCAAGCCGCAGCAGATCTCAAGCTTTGACTATGAGGATGTAAACCAGGCAACTGCCCTGCGCGCGACGAACACGCCACCCGCACGTGGAACACTCGGCGCAAGTCTGGCAACCACCACGGACCTTGTCACACCACAGGCGCTTAGCGGTCACCGGCTCATCGTGCTCTTCTTCGACACCACCTCACTGCAGCCGGACGACCTGGAGCGCGTGCAACAAGCCGCGCGCGACTATGTCAACGGTCAGATGCAGGCGGCTGACCTGGTAGCGGTCGTCTCGCTGGGCAACACCTTGTCTGTTGACCAGGATTTCACCGTGGATCACGGCAAGCTACTGCAGGCCATCGCCAGCTACTCGCCCGGCGGCAGCCAGGGTTTTAGCCCGGGTGCCACCACGACTACGAACCAGGTGGAAGATTCCACTGCCTTTACCGCGGACGAGACGGACTATAACGACCTGAATACAGATCGCGAGCTGTTTGCAATCGCTGCTATCTCCAGGTCGCTCGCACCTATCCGTGAGAAGAAGTCGCTGCTTTACTTTTCCGGCGGCATTTCGCGCGATGGCGTTGAAAACCAGGCATCGCTCCGCGCGGCGATCAACGCTGCAGTACGCGCCAACCTGGCAATCTACAGCGTCGACGCACGCGGCCTCCAGGCTGTCACTCCGCTCGGCGACGCAACCACGGGCAGCCTCCGGGGCACCTCGGGTTATAACGGCGCTGCCCTCCAGAACAACCTTGATGCCAACTTCAACTCGCAGGAGGTAATGGCCACCTTATCCTCCGACACGGGTGGCAAGTCTTTCTTCGATAACAATGACTTTGCTCCCGCTTTTGCTCAGGTAGAGCAGGATACGGCGAGTTACTACGTCCTCGGCTATCGCTCCTCAGATGCGCTGCGCGACGGGCGTTTTCGCAAGTTACAGATTCGCGTACGTCGCCCTGACGTCAAGCTCGAGTACCGTCCCGGCTACTATGCTCCTGCTGACTATCAACACAGTGGGCGCGATGACAGGGAGCGTGGCCTGCAGGCGCAGCTCTCAAGTGACTCTCCTGCAACAGACGTCTCACTTTACCTTCAACCTTTCTTTTTTCGCGCCGCTCACGCTGGTCGTTACACCGTGCCCGTCTCGCTTGTTGTGCCCGGATCGCAGATACCCTTTACTCGTGGCGGCAACCGCGACAAGGCCACGCTTGATGTGATTGGCCAGGTGCGGGACCCAGCAGGGCAGGTGCTGGGTGAAGCACGCGACACGATCAAGTTAGCCGTTGGTGCTGACGAGCAAGTGAGTCGCAAGAACATCCAGTACACGACAAACTTTACCCTGCCTGCCGGCAGATACCAGATGAAGTTTGTGGTGCGCGAAAACGAGACTGGAAAGATGGGCTCCTTCATCTCGGGTATCACTGTGCCTGACCTCACCAGGAATGACCCTTCAGGGGTGAAGTTAAGCTCGCTCGTGCTTGCAAGCCAGCGAGTGCCATCTCCAGGAAAAAAGACCGACAACCCGCTGATCTTTGCAGATACCAGCGGGGGCGCGCAGTTAGTGCCTAACCTGGCGCATGTCTTCCGCCCTGATCAGTCTCTCTACTTCTTGTATGAAGTCTATGATCCGGCAATCACCGGCGCAAAAACGCCTGGCGTGCACGTGTTGACCAGCATTGAGTTCCTTCAAGGGACGACCAAGGTGTTCGAGACGCCGCTCGTCGAGTCAACAGCGGAGAACGTGCCCGGGCGAGGCGCTATCGCTTTTCAGTTCTCTGTTCCGCTTGGCTCGCTCAAGGATGGCTTATATACCTGTCAGGTCAACGTGATTGATGATGCAGGCGGCAGGTTCAGCTTCCCGCGTACGGCGCTGCTGGTGCGTGGCGGAGCACCGGGGACCGCCCGCCAATAGTTGGCTGGTCCCTGCGCAAGCCTCAGCGCGTTTCGTCGTTTTCTCCACCGGCCTCATGCTCGGTTTCTTCCGTAAACGGGCAATTGCGACACCGCGAGTTACAACAGTATCCGCGTCGGCGATGGTACGCAGCAGTAAAGACCAGGTACTCACCTTCAAAGTAGTAGTCGGGCTCGTCGGTAGGCTCGGGCGAAGTCATGGGTGTACGTCCAGGAGTGGAGTGGATGCTGCTGCAAGGATGGACGGCTGCATGGCGCGCACGACATTGCTCTCCCGCGTCAAGGTTAAGCATGCCGGGGCAATGCTGACCCACTTACCAGCAACAGCAGGCACGCGCTCCCCTGGTACCAGGATGCCTACCAGGTTGAGCGGGTCTGCGGCAGCCACCGTCATCGAAGGGATCGACGCGTGCCCACCACGCCGCGTTTCACGGAGCGACTCGAGCGCCTGCGGCAAGGCAAACTGCTCGCCCGAGAAGCCGGAGAGAAATCGTCCGCCGCGCACCTCGCCACGTGCTTCCATGCGGCGCAGCATGGGTTGTAAGTCGCGCCACCTGGGGATAGAAGACTCACGCTCCAGCAGGTCGCGGAAGACCACCCCGTAGCGGGCGAGCAGCATGGTGCAGGCAGACGCTAACTCGGCCTCGCGACGCTCTGCAGCCTCGCCTGTGGTCTCCCGCGTTGGGCCGTGACTAGCGTAGGGATTGGCCAGCAGGCTCCACCGGCCGCTCGCCTGAGCCGTTCGCTTTGTGCGGGCGATGGCAGGTGTCTGTTTCCGGCGCGGGTCGATGAGTTGTCGCAACGACTCGAAGCCGTCCGCTGTCACCAGGCCGGCGGCTACCAACTCCCACAGCGCGCGGCTCACCTGCTCGGCAGGTGCATTGGCGATGCGTGCGAAGTCCGCGGCGAAGATCGCACCGTGGCTTTCGAGACATCTCCGCAGCTTGATAGCGAGCTCGCTCAAACAGCAGGCGAGGTTTTCTTCGGGGATCTGTCGCTGTGCCAGGCACAGATCCAGCCATAGCGCTTCTTCACGCAAAAAGAACGTCACCGGCGCCATGCTGGTTGGGATCACGCGGCGCGGCGCTCCTTGCTCCGGCATGTGGAAGGCAGGATGGGCCGAGGTACGCCCCCAGCCCACCTGCCCACTCAGGCACAGCGCGTCGAGCCAGCGCGGATCGTAGCCCGCAACCCGCGCCGGGAAGAGGGTGCGCTCCCATTCGATGGCCGGGGCCTCAAAGCCCTGTAACTTGCGAACCGCTTCGAGTAATCCCTGCTCGCCAGAGAGCTGTGTCTGGGGAGCGAGATGCTGCCAGCCAAATAGCCATTCCAGATACATGGCTGGCGCTACTGGCTCTACCTGCTTGCGCAGGGAACTGAGTGTGCGCTTGTGAATGCGCTGCAGCAGGCGCCGGTCGCACCACTCGACGTCCTCATCCTGCAAGTCAATGGACGCGTGCACAGGCTGTTCGTAGATTCCCCGCATCAGCGTGCCGGCGACTTCAAGCTGTAGCAGCTGCTTCCAGATCTCGCTTGGTTTGATCCCCAGGCGGGCGCCGAGCGTGCGCGCCGTTGCCGGGCCCAGGATCGAAAGCCATCCGTTCACCGTACGCCTGAGGATTTCGTCTTCGCTCAGCGACTCGGAGATTACCGCTGGTAGCGCATCATTGAGCGTCAACCCCGGCTGTAGCTTGCGTGCCCAGTCTACCCGCTCCGCCGCTAACCAGTAAGTGCGTGACTCGAAATTGGAAGTAACAACGTGCGCAGTCGAAGCGCGGCCTGCCGCAACCAGCCGGGCGAAGAAAGCAGGCCAGTCCCGCGTGCCAGGCAAGGCAGCGACATCCGCCGGCACAAGTGTCAGCAGCGTAAGCAGGTCATGCAGCTCGTGCTCATCGCGCGGGTCAGGCCACTGCGCCTCGCGCACCTCGGCAATGGCCTGCGGCGAGAGGCGGCCCGCCTCACCAAGCACACTGTCCGGCACGGTGCCGCGCATGGCCACAGCGCGTGCGCGACGCTCCTCCTGCGGTGCGTCATCAAGAAAGGCGTAGGGATTTGCGTTCAGCAGTTCGTGTGAGAATTGTGATGGCGTCGTCGTATCCACGGCCACGCAGCGGATCAGGCCCGCGTCCATGTCAGCCAGGATGCGCGTTAACTCGCGTAGGTCCATGGCCTCCTGCAACACGTCCTTCATCACCTCCCGCACCAGTGGATGGTCCGGGATGTCGATGTCGCCTTCAATGTTTTCCTGGCAGGCCGCGACCTGCGGGAATACATTCGCCAGCAGGTCATCGCCGCGGGTGCGCATGATCTGCGGCGGAACCTTCTTGCCTTTCTGGAAGCGCAGCAGTTGCAGACTGCGGCAAGCGTCCCATCGCCACCGCGCCTTAAAGATAGGCGAGGTGAGCGAGGCCTGCTGAAGCAATTCCGCTACCGTCTGCGTAGTAAGAAAACGGAAGACATCGCTGAGTGGAAACGAGTGCTGCTCCGCCAGCGAAATGTTCAGCCCGTTGTCTGTGGCCGCTGCCTGTAACTCGAAGTTGAAGCCCCGGCAGAAGCGCTTGCGCAGCGCTAATCCCCATGCCTTGTTCACGCGGCCGCCAAAAGGCGCGTGCAGGATAAGCTGCATGCCGCCGCCTTCGTCAAAGAAGCGTTCCGCAATCAACGTGGTAAGCGTGGGTACAGCGCCCAGCACAGCGCGCCCAGCAACGATGTAACCGATGATCTGCTCAGCTGCAGCATCGCTCACACAGCATTGCTCGCGCAGCCAGGCCACTGTCTCGGCCACCTGGGGATGTGCCTGCGAGATATAGCCCGGCATCACATCTGGTGTGCGCTCACTTACCCCTTCGCGCAGCGCAGAGACGTAGGTCGATAACTCCATGGTTCGCTGCGGAGCCTCGCCGGTCCAGAAAGGTACGTTGGGCGGCTGACCCTGGGCGTCCTCCACGTGGACGCGCCCTGCACTTTCGATCTGCTGAATGCGCCAGCTCGTGTTGCCCAGCAGGATGACGTCGCCTGGAGATGAGTCGACGGCAAAATGCTCATCGAGGGTCGCGATGGGCACGCCCTCGGGCTGCGCGATCACCTGGAAGATGGCTGTGTCCGGGATGGTGCCGCCGTTTGAGACAGCAGCGATGCGCGCACCTCTCCTGGCATGCAGCTCACCATGCACGCGATCACGCAGAAGCCACGCGCCGAAGCGTCCGCGGCTGGAAGCGATACCTTCTGAAAGCAGCGTCAGCAATCCCTCAAATGTCTCGCGGGATAAGTTGCGGTAGGGGTACGCGCGCCGAGCCAAATGATAAAGAGCTTCTTCTTCCCAGGGTTCGGCTGCGCAGCATGCGACCATCTGCTGCATCAGCACATCAAGCGGCTCCTCCGGTATCTCGAGTAAGTCGAGCGCACCCGAGCGCATGGCCTGGATAAGGGCCGCGCTTTCGACCAGGTCATCGCGCGTGGTGACGAAGAAACGTCCCTTCGGCGTTGCGCCTCTCCAGTGGCCGGCGCGCCCTACACGCTGCATCGCTGCGGCGATCGCGCGGGGCGAGTTAATCTGGCAAACCAGATCGATGTTGCCGATATCTATGCCTAACTCGAGCGATGCGGTCGCAAAGAGAATACGGATCTCTCCCTCTTTCAGCTTGCGCTCTGCCTCCAGCCGCAGCGTGCGCGAGAGGCTGCCATGGTGCGCCGCAACATGCTCAACGCCGATGCGCTCACCAAGTTGAAACGCCATGCGCTCGACCATGGCGCGCGTGTTCACAAAAACAAGCGTTGACCGGTGCTCGAGCGCAAGCTCGGCCAGGCGATCTACGATCGAGCCCCAGATCGCGTGCGTCGCAACCGAGCCGAGCTGCTCATCGGGGATCTCGATCGCCAGGTCAAGCACCCGCCGTTGGCCTAACTGGATCACCTGCGCTCGCTGCCTGCTGCCCCCACTTAGAAAATCTGCAACCAGCTCAATGGGATTCTGCGTCGCCGACAGGCCGATGCGCTGGGGTGGATGGGTGCTGCCGGTGAGCATCGCGCCCGGCGAAAGGCGGTTTTCGCCACACACCAGGGCGTCCAGGCGCTCGAGCGTCAGCGCCATGTGCGCTCCACGCTTGTCGTCGGCGATCGCATGTATTTCGTCGACAATGACGGTGCGTACACGCCGCAGATTGTTCCGGCTCTTTTCTGCTGTCAGCAGGATGTAGAGCGACTCGGGCGTGGTGACCAGGATGTGCGGCGGACGCTTCAGCATCGCGACCCGCTCCCGTGGGAGTGTGTCGCCGGTGCGGACCGCCGTACGAACCTCAGGACAAAGATAACCACGCTCGAGGGCCAGCTGCTGTATCTCTGCCAGTGGGCCGTTCAGGTTCTTCTGCACATCGTTGGAGAGAGCCTTGAGCGGCGAGATGTACACCACCTCGGTCACTGGGGAAAGCTCTCCGGTGATCGACTTGCGGATGAGCTGGTCGATGCAGACCAGGAACGCAGCCAGCGTCTTGCCGGACCCGGTGGGCGCAGAGATGAGCGTGGTGCGTCCAGCCAGGATTGCTGGCCAGCCTTCCACCTGAGGCTCGGTCGCCGTGCCAAACTTACGTGTAAACCACTCCTGCACGACCGGGTGGGCCCAGGCCAACGCATGGGCTGCTGTATCGGCAGTGGCGAAGGACGACGACATAACGTTAGTCTAGCGCCTGCTTCTCTTCTTCTTCGCCTTTGCCCGTCAATTTGCCAGCGCGGACAAGCTGCAATCAAGCCGCGGCAGGTTTGACGAATCGCTCTCGCTCGGGGAGAATAGGAAGTGCAATCCCCACCGCATGTGGGCCTGTGGCGCAGCTGGGAGCGCGCTTCCATGGCATGGAAGAGGTCATCGGTTCGATCCCGATCAGGTCCACCAACTTTCTCTCCCCACAAGTTGTACTGAGCGATCCACGCAGCTTTAACCTGCGCTTGGTCTCTTTGGTGCGTGCGGATCACACGTCGCTTAGGTTACCCCTGGTGCAGGCCGACCCCAAGCGCCCTATAATCTAGGCTTCCAGGAGACTAACAGCCGAGCCCTGGATCGCCTGGAGGCAGGTTGGCCGAAGCAACACGCCGCAAGTTTTCGCTCGCCGGCCTGGCCACCGCCCTGCTGGTTCTGTTGCTCGTCCTCGGCGCGCTCAACGCCTTCAACATCCGCGGGCTGCATCCTGGCTCGCTTGGCGCATTGCTGCTCTTCTGGGCTGTGACGATGTTGATCTTCCTCCTGCTACTGGCGCTGCTGGTGCTGCTGGCACGCAACATCCTCAGGCTCTATGCTGATCAGCGCAGCCGCGTGCTGGGTTCGCGGCTACGCAGCAGGATGCTCGTAGGCGCACTGCTGCTTTCCTTTGCGCCAACCCTTTTCATGTTCCTGTTCAGCTATCTGCTGATGAACCGCTCCATCGACCGCTGGTTTTCGCAGCCTGTGGCGCAGTTGCGCGAGGACTCGACTCGCATCGCAATCGAGCTCTCGCACTACGTGTCAGGCAACGCACGGGCAGAGGCCGAATCGCTCGCCCACTCGGACGCCTTCAACGCTGCGTATGAGGCGAGCGATCCGGCAGCGCTGGCCTCGCAGATGCGCAGCCGCCGCATCACGCTTGAGGGCGGCTTTGCTCTCGTTTACCGCGACGGCACCGCTTTGGCCAGCTACCAGCTCCCTGTCAACGCCGGACCTGCCGGCGTGCACTTGTGGGTAGGCACGCCAGAGCTTGGCCGAGGCGCAAGCGGTCGGCTCCCTGGCACGGCCGGCGACGCGGCCTCGACCATGGCGCACTTGCCACCATCCGCCAGGAACGCCACAGACGAACACGCGCTGCTGACGCAGGCCGTCCTGGCTCTCGCGCAGCGCACCGACGAGCCAGCGCTCACGCTCGGCGGCAATGAGTACGCAATTGGTTCGGCGCCCATCTCGGATGGTGGCATCATCGTGGTTGCGCTGCCTATGCCCGGCGGCCTCAGCGCTGTGGTCGATGACATCGGCAGCGGCGCCCGCCAATACTGGGCGGTCTACCGGCAGCGCCGCACCATCCGCAGCACCTACCTGCTCCTGCTGCTGTTGCTTACCACGCTCACGTTTTTCGCGAGTTCCTGGTTAGCGCTCTATCTCTCCAAGCAGATCACCCGGCCCGTTGAAGCACTGGCCGATGCCATGGACGAGATCGCCGCGGGCGACTACCGGCAACGCATCAGCTTCTCGGCGACAGAAGAACTGGGTGACCTGATCAGCTCGTTTAACCACATGGCTGAAGATCTGGAGGAGAGCCGCGCGCGCGCCGAGAGCTCGGCCCTGCAGCTTTCGCAGGCCAACCTGGCGATCGATGAGCGACGGCATGAGCTGGAGCTGATCCTCGAGACAATCCCGAGCGGCGTGGTGGTGCTCGATACAGGCCGCCGCATCCTCCAGGTAAACCGAGCCTTCGTGGACCTTTGCATCCGAACCGGCCTCCGGGGCGCCACCGGGAATCTGGCCGGCAAACAGATTGAAGATGTCCTGCCGTCTGAGCTACGCGATGAGGTGCTGCGCCTTGAGCGTCGTGCCCAGCGCATGGGCCTGGCCGGCGCAGAGCTCGAGATGCGCGCCTCGGCGGCCGACACACACGCGAATGGCAACGGCACCTCGCCAAACGCATCCTCGAACACCAGCGCCATGCTCAGCCTGTCTGTAACCATTGCTGTGCTTAATCTCGGACGCGACCGCTCCGGGCATGATCGCCGCGGCTCCATCCTGGTGGTCGATGACGTGTCGGACGTGCTTCAGGCCCAGCGCCAGGTCGCCTGGAAGGAGGTTGCGCAGCGGGTCGCTCATGAGATCAAGAATCCCTTGACGCCCATCGCGCTCTCCGCCGAGCGGATCCGGCGCCATGTCGATCGCGGCGCAGACGGTTCGCCGGTCATCATCCGCCGGTGCAGCGAGGTGATCCTTGGCTCGGTCGAAAGCATGCGGACGCTGGTCGACCAGTTTGCAGCGCTGGCCGAGTTCCCTGCCGCCCATCCACGGCCGGCCTCGCTCAACAGCATCGTCGAGAGTGCGCTCGCGCTCTTCCATGGACGGCTGCAGAGCATCCGCATTGAGACCCGCCTGGCCGACGATCTGCCGCCGGTCATGGCTGACCCTGAAGCGCTGAAACGTGCCATCGCCAATCTGATTGATAACGCGGCAGAAGCCATGCAGGAGAGCCTGCTGCGCGTGCTGACTCTCGAGACCCGGCTGAGCGAAAGCAACAGCATGGCCGAGCTTTCCGTCTCTGACACCGGGCCAGGGCTCAGTCCAGAGGTACGCGAGCGGCTCTTCCTGCCTTACTTTTCGACCAAGCAGCGGGGTACGGGCCTCGGCCTGGTGATCGCGGCCAAGGTCATCCAGGATCACCAGGGGACCATCCGGGCCGAGGGTCGCGCGCCCTCCGGTGCCCGCTTCCTGATCGAGCTGCCGCTGGCTCCGCTTGATGCAACGCTCGCTGCCAGCCAGGCGTCCACGTCCGCTCAGGGAGCCCCACGATGAACCACGTGCTCATCGTCGACGACGAGGCGGAGATACGTGACTCTCTCGCCGAGATTCTTGAAGAAGAAGGGTACTCTGCCGCCTCGACCGGGACCGCCGCCGAGGCCCTGGTGCTGGTGCGTGACGTCCACTATGACGTGCTGTTACTCGACATCTGGCTTCCTGACCGGGACGGGCTCGACCTGCTGGCCGAGCTTGGCACGCTCGAACCAGGCAGCCGGCCAGAGGTCATCATGATCTCCGGCCACGGCACGATCGAGACGGCAGTGCGGGCGACCAAGCTGGGCGCCTTTGATTTCCTGGAAAAACCGCTCTCGCTTGAGCGCACCCTCATCCTGATCAAGAATGCGCTGGAGGCTCGGCGACTCCGCGCGGAAAACCGCGAGTGGCAGCTGCAGCTTGCCGTCGCCACGTCCATCACTGGCGAAAGCGTCTCAGCCAAAGCCCTGCGGCAACAAATTCGCCTCATGGCGCCTACAAATGGGCGGGTGCTGATCTTCGGCGAATCCGGCACCGGCAAGGAGCTGATCGCGCGCGCCATGCATGCGGAGAGCCTGCGCCGGGAGCGTGTCTTCCTGGAGCTGAAGTGCGCGGCCATCCCGGAGGACTACATCGAGAGCGAGCTCTTCGGCCATCGCAACGGCGCTGTCCCGGGCGGCGCGCCAGAGAAGCGCGGCACCTTTGAACGGGCTGACGGTGGCACCCTGCTGCTCGACGAAGTAGGCGATATGAGCCTTAAAACACAGGCCAAGGTGCTGCGTGCTCTCGATGAGCAACGCGTGATTCCGGTTGGCGGCACGCACGCGCTCGACGTAGACGTACGCGTCATCGCGACGACCAACAAGAATCTCGAAGACGAGATCGCACGCGGCAACTTCCGTGAAGACCTCTTCTACCGGCTCAACGTGATCCCCTTCTTCGTTCCGCCGCTGCGTGAACGGCGCGAGGATATCCCGCCGCTGGCACGCGGCTTTCTGGCTGAACTCGGACGCGAATACGGCCGTCCCCATCTTGATATTTCCGAAGATGCCCTGGACGTCATGAAGCAGTATCACTGGCCTGGCAACGTGCGCGAGCTCAAGAACATGGTTGAGCGCGTTCTGATCCTCAATCCGCACGCGCTGCGCATCGAGCGCAAACACCTCCCCATGCTGATGCACCGCAGCGCGGGGCGTACAGGCGCTCGCGGCGGAGAGGAGTTTTCAACACTGCAGCAGGCACGCGAGGCTTACGAGCGGGATTACATCCTCAAGAAAATCGATGAGTGCCAGCACAATATGAGCCGAGCCGCCGAGGCCCTGGGACTTGAGCGCAGTCATCTCTATCGCAAGATGCGCACCCTTGGCATCCTGGTGAAGGACATCGCGAATGGCTCGTCTGCCTGAATGCGGCGCAAGACAAAGGCCCCGCTTGCGGCGGGGCCGTTTCGAGGCTTACAGGGAGGGAGGGAAGCCAGGGCGGATGTGTGGACGACTCCGTAAGCAACGGAGTGCGGGTTGAGTGCACTTCTGGTGGGAGGATGTAGTTCCGGGATGTAGCCTCGATGGTTCCCACGATTATATACGCAATCTACTGGCCAGACGATTTTCTTCTTTCCAATGCAAATACTACCTTGGAAAAGCCCCAACTCACAGATTCTATGCCGCTTAACGGCTATTACCAAAGTACCGTCCATTCTCGAAGCGGGACGGCTTGAGTATCGAAGAGTCCCTTTCGACGGTACTTTTTGGTAAGTAGGTGAACCTTGATTCTGCCTCGTTACGCCGCGCTCATTCCCTTAATCCACCCTGAAGAGCGCCGTACCGTGGGCCGGCAGAGTTGTCTTCAAGACAGGTTGCTTGCCTAGTTCCTGCGCCTGCCAGAGGTCGCGCACCCGGTGTTCAGATCCCTTGAAGCCAAGGTCCTTCCAGCTGTAGCTCAGGTCCGTAGACGCATCCCCCAGGTTGAAGACGGCGATAAAGCTGCGCTTGCCGCCTTTTGGCTCCTCGGCTCGCCACACCGCGCTCTTGCCCGGCTGGGCCAAGGCTGGTAAAGGGTGCCCGCCGATCGAGTGCTGGTCCACGAAGAGCACCTCTGCATCGGTCAGCATGGTCTCGTCGAACGCGTCGAGCTGGGTAAGGTTCGCGCCGAGGATCAGAGGCGACCGTGCCATGGACCAGAGCGTCAGCAGGGTGCGTGTCTCGTCGTAGTTGAGGTGCGAAAGCCGAGGCGGGCCATACCCCGGTCGCGGCCCAAGATAGCCGATCGGGAGCATGTCTGCATCTGGCCAATGTCCAGGCCCGGCGTATGGGGCCCACGCCGCGAGGTTCGCGAACTGGTTGATAACCGACTGCGGGAAGGCTCCCTGGGCGACAGCGGGGTTCCCCCACACATCCCAGAAATCCTCCGAGATACGCCACTGCTGCGCATACTGGATCACATCGCTGGCCTGGTCAAGCGGCGTTGGCCCCGGAGACAGGCTCAGCAGGATGGGCCGCCCGGTCTTCTTGATGGCGGCCGAGATCATGTGGATCTCGTGCGCGTTGTAGGGCTTCGAGATGCAATCGACCTTCAGGAAGTCGACGCCCCACTCGGCGTACAGCGCCAGGACCGAGTCGTAGTAGGCCTGCCCGGCAGCATTGTCCTTGACGCCGTAATTGTCCGAGTTCCAGCGGCAGGTGTCGGCGGTATCTGCAGCCTCGGCCGCATGAGCATTGCTACCGAGGATGGAGAGATCCTTCTCGACTGCCGTGCGCGGGATGCCCTTGATGATGTGGATGCCAAACTTCAATCCACGCTGGTGCGCGTAGTCGGCCAGCGCCTTCAGCCCGCCTGGGAAGCGGGCTCCCGCAGGCGTGTACCTCCCGTTCGCGTCGAAGGTGAAGCCCTGGTCCGCGCCCTTGGTGCCTGCAACCTCCGGGTGAGCAAGGTACCAGCCTTCATCGACCACCACATACTGCCAGCCTGAGGGCTTCAGGTGCTGAACAAACCAGTCAACGTTGCGCTTGAACTCGTCTGCCGTAACTGTCAGCCCGTAGGAGTCCCAGCTGTTCCAACCCAGCGCCGGGCTCGCAGCGACGGTTGGCGCTGCCGGTGGCTGCTTGCGGGCCTGTGCCGGGACTGCGCCCAGCATCCCGACACAGACCAGGACCGCGGCGAGCAGCCTGGCAGCAGGCGGCAGCATGCAGGAGGAGCGGGCAGAACGAGCAGCAGGATTCATGTAGCTTTCGAGGCTCCGTACGGGCGTGGGGTTAGGGCCACAGTGTACCGCCTTTCTCCTGACGCTCCGTGGGCGTGACAGCTGGCAGCGTGCACCAGCGCAGTGCCAGTCAGTGCAGTCGGGCTGTATACTCGACCTTCGATGCGAGTCTTTGTGATACTTCCCGCTGCGGGGCTTGGCACGCGCATGTCGACGGTCAGCGGCACCCAGTCTGAGATCCCGCGACAACCCAAGCAGTTCCTTGAACTCGCCGGCGTGCCCATTCTGATCCACACCCTGCGCGCCTTTACCGCGGTTGCGGATGTAGCGGCGATCTACGTGGCCGTCCGCGGCAATGAGCGCGAGCGGCTGGCAGCTCTCGTTGACGAGTACGGCCTCTCCACCCACGTGCGCGTTGTCGAGGGAGGCGATACCCGGCAGGAAAGCGTCGCCAGTGCCCTCCATGCACTGGTAGCGTCTGCATCGCAGACCGGGCCGCTGGACGATGACGACATCGTCCTGGTGCATGACGCAGTCCGCCCGCTGATTGCCCCCAGGTTGATCGCCCGTACCATAGAGGCGGTGCGCGTGCATGGAGCAGCCATTGTGGGCTTGCCCGCCGTCGACACCATCAAGCAGGTAGAGCGCACCGCCACCGGCGCCCGTATCACCGCCACCATCCCCCGCGAGTGCATTGTGCAGGCACAGACGCCGCAAGGATTTCGCGTATCGCTGCTGCAGAGGGCCTTTGCTGAAGCCGAAGCCGACGGCTTCTGTGGCACCGATGAAGCGAGCGTGGTCGAACGTGCAGGCTTTGAGGTTGCAGTGGTGCCCGGCTCGCTCAGTAATATGAAGATCACGCAGCCAGGCGATCTCGAACTGGCGGAGTTCTTCCTGGCTCGCGCCGCCCGGCAGTAGACCCGCGCCGCCCACGCCGCGCTGGCTAAATCTTCAGCCCTTCGCCCTACCTTGATAGCGGCTGTCAGAAGTGGAGATCAACAGATGGAAATGCGCATAGGACACGGCTTTGACTCGCATGCCTTCAAGGCAGGGGTACCTCTGTTCATCGGCGGCCTCGCCATCGACCACCCGGAAGGGCTGGCGGGGCACTCGGATGGCGATGTCCTGTTGCACGCGATTACCGACGCCCTGCTCGGCGCCGTCGCTGCCGGCGATATCGGCACGTTTTTCCCTCCGAGCGACGCGCGTTGGAAGGATGCCGAGTCCTCAATCTTTCTCAATCTCGCGCTTGAAGAGATCCAGCACGCCGGCTATCGCATTGTGAACGTGGACGCGACGCTGATCCTTGCGGCGCCCAAGATCTCGCCGATTGCCGGCGACATGCGCGAACGCCTCGCGATCCTGCTCGACGTGCTGCCCAAGGTGGTCAGCATCAAGGCCAAGACGCCCGAAGGTTTAAGCCACGACAACGCCGCACAGGCGCACGCGGTGGTGCTGCTCGAGCGCGTGGAAGATCCAGCGGAGACGACCAGCATGTCAGCCGTGATGGAGAGCCAGCGACAACTTGAGGACGTGGTGCGGGACTTGATTAGCCAGGTCAGGGACCCGGCTCGGCAGACGGTCGTGCCGGTGTTTGATACCGAGGACATCACCTAGAGAGTCGATTACGAGCGTTTGGCTGGGCGAACCTGCTTCCTCTTTCTGCAAGCCAGCAACTCCGGGGTTGCGCTCGCTCCAGCCATGCCCGATCAAAGCGGGCGACTTTTGATCGGGGTATGGTCGCAGATGGGCATTCTTGCTCATCCGGTCTTCCAGGCAACAGCGTCTGGTGGGCTCAAGAGGCACAAGCCGCAACAGCCTTTCCCGGCTTTGGCTACCACAATTTTTCCGCCCGCGCAGCGGCACGATCGACAGGATCAGAAAGATCTCTCTTGGCCTCGTACAGACTGATATGAGTATGCCGATCAAAATCCCATTTCTCTCAACGATCCGTTTGGGCTCCAATCATCATATTCGGGACCATATGGACCACCTCAGAATCCTAGCCCGTGGGGATGCTCGTTTTCCTTGTCCTCTTGCTTTGTCTACTATGGCAACTACGGAGGTCCAGGATGGACGGGAGGACAGTGGCAGCCTTGGGAAACGTTCGGCGATCCTTGGTCTTCCGATCCGAATCCACCTACCGGTCTGGCGCCCCCCATCGACCCTCAGGATGCCTGCTATATGGATCATGATAGGTGCTATGCCAAGGCTCGGCATCCAAGGAACGGGAAATGCAGTAAGGATCAACAAAAAGACGATAACCGCTCCTGCGATGGTGCGCTAATGCAGTGTCTGACCGGCGTCAACGCCTCGGGAGGAAACGTGTACAGCGTAGTAGCACAGCCGGTATTCTCTGTGCTAGAGCTGTTCTAGCACATTCTTTAAGAGACTAGCTGCCAGTTTATGAGTAAGTGAGATATCTTATATGCGGTATCACAGCGGACCATTGGCGAGATCGTCTTTGCACTTGCCTTTTCTGCATTGGCGGCCGTTGTGGCGGGCACAGCAGGTTTTATCGGTGCAGTGTTTCTTTGCGCAAAGAGCTTCAGCGGAGAAGGAAGGGAGTCAGCCCTTATTTTGGGGCCTTCTGCGGCCTTGTTGGTTGCAGTAGCAACGTTTGCAATCTGTTATCGGAAGATAATGACTCACGGCGATAGTTGATAAATGAGGAGCTGGCAAGCCTCTATCTTGCTGCTTGCGGCAGGCCTGGTCGGGTTTGTCGCGGCCTGCCTAACGACAAGAGCGGAGACGCTCATGCTTTAGCATTCTAGGAGTGACCACCGCATCCGAAACATCGCTGAAGCCCCGCGTTCGCTTCGCCCCTTCGCCCACCGGCTACCTGCATGTCGGTGGTGCGCGTACTGCGCTCTTCAACTGGCTCTTTGCCCGGCACTTTGGTGGGACGCTGATCCTTCGGATCGAAGACACCGACTTTGAGCGCTCGTCCGAGGCCATGGTTGAGGGGATCCTCGAAGGCATGCGCTGGCTCGGCATGGACTGGGACGAGGGACCGTTTTATCAGTCGCAGCGCCTGGAGCTGTACCGGGCGGCGGCCGGCCGCCTCATCGCTGCCGGGGCAGCTTATCCCTGTTTCTGCACCAGGGAAGAGCTCGAAGGCCGCCGGGCCGAAGCTGCCGCATCAGGGCGCCCACCGATGTACGACCGGCGCTGCCGTGCGCTTACGCTCGAACAGATTGCAGCCAATCGCGCCGAAGGCAAGCCTGCAGCCATCCGTTTTGCTGTGCCCGAGGGCGGGTCGACCAGCTTTGACGACGCGGTCTTCGGCAAGGTCGAGTTTGCGAACGCCGAGCTTGAGGACTTCGTCCTGCTGCGGTCGGACGGCATCCCGACTTATCACCTGAGCGTTGTTGCAGACGATATAGACATGGGGTTAACGCACATCATCCGCGGTGCCGATCACATCTCAAACACGCCCAAGCAGGTCCTGCAATACCTGGCACTGGGTGCGCCGCTGCCTGTGTTTGCGCATGTGCCGCTTATCCTCGGGCCCGATAAGACAAGGCTCTCCAAGCGACACGGCGCTACCAGCGTGATCTCGTACAAGGAGCTGGGCATCGTTCCCGAAGCGTTCCGGAACTTCCTCGCGCTTCTCGGCTGGACACCGGGAGCAGCCGGTAAAGATGCAGCAGGCAAAGACCGCGAGGTCTTTCCTTCACACGAGCTCATTCGGCTGTTCACTCTTGAAGGCATCACCAAATCGAATTCGGTCTTCGACAACGACAAGCTGGCCTGGTTCAACACGGAATACATACGCGCCTACTCGGCCGAACAATTGCTGCCGTTGATCGAACAGGAGTGGGCCCTGGCCGGCTTTTCTCCACAGCGTCCGCGCGAGCAGTTGCTTGCCGCAATCGAGTTAGTCAAAGGGCGTGCACGCTCGCTGAAAGACTTCGCCGGCGCTTTCCAGGCATACTTCAGCGACGTCTTCAGTCATGACACGGCCGCTGTTACGAAGTTTCTGAGTGACCCTGCGGTGCCTGCCATGCTCGCCGAACTCGGCAGGCGCTACGAGAACGCAACTGAGTTCACCGAGGCCTCAGCCGAGGCGGTACTACGCTCTTTCGCAGAGGAAAAGAGCGTCAAGGCAGGCGTGCTGATTAACGGCTCGCGCGTTGCGCTCACCGGCCAGGGCGTTGCACCAAGCCTCTTTGCGGTGATGGTTGCGCTAGGCCAGGAGCGGGTGGCAAAGCGGCTTGCGGAGGCACCGCTGGCGGTCGGAGCGAGCTAAGCGCAAGCCCTGCCGTTGCCAGGAACGCCGGCCTACTCGTCGGCGCGCAGCGCTTTGAGGGCCTCGGCAACCCGGGCCTGCGCTTCGGCGTCGCGGTCAAAGCGATGCGACCAGGCGTGGCTTGCCAGCAGGATTTTCTTCGCCTCCAATAGAGGCGTATTGGTCAGCTGGCCATAGAGACGAATCGAGTCAACCAGGCTGAGCCCGCCCTTGCGCAGCACGCCGAGAATCAACTCCTCATCCGCGCCTGCGTCGACCAGCCGTGCTGCCTGCACGGCAATCGCATTTTGCTCAGGAAGCTTGAAGGGAGCGGTCATCGAGCCACAATGCTCAGGGCAACCGGCGCCTGCTTCGGCGGGTAGCAGGAGTTTGTGTCACAGGCCTGGTAGCGTAGCGCCGCCTGCACCAGGTGCTGTCCTGGCTGCGCGGTCAGATGCGCCTGCAGCACGACCTCACCCGTATACACGCTCAGCTTTTCATTGGGGAGTGCCTTCAGCGCGTAGGGGCTTCCCGCCGGAAACTCGACACCGCTGACCTTCACTCCGGACGGCTCAACGACCATCAGGTCAGTCCGGATAAGGCTCTTCTGCAAAGGCGTATGAGAGTTAATGTGCAGCCCATCCCGTATGCGAAAGTGAAGCTCGACAGTTGCCGCTTTGCCAGGGGTGACGGAGACCTGCTCTGGGTACTCGTAGCGCACTGCCGGCACATCCTTCTCGCCACTCGACTGCCAGGGGAACTCCTGCGCTGCCAGCCATGCAGCCGTAACCGGGAGCATCATCAGCGCGGCAACAAGAACCTTACGCTTTGCCACTGGCAAGCGCCTTCTTGATGTTGGCTTCTACTTCATCCCGGGGCGCAAGGCCCGTAACCACCTCGATCACCTTGCCTGCGCGGTCGATGTAAAACGATGTCGGGAAGGCATCAAGCTCGCCGTAGCTCTTCAGCGACTCCCCGTTCAGGAGCACGGGGTAGTTCATCTGCATGGTCTTCGCGAACTTGACCACTTCGGCTTCCTCACTTGCACGCTTCGGCTTATCGTCCGGGTCGAGTTCATCGGTAGACACGCCCAGGATCTCAAATCCCTGCGACGCGTACTGGTCGTGGAGCTTGGTGAACCAGGGAATCTCAACCTTGCACGGGCCGCACCAGGTCGCCCAGAAGTTCACCAGCACCGCCTTGCCTTTATAGTCAGCGAGCGAAACCTTTTTGCCGGTCGTATCTTCAAGCGTGAAGTTAGGCGCGGACTTTCCGGCAAGCGGGTTTGGCGGCGCTGCCTCGGTTGATCCATCCGACGGCAGGGTCGCACCACCATCCGGGGTCAGCACGAGCTCGTGGGCCTTCTGCTCGGCCAGCATCGCCTTGCGGTTCCGATAGTTGGTGACGCCGGACCAGACAATCAGCGCAAGCGCGCCAACCATAATGACCAGGACAAACGCTTTACGTGCCAAGGTGTCTTCCCTCTCGATGTGCACTCTCATTCTACGAGAACACGGCCGCCTTGCCCGGGCAGTGTCAGGAGTGCTCTGATAGCGTTGACCCGATGACAGCCACTACCCACACACCCGCACGCCTGGTCCGCATGGAGGCAGAGGCGCTGCTCGCGCTCGCCGAGCGCCTGGAAGGACCGATGGCGGCAGCGTTCGAGCAGGCCGTTCAGCTGGTAGTTGCCTGCGGAGCAGACGCCAACAGGGCAGGCAAGGGACGAGGACGCGTGGTCGTGACCGGCATGGGGAAGAGCGGCATCATCGCGCAGAAGATTGCGGCCACGCTCTCCTCGACCGGCTCACCCGCGCTCTTCCTCCATCCGGCCGAGGCGGTCCACGGCGACATCGGCATGCTTGCCCCGGGAGACCTGGTGCTTGCACTCTCCGCCAGCGGCGAGACGGAGGAGATCCTGCGCCTGCTCGCGGCTTTGAAGCGGATAGGAGATGGCCTGATCAGCCTTTGCTGCCGCATGGACTCAACCCTTGCCCGGGCCAGCGATGTGGCGCTCGACTGCAGCGTTGCAGGCGAAGCCTGCGGTATGGGCCTGGCGCCCACAGCCTCGACTACCGCCATGCTCGCCCTCGGGGATGCGCTCGCGATCGCCGTCTCCATGCGCAAGGGCTTCCGCGAAGAAGATTTTGCCAACCTGCACCCGGGAGGCAAGCTAGGCAAGCAGCTTGCCCCGGTCCGCGAACTGATGCACACGCGAGAACGCATGCCGCGCGTAAGCCTCGCCACGCCGATGACAGAGGTTATCTACGAGATGTCGCGCAAGGGCCTGGGCATGACCGTGGTCGAAGACGAGCACGGCCGGCTGGCAGGAGTGCTGAGCGATGGCGACCTGCGCCGCCTGCTTGAACGCGATGGCCCGGCGGCCCTCACGCACACTGCTGGCCAAGCAATGCATCCCGGCGCCCGCACGATCGCGCCGGACGAGCTCGCGGTGCGTGCGCTTGGCGTGATGGAGGAGCACCGGATCACCTCCCTCGTCGTCGTCGAGCAAGGGCAGGTGATCGGCGTCGTGCACTTGCATGACCTGTGGCGGACCGGACTGGTGTAAGTCAGGCTCGGCCACGCACTGGACAGCTGCCTCCATAAACCCAGAAACTCGCACCATCCGAATGAAGAATGTGAGCGTTCTCAGAGCAGTTCGGCCAGAGAGTCGAAGTGAGATAGGAGCGAACGCGAGCAAGACGAGTGTCCTCATCTCAGGAGCCAGCTTTGCTGGTCTTGCCATGGCTTACCGGATGCACAGGCTGGGACTCGGCAATGGTCGTGGAGTTAGCCTGAGACCTGAAGAAGGGCGGCACTCCCGTTGACAGACGAGAAGGCATCATCAATGTGATCAAGCGTGTCGGGCTCCTTGAACAGGTCGTGTTGTGCAGCTTGAACCACCGACCTATGACATTTCTGGTCTTTCAAGTACATCCAGGAAGATCGACGTATGCAGCAACCACAGATAGTGCTCGCTGGAGCGACCGGCAACCTTGGCGGCAGGATTGCGCGAGAGCTGCGACAGCGCGGCGCCGCCGTTCGCGCGCTCGTTCGCCCTGGCACCAACCCAGAGAGACTTGTCCTTCTGCGCCAGCTTGGTGTCGAGATCGTCGAAGCCGACCTTCACTCCCGCTCCGAGATTGTGAAAGCCTGTAGCGGTGCGACCTGTATCGTGTCGTCTCTCCTGGGGCTTAGGAAGATCATGATTGACGCCCAGGGCGCGCTTCTAGATGCGGCAGTAGAAGCCCGCGTCCCGCGTTTCATCCCGTCGGACTACGCGATGGATTTTACGAAGATTGCTCCGGGATTGAACCGAAACTTCGATTTGCATCGTGACTTCCGGGAGCGCTTGTTGCGTGCTCCTATCCGCTCGACAGCTGTCCTCAATGGTGCCTTCATGAACCTGCTCACCGGTGAAGCACCGCTCATTCTCTTCAAGATCAATCGCGTGCTTTATTGGGGAGAAAACGCGGAACAAAAGCTGGATTTCACCACCATGGATGACACTGCTGCCTACACCGCCGAAGTCGCGCTTGATCCGGAGGCACCATCCATTCTGCGCATCGCAGGCCAACAGTTGAATGCCGTGGATCTGGTTGCTACCGCTAGCCAAGTAAGTGGCCAACAGTTTCGTTTGTTGCGCGCCGGTAGCCTGGGCAGGCTCCAGAAAATTATCAGAGTTACCAAAGCCGTTACGCCGAACTCACATGCACCTTTTCCCATCTGGCAGGGTATGCAGTACCTCTACTGCATGTTTGAGGGCAGCGGCATGCTGACGCCGCTCGACAACCAGCGTTATCCGAATCTGCATTGGACCGGCGTGCGCTCTGTTCTGGAGCAAACACAGATGCGCTTCTCGCGCTAGCCCCCGTTTTTTGGCGCGAGCTGCGTCGCGAATGGCGGATCCTCTCCCAGCCACTCCGCGTGCTTTGCCGTTGTGTCGAAGTGAGCGGTCGTCTTGAAGAGCTCGTACTCGCCTGTCATTGCCACCTGCTCCGTCTTTCCAAGCAGCGCCGCGAGTTGCGTCTGGTCCATCGGTTTGAAGGTACGCGCTGCCTCGAAGGCCTGATCCAGAATTCGCGGCGTATCGATACCCGTGATGACCACGGAGGTAGGAAGGTTGAGCGCGTAGTGCAGGCACTCCACCGGCTCAACGACCTTGGCCTTGAGAATCACGCCATCCGAGCCACCAAAAGCCTTCATGCCGAGCACGCCGATACCATCGGCAACCAGGCGCGGCACGACCAGTTGCGCAAAGCTGCGGTAGTGCGCATCCATCACGTTGAGCGGCATCTGCGCCGTATCGAAATGGAAGCCGTGCCGCGCCGCCACGTCCAGCATGTACAGGTGGATGTGCGGGTCCTTGTGCCCGGTAAAGCCGATGAAGCGCACCTTGCCAGCCTGCTTGGCCGCGAGCACCGCCTCCATCGAGCCGTCCTGCGTAAAAATGCGGTCGGGGTCGTCGAAGCGGATAATCTCATGGTGCTGCAGCAGGTCTATGTGATCGACACCGAGCCGCAGCAGCGACTGGTCGATCTGCTTGGCGGCCACCGACTTGGTACGCCCGTCGAGCTTGGTCATGACAAAGGCCTTCTGCCGGTAGCCGCCCTCGCGCAATGCCTTGCCGACCAGAAGCTCGCTGCGTCCCTCGTTGTAGTCCCACGAGTTGTCGATGAAATTGATCCCGCGATCAAGCGCAGCGTGGATCAGCTGCACCGACTGGGCATCAGAGAGGGCGGCCTTCCCGACATGCGAGCCGCCCATGCCGATCGCTGATACCTCGACGCCCGTTCTACCAAGCTGCCGGTACAGCATTTCGCCGCGGAGAGTGCCCGCGTTTTGCACTCGTGGCAGGTTCGCAATGTCGGTCGAACCAGGCGTGGTGAGGAAACGCCTGCCCAGGTCTTGATTGCCGGCGGCGGAGGAAGTTTGCGCAAGCGCTGCACTGCTGGTGCCGGCAAAGGCGGCAGCGGCGGCGGCACCCTGAAGAAACTGGCGGCGTTCCATAGGAGCTCCATCGAGTGAGGGGAAGGTATGCCGCAGGCGTGCGCGGCCTGCTGGTTAGGATGCCGTGGTCTCGCAACAGGCACGGTCTGCATCGGTTTTGCTGGCAGAACATCCAATCAAGCAGAGCAGTACTACTTTGATAACACCTTTGCTCACAGGAGCCTTGACTTGCCTTCGTTGCTCGATCCAATCCGTATCGGTGACCTTGATCTTCCGAACCGCGTCATCATGGCTCCGCTGACCCGCCTACGCGGCACCCCTGACAACGTGCCAACGCCCATGATGGTCGAGTACTACACGCAGCGCGCGAGTGCTGGTCTGATCCTTTCAGAAGGGATCCCGGTCGTTCCGCAGGGTATCGGTTATGCTAACGTGCCGGGCATCTGGTCTCCGCAGCAGGTCGAGGCCTGGAAGCCAGTCACTGCGGCGGTGCACCGCGCCGGCGGCCACATCTTCGCGCAGATCTGGCACGTGGGGCGCGTCTCACACCCAACGTTTCTGGGCGGTGAGCTGCCGGTTGCGCCCAGTGCGATCCAGCCTGCCGGGCATGTGAGCCTGGTCCGTCCCGTGACTACCTTTGAGACCCCGAGAGAGCTCGATCGCTCGGAGATCCCGGGCATTGTGGAGGCTTTCCGCCGCGGGGCCGAGAACGCGCAACTCGCCGGCTTTGATGGTGTCGAGATGCACGGGGCGAATGGTTACCTGCTGGACCAGTTTCTGCAGGACGGCACCAACACGCGCACCGACGAGTATGGTGGCCCGATCGAGAACCGCGCGCGTCTCATGCTTGAAGTCACCGACGCAGTTGTCTCCGTCTGGGGTTCGGACCGCGTGGGCATGCACCTTGCGCCGCGTGGCGACGCGCACGACATGCACGATTCCAACCCGTCAGCGACCTTTACCTATGTCGCCCAAGAGCTTGGGAAGCGCAGGCTCGCCTTTGTCTGTGCGCGAGAATACTTTGGCCCGGACCGTCTTGGGCCGCAGATCAAAAAGGAGTTTGGCGGAGTTTACATCGCGAATGAGAAGTACACCCAGGAGCAGGCTGACCAGGTGATCCGGGGCGGCGAGGCAGACGCGGTTGCTTTCGGGCAGCTTTTCATTGCGAACCCAGACCTGCCAAGGCGCTTCGCCCGGCGAGCACCCTTGAACAAGCCCGACCCGCAGACCTTCTACACGCCTGGGCCGCACGGGTATATCGACTATCCGTCGCTCGACGCTTAGGTTCTTGACGCTCAGGTTAAGTTTCCGCGCAACAAGAAAAAGCCCGGCGAGTTCGCCGGGCTTTTCCTTGTTGCAGGAACTACTTGATGTTGCCGTTCAGACCCATCGGGTAGAAGAGGCCGGTTTGAGCCGTGGTACCACCACCCGAATTGCCTGCGGTGACGATGGCCAGAACCTGTGCCGTCGTGCGACCACCCGCCGCGCCCGTGCTCGGGTCAGCGTCAGAGATCGTAACCGCCGCGTACTGGCTGGTGCTCCCGTTCAGCGCGACTGTAGAAGCCGTCAGGCCGACATCAAACGGAGGCAGGGTTGGCGAGGCCGCATTCGGCTGGGTGTTTGTCAAAGCCATCCGCAATGCAGAGATGCGCTGGGTCAGCTCAGAGTAGGTGGTGTTGCCGTTTGCAGCGTCCAGACCAGCGATCGTGGTGCGGATCAGCCCGGCATGGTAGGCCTCAACAGCGTGGATGCCGACGGCAGCAGGAAGAATGTTTACCTTGTCGCTGATCGCCGGGGCGGCGCCGTGGTAAGCGCTCACACCTACATCCTCAAAGATGTAAGCGCCCAGGGTGAAGAAGATAGCGTTGGAGAACGGATCGAACATCCCGCCGTTAATAGGCGGAGTGGTAGCGCCCGCCAGCGTATTGAACGAGGTGTAAAGGTCAAGGGCAGGCTGGCAAACCGCTGCCGTACCAAGAGCGTTCGAGAGGAAGGTTACGTGCTTGCTTTCCTCCAGCGCCGTTTCCTTGGCATAGTCTCCAATGAGCGGATACGCGCTGAAGTCCACCGCAGCAAAACTAGGCTTGGTTGCGACAGAACCCGGCGTTCCGCTGCCACCGGCAATCGAGATCGGTCCGCCCTGGGCCGCGGTGAGCTTGTCAATGGTCACGCCATAGACAGCCAGGTTGTAGAAGTTGGCTTCGAGGTACTCAAGGTTGAGTGCGAAATTGAGAATGTCGGTGTCGGTAACGGCCGCTTCGGCCTTGGTGGTCATGCTCGCAAGCGCCAAGCCTGCAAGCGCGGTCCCGCCAAGCGTCAGCATCTTGCGCCGGCTGTTATCAATGACTGCATCGAGCTGCTGTGTTTCCTGTGTTGCCATAAATGTTCTCCGTCCTTGGAGCCCGTTCCCGGTGTCCGGGAGTTCAGCGTACTTCGGTGTCATGTGCAGCCTGCTTCAGGTACAAGCAGGGCACCGCCTAAAATCCGCACGCCCCTAGACTAGGAGCCGGTCGTCTTGATGGTGCCAGTGATGCCCATTGGGAAGAAGCCGCCGCTGGAAACGCCAGCGCCGCCGCCGGTTCCATAAACAATGTGCAGCACCTGGTCCGGCGTGCGCGCATAGCCAATTGCGTTGGCTGAGGTTGCCGCCACAACGCCGGTCGAGCTCAGGGTGGTTTCTCCGCCCCCGCCAAGGGTGGCGCGAACAGTCGAGATCTGGTTGGCTGTGGCCAAAATGCCGCCGCCCCCGCCAGTCGCCGAGGAAATAGCATCCGCTGCAACGATCAAGGTGCGGATGGTGCCCGCGTGATAGGCCTCAACCGCCTGGATACCAGCCGCGGCGTCGAGAACGCCCGCGGCCGTAATCAGGGGAGCAGCGCCCGTGTACGCGGTAACGTCAACATCTTCAAACGCGAAGGCGCCCAGCAGAAAGTTGTTCAAGCTGGTGAACGCATTGAAGGTGCCACCATTGATCTTGCCGGCTGCTGCAATTCCGTTAAAGCCTGCGGTAAAGTCGATCGCCGGCCGCGAGACGGGCGTGCCACCGGCAGAGGTGATCGCCGCGCGGAGCAAGCGAATGTGGCTCAACTCATCCTGGGCGAAGTCGATGGCTACAGTTGCCGTCAGCCCGGTCAGTCCTGGAACCTGCGCCGCACCGGTCACCGTACCCGGGCTCGCTCCAGCATCGGCCGAACCAACGCCTGTACCGGTCAGCGCGTTCAGATAGTACTCAGCGCCAAGGTACTCCAGGCTCAGGGCGAAGTTCAGGATGTCAAGATCCGTAAACGTGGTGGGCGCTGGTGTGACGGGAGAGGCTGGAGGGTTCCCGCCGTTGTTGCCGCACCCGGCGGCAAGTGCTACGGCAGCCGTCGCGCCGACGCCCGCCCCGACCCCAGCCATGAACTTGCGCCGGGAAACCCTGTTCTTCATCACTGCATTGACTGTATCCACTGTGCGTGTCTCTTTTCGTCCCTGGAGGGATCATGAGCTGATTGCGGGTGTTGCACGTCTTATATTGCTACGTCGCTGTGTGGGATGCGGATTCAGCTTGGGAGCAACGCAGACGAAAGTAACATACGCGAAGAGCGATTTGCTAAAGTTGTGATCCACCGCTTTGAAGCACCATGACAAGCGGTTGAGCCTGTTCTGACCAGTTACCATGGGGTACATCCGAGCGAGTTGGCGCAGGGTAGGGCCAACCGGGTATAACGAGGGCTCGGGAAGCTGTTCAGATTTTTCACACTCCATGGAGTCTGCCTTGGCAGTTGCTGCGTATGTATAGCAAGACCGACCGAAGAGAGACAGCGGAAGAGGACGTCGCGCTGCTTACCCGCGTAAGCCAGGGCGACTCGGGAGCACTCGCGTCCCTCTACGACCGGTACTCGAAGGTGGTTTACTCGGTTGCCTTGCGGGTGCTGCATGAGCCGGCTGCAGCAGAGGATGTGCTGCAGGAGATCTTCATGCAGATCTGGCGCAAGCCGGCCTCGTTCAGCATCGAGCGGGGAAGCCTGGCCGGCTGGCTGGCGATCATTGCGCGTAACCGGTCGATTGATCTGCACCGGCGTAGGCGGCCGACAGAAGCAGTAGAAGATGTGGTGCTGGCGTCCTCGTTCAACTTGGCCGAGGAGTCAGAGCGGAACCTGCTGCTCGAGAAGACGCAGGTCTGGATGGAGTTGCTTTCAGCAGAGCAGCGGCACACGTTGCACATGGCATTCTTTGACGGATTGACGCATGCAGAGATCGCCCAGGTCACGGGCGACCCGCTGGGCACGATCAAGACGCGGATACGCAGAGCGCTCCAGACCTTACGAAAGGCGGCCCAGGCATGAACAGCGGCAATGACAATTTGACCCCGCTCGCCCTTGGGCCCCAATCCGGCGAGCACCTTGAGCCGGAAGACCTGGTGCTCTACGTGCTTGAGCTCGCATCGACCGAGGAGCGCGCCGCCGCCGAGCAGCACCTGGCGACCTGCCAAACGTGTCGCTCCGGGCTCGCCGAGGTCCGCGAGGATCTGGGTGAGTATGCCCTGGGTGCGACGCCTGGGGCGGAAGCGCCTGTAAATGCGCGCGCCCGATTGCTGATAGCGATCCAGGCGGAGCCCCAGTCACCTGCGGAGCCCAAGTCACAAGCGGAGCCCAAGTCAACGGTCGCGCCCGGGGTGGGCCAGACACCTCCTACTGCGGCTCAGACGCTGCAAGCTTCTTCCGCACCAGGACAGCCCGCGAAAAGCCCAGTCCTGGTACCGGGCCTAGTCCCGGGCCCAGTCCCGAGCGTGGTACCAGGCAGCCGCGAGATCCGCCCGGCCGGGCGGGTGCCGGTATGGCTCGGCTGGGGCCTTGCCGCCGCCATGACCCTGGTCGCCACGCACTTCTACCAGCAGGGTCGGTCGCTTGCCGGTGCGCTGGATGCGAAGTCCGACCAGGTTGCGCGGCTCTCGAGCGAGCAGGCACACGCGCGCGCGATCGTCGATGCCCTGACCGACCGCTCGGCCCAGCGCGTCACGCTGAACCTGACCAAGGGTGCAACACCGCCACAGCCTACCGGCCGCGCCACCTATCTCGCGGGCAAGGGCACGCTGATCCTGCTGGCCAGTCACCTCGCAGCGCTGCCCGCGGGCAAGACCTACGAGCTGTGGGTGATCCCGGCCAACGGAACAGCGCCGGTCGCAGCCGGCACCTTCCACCCGGATGCAAGCGGTGCGGCGAACGTGGTCACCGAGAAACTCCAGGCAGGCCTGCAGGCAAAGGCGTTCGGCATCACGATCGAGCCGGAGGGCGGCTCCGCGTCGCCGACTATGCCGATTGTCCTGGCTGGTTCGTAGCAAATAGCCTCGAGTAGATCCATCACAAGGGAGGGCGGCTCATGCTGCCTTCCCTTTTCTGTTTCGTGCCAGGCTTCTGCTATCGCCGGACTGGTCTATCGGTCGCAGTTAGAATGAGGTCACGCCCGAGGCGATCCCGCCCCGGCAGGAAAGTG
>CAZZYO010000003.1:0-6248 GCA_964658255.1 Candidatus Babeliales bacterium
GGTGGGGCGACTGGCAGGTGCGTCAGCCAGCTATCAGCGTGCCCGGCAAGTCAGCCTCGCTGATGCTGGTGCGACCCTCCCTCCGGGTCCCTATTGCGGCATCAGTGAAGCAAGCCGCTCCGGCTCCTCACCCAGCCAATCGATGTTGAGCGCTGTGCCGTCGAAGATGGATGAGGTCTTGAAGGGCTCAAACTCGCCTCGTGCGGCGGTCTCCCTGGTCCGCTCGAGCAGCGCCGCCTTCTCTTTCTCGCCGAACTCGGGCAAGGTGCGCAGCGCCTCGAACGCCTGGTCGAGATACTCCATCTTGTCCATGCCCGTAATCACCACCGACGTTTGCAGGCTGAGCGCGTAGTGCAGGCACTCGATCGGCTCCACGATCTTCGCGTTCAGGATGATGCCGTTTGCCATCGACTTCATCCCGAGGACGCCGATACCCTGCTTCACCAGTTCCGGCACCACCAGCTTCTCAAACGAGCGGTAGTGCGCGTCCATCACGTTCAGCGGCATCTGCACCGAGTCAAAGGTAAAGCCGTTTTCTGCTGCAACCTCCAGCATGTAGAGGTGAATGCGTGGGTCTTTGTGGCCCGTGAAGCCGATGTATCGCAGCTTGCCTGCCTGCTGCGCTTCAAGCATCGCCTCCTGTGCGCCGCCCTCCGCAAAGATGCGATTGGGGTCTTCAAAACGGAGAATCTCGTGATGCTGTACCAGGTCGATCGTCTCCACGCCCAGCCGCAGCAGGGAGGTCTCAATCTGCTTGGCGGCTTCCTTCTTGCTGCGGCCGTCAATCTTGGTCATCAGGAACGCCTTGTCCCGGTAGCCGCCGCGCAGTGCCTTACCCATCCGCAGCTCGCTCAACCCGTCGTTGTAATCCCACGAGTTATCCAGGAAGTTGACCCCACGGTCCAGCGCCGCCTGCACAATGCGGATGCCGTCCTTCTCCTCAACCGTCGGCAGGCCGATGTGCCATCCGCCAAGGCCGATCGCTGAAACTTTTTCGCCAGTGTTGCCGAGGGTGCGGTACTGCATCGTTGTGTCGCTCATCCACAGTAGGATGCCGCGAGGGCCAGCGAAAGGCGGCTGGTGCTTCAGCCACAGTGTCGCCTGGGCGAACCTGTTGTGTTCCAATGAGAGAGATGGCCACTCCTTCCCAATCGTCTGCCGGCACGCCCGTAATGCGGCGACGGACGCTTCGCCAGAAGACGAAGGCAGTCACGCGCAAGGTGCGCGAGCTGGCTGCAGTCGGGCACGCGCTGCTCTCGACGCGCCACCCGGTCATGGCACAGATCGTCCCGGCGCGCTTCTGCAATCTCTCCTGCACCTACTGCAATGAGTACGACAAGGTATCGCCGCCCGTACCGGTGGAAGAAATGTTGCAGCGCATTGACCACCTGGCCCGCCTCGGTACCTCCATCATCACCATCTCCGGTGGCGAGCCCCTGACACATCCTGACCTTGACCAGGTCATCGCTCGCATCCGCCGCCACGGCAGGATCGCCGGCATGATCACCAACGGCTACCTGCTGATGCCGGAGCGCATTGAGCGGCTCAACCGCGCGGGGCTTGATCACATGCAGATCTCGATCGACAATGTCATGCCCGACGAGACGTCGAAGAAGTCGCTGAAGGTGCTCGACAAGAAACTCGAAATGCTGGCCGAACACGCCGAGTTCCACGTCAACATCAACTCCGTCGTCGGTGGCGGCATCGCCAACCCGCAGGACGCGATCACGGTCGGCCGCCGGGCAATCGAGCTCGGCTTTACCTCGACGATCGGTATCATCCATGACGGGGACGGGCAGCTCAAGCCGTTGGGCGGCGAAGAGCGTCGCGTCTACTTTGAAATGCGCGGCTGGGACAAGAAGAACTACTCCCGCTTCAACAAGTTTCAGGAGGCTATCGCAAACGCCGAGCCGAACAACTGGCGTTGCCGCGCCGGCTCGCGGTACCTGTACGTCTGCGAGAACGGGCTGGTGCACTACTGCTCACAAAAGCGCGGCTACCCGGCTGTGCCGCTCGCCGAGTACACCACCGCCGACCTTCGCCGCGAGTTTGTGACCGAAAAAGGCTGCGCGCCGCATTGCACCATCAGCTGCGTGCACCAGATCAGCTACATCGATCACTGGCGCGCCCCGCAGACCCTGAGCAATCACCATCCGGGCGTGGCGGCAGCAGAGGACCTGGTCAACATCCGGCTCTAGTTGTTTCCGGGCGCTTGTACGGCGGACTGCTCACAATCTGCTTTCCCGTTCCGAACGCCGATACGACCCAGCACGGCCAAGCCCAGTGAAGGACGGAGTACAAACAAAGAGGAGACCGCCGAAGCGATCTCCTCTTTGTTTGCTGCGCGGTAAAGGAAGCAGCCTAGAAGTTGACCTTCGCAGCAAACTGCCCGAACCGACGTTCGTCGTTGGCCCCACCGTTCGACCCAATGCCACCTTTGGAAGCGGTCACTTCAGGATTGCCTGGAGAAAACACTGCGACGTCATTATTGGCTTCCTGCAGGAAGAGGTTGTGATGGTTAAGAATATTGAAGCCTTCTGCTCTGAGCTCCAGGCTGATCCCTTCTTTAATGGGAAAGGATTTGCTCAGCGCCGCGTCAAAGCCCCACTCACCCGGCCCCCGAAACGAGTTGCGAGCGGTCATGTTTGCTGGGAAAGGCCCCCAATCGGAAGCGCCGTTGCCGTTGCCGGACGACGGACCAGGCAGATTAGGATTCCCAAACGAGTTCGCTGCCGGCAATGTTCCTAGAACGTAGCTGTTCGCGCCCCCGCCGTTTTGACCGCTGGGAATGCTCTTGTATGTATGCTGCGTAATCGGAGTCGTAGGCGTGTACCGCGCGACGTTGTAAGCGGAAGCATTGTTGGTGCTGTCGAAGAAGGTAAATGGCGTACCAGTGTGAAGTTGGTAGATACCGGTGACCTGGTAGCCACCGAGCGCTTCAGCAAGCAAGCCGTGACGGCCAGCGAAATAGGGCGTCCGGTAGATCGGAGCTACGACGAACCGGTGACGGATGTCGAAGTCGCCATTGCCATGATCCAGCGACGGATTGAAGGGGTTGGTGTAGCCGAGTGAGAACGCATTGCTCGACTCGGAGAAGGTGGTCGACAGATCGTCAGTCTCGTGAGCAAACGTGTAGTTCGCAACCAGCGACAGCCCCAGGTGGCGGATGTCGGAACTCTGGAACTGTACGTTCACTGCCTGGTAGTAGGAGTCGCCGTTGGATCCGCGGTTGTTGATGTTGGAGTACTGCGGATTCAGTCTGGTCAGAGCCTGGTTAATCCCCCCGGTGGTCTGGTTGACGGAACCTTCAGGATCGGTGACCGGGTCGCCCAGCAAAGCATTGCCACTGCCAAGTCCGTTGTAGTTTTTGATGTCGTAGAGGTGAAGACCGCGCGAGCCGGTATAGGTTGTCGAGATTACATTGTTCGGCGCGACCTGGTAATCGTTAGAAAGCGACCAGAACTGTGTCTGCGCAGTGCGGATGTTCTGACTTACGTTGCGCAGGCTGGTCGGCGGAAGCGGTACGCTACCGGACGCCGCGCCCAGTGGGCCTGCGTTGGAGTTCGTCACCTGCACGTTATTAACGACTACGACCGCATAATTCGGTGGGTTTTGGATCAGGTTAAACGTCACGTTGCCAAAGTTGCGCTCGTAGCTGATGCCGAAGCCGCCGCGGATCGACGCCTTACCGTTGCCGAAGAGGTCGTAAGCAAAGCCGACACGCGGCGAAACGGTGCCGTACTGCGGCTTCCAGAGCCCGCCACTTCTCTGGGGAACAGTCAAAACATTGCCCTGCCGGATGTTCTGCGGGGTGGTGAGATCGCCGACGTTGCCGCCAAAGTAGAAGTTTGAATCCAGGCTAGATTTGTCGTTGTGCTGCACGCCAAAGTACTCGTACCGCACGCCGTAGTTGGCCGTGAATTTCGAGGTGACCTTGTACTGGTCCTGAGCGTAGACAGCCCAGTCATGGAAGCGCTCAGAGCGTGCAAAGCTGGGCGAAGACGCGGGCAGAGTGATCGAGCAGGCATTTGTTTGCTCGAGCGTGCCGGTGTAAGGGTTGCGTACGCAAGGCAGCGCGCCATTCGGATTGACGGCCGCTTCAAACTCGAAGAGATCGCCGCTTTGCAGTGCCAGCAAGCCGGAGGTAAGGTTCTTGCCCAGCTGTTCGCCGGCCTGCGCATATGCGCCGTAGGCATTGTTGTCCTGGATATAGAGAATCTGCCCGCCGAACTGCATGGCGTGCTTGCCGGTCACGTAGCTGAGGTCCTGGTTCAGTTGCACCGTATTCTGCGGGCCACCGTAGGGCAGGCCGCCATTTGCAGGGTTGGTGTTGTAGAAACCCGGCAGATTGATATATTCGTTGGTTCCCGGGATCACTGCATTTACAGAGTTGAACAGTGTCGGCACGTTCTGCAGCGCGCTGTTGTACTGGTTGCTCTGGTTGAAGCGCGAAAAGCTGGCCTTCGAGATGGTCGTCAGCTTGGCGTTGAACTCATGGGAGAAGTCAAGCAGGTAAGCCTGGCTCTTGTTGGTGAAGCCTACGTCATACTGCGAGTAAGCCGAGGCAAATGCGGCGCCACTCTGCTGGACCTGGTTGTAGTCCACATAGCGGAAGAAGAGCTGCGACTTGGCCGAGAGATTGTAGTCAACCCGGCCAATGATGTTGTAGAGGTTCTGCGGCTCGGAGCCGCCAGCGTCTGCTGGCGCGTGATAGCTAATGTTCTGAAAGATCGGGAAGTCGGGCGCCAGGTTGGCGTAGACCGGGGTGCCCTGTCCTAGTTGCGTGTTAGTCACTACGCTCGTCGAGGTAGGCGCATTGGTCCCGTAGGTAGAGAAGAATGACTGAATGTTCGGAGCAGCCGTAGCCAGGAACTGCGGCGTAGGCACGGCGCCGATCAGGCTGGCGGCGCTCCGCACCCGGGTCCACTCGGTCGACTCCATGAAGAAGAGCTTGTCCCGCTTAATCGGGCCGCCTACCTCGTAGCCAAACTGGTTACGAGTGTAGGTACCCTTGGGGAGCCCTTCCTGCGCATTCGTGACCGTGTTCGACGTGTAGTCAGACAAGCGGTTAAACTCGTACGCCGTGCCATGGAAACTGTTGGTGCCGGTCTTGCTTGTCACGTTGACGACGCCGCCCGAGGCTCGTCCGTACTGGGGCTCGAAGTTTGACGTGATGACGCGGAACTCCTGCACGCCATCGAGCGGAACCACAATGCCGACTGCATCGCCAAATACCGAGATATTCTCAACACCATCAAGCAGTATCTCGGTTCCGGAGGACCGCTGGCCGTTCAGATTAAAGCCGACGCCTCGAGTGGTGGCGTTCTGTGACAGGTTATTTGAACCCGCATCCCCGGAAGAGATGTTGCCTGAAATCTGGACGAAGTCATACGGGTTCCGCGTGAGGGAAGGCAGCTGCGATACCTGCGCCTGGCTCACAACCTGGGAGAGCTCCTGGGTCTGCGTGTTGACCTGTGCGCCACCCTGGTCTGTCACCTCAACTGTCGTCGTGTTGGCTGTCGCTGACAGGTGCACGTCGAGCGTCAGGCGTCCGCCGACGGTGACCTCTGCATTCTGCTTGTAGGCGCTAAAGCCCGCGATCGGGGGCACGCTGATCTCATAGGAAGCCGGCTGCAAGTTGGTAAAGGTATAGCTTCCGCTTGGGGCTGTGGTCTCGGTACGGATAGCGTTCGTACCGAGGTTCCGCGCGGTGACCGTCGCGCCGGCTACTGCAGCGCCACTGACGTCGGTCACTGTTCCAGAGATGTTGCCGGTCTCCTGGGCGCTTGCTCCGCCCGGAGCCACAAAAAGAACAGTCGCCATGGTCGCGGTTGCTAGGGCGGCGTAAGGCGCATGAGGAAAGCGCTTTGATACGAAACGAGGCGCACGGATCACGTATGGGACTCCTGGTGTGAGGCCGGCAGCGCCATGATCGAGTGCAGGCGGTACCGGCTCTTTCACCGAGAGGATGCAATTGGAAGTCCAAACGGGGCTTCGTTCAGGGAGAAGGAGTTACCTTAGGAAGTCGCGTGCTCCGCTCGCAAAATCTGTATCCGGTATGGAAAACAGTAGGCTACCTTGCTCGACACCAGGAATAGCTAGCGACTTTAGCCCTGCTTCTGCTCATCCTGCTTCTGCCCTGCTCCAGATCCATCTAAATTCTCCACTCGTATTCCATTCCACGTTCTTTCGCAGGCTTGCCTTCTCATCCGCTCGCTTCCTCAATTTCCTTCCGGGTGTTTTTCTTG
>CAZZYO010000003.1:6258-83626 GCA_964658255.1 Candidatus Babeliales bacterium
TCTGCTCATCCTGCTTCTTCTTGTCCTGCTCGTGCTTGGTCTTCCAGAACGACTGGACTGCCTTCGCCTGGTCTTCAGCCTTCCAGGCGAGCAGCCGCTGCTGAGCTTCCTGGCGCGTGATCTCTTCAACCGAGGTGGCCTCAAGCAGGCGCACCTGGTGCCAGGGGAACATCCGCGAGCCGCGTAGCAGGAAGCCAGAGCTTGCCCAGCCCTCAACCAACTCAGACACCTTACCCTTTACGTCGTGCGGGTCGACAAACGGGTAGAGCTCAAAGCTTTCGCCGGTTAGCAGGTGCGCGGTGATGTGCGCGATCAGCAGTGTCTCAGGCTCGCGGGGACTGCCATGCCCACCGTGATGGGCTTCATTGTCGTGCTGGTCGTCATTTTGCGCCAAGCGATTTGCCTCCGTGCGCCCGGCCTTTAAGGCAGCTCGGGCTGTCTCTGGTTGAGATGCACCCGGCTCGCCGAGGCTTCACGTTTGCCGCTCCAGCCAGTCAGCGGATGGGTGCAGGCGCGCTCGCGAGTTCGCGCCGATCAACCGAGCGGCGATGCCGCAGGACCAGCAGGCGGACAGCCAGCGCGAGTGAGCCCCCGAGGAAGGTGCAAATGACCCGGCGATGCGCGATCTCCTTGCCCGGAATGTCAGCCAGGGAGAGCAGGAACACGATGTACGACGTGAGCGAGACGCTGAACAAGGCGTAGTTCACGTTCAGTGTGCTGTAGGAGAGCCAGGCGAAGAGCACCACCAGGGCAGCCAGTCCGAGCGGCGCCGGGTGCACGTACACCAGGAACATGCTCGCGAGCGCCGCGCCGGCCAGGGTACCGACCATTCGGGCCACGGCACGGTTTGCCGTGTCCACGATGCCCGGGCGCAGCACCAGCAGGGCCGTCATCGGGATCCAGTAGCCGCTGGCAAAGTGCAGCCGCCGATACACCTCCGTGCTTACCGCGAGCACCACCGCAAGCCGCACCGCATAGGGCAGGGCCGAGCCGCGGATGCGCCTCTGCTTGAGCGAGAGCACTGCGGCCAGGTAGGTTCCGCGCAACGCTGCTTCCTCATCGCGAACAAAGCGGGCTACGTCGACCAGGTGGCCCCGCAGCTCGCGCACTGCTCTCAGCATGAGCGCCGCGCAGAGTAGCTGCACGATGCCGCCCGCGAAGATCAGTGCCGCGCGTACCGCCGCCGCCCGTGGCGAAAATGGAAAGGCAGACGCGACCAGCAGCGTGACGACCGTCTGCTGCCCTACCCAGCCGTAGCCCGCCGGCCGGTCTGACAGCATGCCGTAGCCGAATCCGAAGACCGACGCGATCACCACCAGCCAGGAGTTCTCATGGCCTGCGACCATGCCGACAAACGTGGCGAACGCCATGCTGACCGAGATGAACATCATCGGCAGGAGCGGGGTGCCATCAATGCTTTGCTTGGACCCGAAGCCGGCCGTCATGGCGCCACTGGCGGCGATCATGCCGGCCGCCGGGTGCCCTGCCGCAAGACCTGCACCCAGGCAGATGGCTACCGCAATGATGAAGAACAGGTCGGTGCGGAAGGACTGCAGCTCCCAGTGGAAGATGTAGCTGTCGCTCAGCAGCGGTCTTGACACAGCCGTGGGCGGCGGGCCGGCCTGGACCACCTCGGCGCCCAGTACCTCAGGCAGAGCGCTCACCCGCGGCGCCGGTCATCTCTCCTTCGGTCACACGCATAAAGGTTTCCAGCCACGCATGCAGGTCAGCCCGGCGCACCTGGCTGCGAAGCCGTAGCATCCGCCGGCGCTGCTCGGCCGGGTCCATGCTCACAGCCTCGGCCAGCGCCTCGGCTACTGCGCTCTGGTCGTACGGATTGACCAGGATCGCGCCTGTTTTCAGCTCCGGCGCAGCCCCGGCGAACTCACTGAGGATCAGCACGCCATCGTTCTTGAGCCGGCAGGCACAGTACTCCTTCGCCACCAGGTTCATCCCGTCCTTGAGCGGCGTGACCAGTGCCACCCGTGAAGTCCGGTAGAGCGCCAGCAGTTCAGTCCGCGGCAGCGCGCGGTGTATATAGTTGATCGGCACCCAGCCGGGCTCGGCAAACTCGCCGTTGACCATCGACACCAGACGCTCGATCTCGGACTTTAACGCCTGGTAGCCGGGAATAGTCTCCCGGCTCGGCACCACGATCTGCACCAGGCAGGTACGGCGGCGGAAGTTCGGGTGCGTTCGCAGAAAGAGTCCGAAGGCCTTGATCCGCTCCGGGATGCCCTTGGTGTAATCGAGCCGATCAATACCGAGAATCGTCGTGACCTCGCCGAAGTGTGCCCGCAACTCTGTGTTGCGGCGTCGCACATCATCGGTATCGGCGCCCTCAGCAAAGTCGGCGAAGTCAATGCTGATAGGAAACGCGCCGATCATGGTCTCGCGTGTGGTCTCATGGGTCCCGTCGCGCACGACCCGCATCTCGCCCACCCGGCTTATCTCAAGCTTGGGCATAAAAGCGCGCAGGCAGGCTACCAGGTTGCGCTGGTCGCGAGCGGTCTGCAGCCCCACCACGTTATGCGCCAGCAGCCCCTCGAGGACGGCCTCGCGCCAGGGCAGCTTTTCGAAGATATCGGGCGGCGGAAAGGGAATATGGAGGAAGAAGGCGAGCTTGGCCTTGGGCATCTTGCGCCGGAGAACCGGCGCAACCTGCATCAACTGGTAGTCATTGATCCAGATCAGCGAGTTTTTCTTCGCAGCCGAGGCAGCGCACTCGGCGAACTTGCGGTTGACGCTGAGGTAGAACTCCCAGTAGCTCGGATCAAAATTGCAGCGCGACTGCAGGTCGTGGAAGAGCGGCCAGACAATCTCGTTGGAAAAGCCCTCGTAAAACTTGGTGTGCTCCTCCTGGGTCAGGAAGACCGGTTCATACCGGTAGTGGTGCTCGCGCGAGAGCTCGGCCAACTCCTCGGCGATACGCGGGTCCGGCTCGGTCCCGGCGCTCCCCACCCAGATGCCCCCATGCTGCTGCAACAGCGGCTGCAGGGCTGTTACCAGCCCACCGCTTGAAGCCTTGATACGCAGGTCGCTCCCTTCTTTTTCAAAGGAGAGTGGCAGGCGGTTGGAAACAATCACCAATTCCTTATTCATAGTGATTCATGATTCGTGTCGTGCAGGAAGCCTCTCATGAAATCGCGGCACCTTTTCTTGTAAACCCGGATCATCCTGCAACTGTCGCAGGTGAACGCCGTGAGCCCGAAACGAAGGCTGTCGGCCCGAAACGACGCCCTCATCCTGGGGCAAGCCTGTCATCCTCGGCGAAGCCAGGGATCTGCGGGTCTCTTTCGACCATACTCTCCAGGCTCTAGTGTAGGACGCCCGGATGTTCAGTTACCAGTCACCCTTCAGCCAAGCTGCACAGGCGTTTCAGCCCTTGGTTACGTCCGTCCCTTACGCGCCGCGCGCAGCCAGTCATCCAGAAAGCCGATAAGTTGCGCCGGCGGACGCAGCCAGAACTGTGCCTGTGAAGCGCGCGGCTCTTCGCGTACAAGCAGGCTTGTGCCACGCGTACCAAGCGCTGCAAAGGCATCCTCGTCGGTCGTGTCGTCGCCCATGTAAGCGGTCACCGCACCACCTGGGTCGCCCTGTTCTCCTGAGTCTAGGTCCGCGAGCAAACGCTCTACTGCGTGTGCCTTGGTCTGATCACTTGCCCGCAGCTCTACCCCAGACTCGAACGGCAGCACAGCGACGCCCGACACCCTGGCCTGCTCATCAAAGACACCGTGCGCCACCCCGGCCAGCTTTGTCTGCTCGACCGCTGACAGATTGCGCCAGTGCACCGCGAGGCTCCCGGCCTTCCGCTCGAGCGCCCCACGATAGCCTGCCTCCTCAAGTACAGCCGCAGCCTGGTCGAGCGCCCCCTGCACCTGCGGGTTTACGTCTGCTGTTGCATAGACGCCGTTCACGCTTCGATGCTCCCGCCCGTGCGAGCCGTAGAGCTCTAGCCGCGAGGCAAGCGGGAAGAGGGTAATCAGCTCGGCTACGGGGCGCCCGGAGACCAGCGCGAGCGTTGCATATGGAAGCTCCGCCAGGGCCTCAAGTCGCTCTGCGACGCCAGGGTAGGGCGTTGCGAGCATCTTGTCCGCCTTGAAGGGCGCAAGCGTTCCATCATAGTCACAGATCAGGAGCGAGCGGCGCGCCTGCTTGAGGCTGGCCCACAGGCGATCCTGTGCCCCGCGCGCATTGATCCAGGAAGGAGGCAGGGACGAAGCCCGTGCGGTCTTCGGACCCTCTTCCGAGTGCGTGGCGGGCATCATGTTGTCGAACGCTTTCGCAGTCACGTCTGTCTAGATGCACACACAGGGCGGCAGGCACCAGCAGCCTGTACGGGCATGCGCTTCCTCCTGCACGTTGAACGGGCTCTGCAGGCCAACCCTGATCAGAGTCGAAGCGCTGCGGGCTCCGCCGCTGCAATTTGGCGGGTTCCTGCTGATCTTGTTGCGCAGGCTGGCGATCCCTGCTACCTCCGTCATGCGTGCCGCTGGCTTTAGAATCAAGGCAAGCCGTGCGCGAGGGGAAAGAGGCTGAGATACATGAAGGCTGAGGCTGGAGGCGCGGGCCGGGATCGAACCGGCGCATAAAGGTTTTGCAGACCTCTCCCTTACCACTTGGGTACCGCGCCACGTCCTTACACTCGGCGCAGGCTGCACCGGAGGGTCTTACCCAAATCGACACCGCAGCCCGAGCGGCCGCGAGCGCGACTGGAGCGGGAGACGGGACTTGAACCCGCGACCCTCGCCTTGGCAAGGCGATGCTCTACCACTGAGCTACTCCCGCTTGGTACGAGACTGAGTTTATCGGAGCGGGATAGAAGGGTCAACTCACGCGCCCGCAGCCGCCGGTGTGGAGGCGAGTTCTCATCTCTCATGCAACGGCGGCAGTCCTCGTAGCACACCTGCCAGCTGCGTGTACAACTTTGACACAAAGATCTTGCTCACCCTTAGCACCCGTCCTATAATCCTGCCCACGCTGAAGGTCTTCTCATTTTTGAGCTGAAATCTTCGGCCACACTGTCTCCAACGCAGCAACGCGGTGAGGAACTGCTGGGAGACTGATTGCTCTAGTGCGTCACCAGTTGGTTCTTGCTCGCCAGCCTGGCTTCCATGGTCTGCTTCACCCCCGCGGCGCAACCGCACCTGAGGCCTTATGCCGTCTCCTCTTGGCCGTACGTTTCCTGCCCTGTGTGCCCTTGTCTTCTTCACGCAGGCGTCCACTTGTGTCCGCCCTGCTCTGGCTGACACCGGCGAGAAACTCTCCTTCGGTCCCTTTTACGGGCGCCAGCAGGTCAGCTTGCAGCGACGTCTTCCCCCTGTGATGGATGTGAGCGGGAAGTCCATTTCCGTCCAGGTTGCTCCTGACCCAAGAGCGCCGGCGGCTGCAGTGGAACTCCGCAGCGCCATCGAGAACCTGCTCACCAAGGAGGGCTCGGGCGTCCAGGTGGGAGGCAACAGCCCGGACCTTGTCGTAGACTGCCAGATCACCGCCTACAAAACGCCCGCGATCACCAAAAGCACGGAAAATAAAGTGACCACGCAAACTATCTCTGGCGCGCTTCAGGCCGTCTTCCACATCACGGAGGTGCGCACGCGGCGCTTGGTCGCCTCTGGCAAAGTCGATAAACAGGTATCGCAAGCCGTCGGCTCGTCCAGCCAGTTCGACAAGATCACATTTCACGACCTGCTGCACAAGCCTGGTGGCAACGGCGCGAGCAAGCCCGTCAACTCCACCCTCGACGCGGAAAATGCCATGGTGGACGACGTAGCCAAGCAAGTCGCCAGCTACCTGGTCACGACGACGGAGACCGTCGAGGCCGCCCTCGCCGTCGGCAAGACCGTGGACCAGGCGAACAAGCTCGCGAAGACCTCCCTGTGGACCCGCGATCTGGAGGCGCTCGAAACCGTGTCTCCAGCTGAAGATCCACGCGTGGAAGCGTACCGAATCTACAACATCGGTGTCGCCAACGAAGCATTGGGCTATGCAGCCCAGGATGCGAAGTCGGCGATTAAGTACCTCCAGGAGGCCAGCCTCGACTACGGGAAGGCGATCACCGACCGGCCGGAGGAAAGCTACTTCCTTGAACCGCAGAACCGCATCAAGGCAGCTCTCGAGCACTATATGCCGGCCAAGCCGACCCCGCCGCCCACCCCGGAGCAGAAGGCCAAGGATGAGCCTCCGGTGAGCAACGACGATATTGTCGCCATGGTGCAGGCACAGATGGATTCTGCCCTGATTCTGGAGAACATCCGCGACGCAAACAAGGTCGACTTTGATCTAAGCTCGAGCGGCCAGATCAAGCTCACCCGCGCAGGGGTCAAATCGCCCATCATCATGGCCATGAAGCAGCGTGCCGCCAAGGGTGCGTCTCCCGGCGAGGCGCCCCCGACACAGCGGGCAGCTGCCGGACCCGTGGCTGCCGGCAAGCCGCCGGCCACGCGGCAGAGGGCGACCAAGAGCACCGCTGCGCCAGTTCCGCAACAGTAGATTGCCTTGGTAGAGGCTTGCTAACTGGCGCAGCTGCACAAACTCGGCTGCGCTGGCCCAGCCCGGCCCGGGCACGGGAAATGCGAACGCACTTTCAACCAAGCTAAAGGCGACCCTCGAGCCATGCATATCTCCCTTCGACGCGTATGGCTGACGGCGCTGGCTGCCGTGTGTGTGCTCATCCCGTCCGGCGCCGGCAGCAGTCGGCTCTTGTCCAGCCACGCTGTGCCACAAACTCGCAGCCGAGCGATGCTCCTGGGGGCTCCGGGCGAAAACTGCGGCGCCGGGAAGGACATGGTCGTCCAGGCGCTGGAACTCCTCAAGGCAGACAGCTCACGCAACGAGATTGCGGACGCCGACGAACACCTCAAGCGCGCAATCGATCTGTGCGGTGAGTCCGGGGAGGCCTGGTACTACCGGTCCCTGGTCGAAGAAAAGCTCAACCACAAGCCGCAGTCCGAGTTTGCGTTGCGCAAGGCTAAGATGTTTCCTTCCGATGCGCTTGTGCAGGGTATAAACCCTTTCATCCTGGCCGCGCCAAAGGAGTCTAAGCCCCTTGGTCCCATACAAAGGCGCTGGGCACTTGTGGTTGGCATCGGCGAATTCCAGGACACAAATATCCATCCGCTTGAGTTTTCTACCAGCGATGCCACTGCCTTTCGCGATGCGCTTTTGGACACCAGGAACGGCGGCGGTTTTAGCCCGGAGAACGTGCGCCTGCTTAAGGATGGGGAAGCGACACTTCGGGGGATTAAAGAGGGCATGAACTGGCTCGCCCGCAGCGCCGCACCGGAAGACTTGGCGGTGATCTATATCGCCAGCCACGGGTCTTCCCGTGACATGGACACGGCAGGTTCAAACTACATCGTTACGCATGACACCGAAGTTGGTAAGGAGCAGAACCCCGACACGCTCTACTCGACCGCGCTGCCTATGGCCGAGTTCGCGACTGACATAGCCTCGCGCCTGAAATCCCGCCGCACGGCTGTCTTTATCGACACCTGCTACAGTGGCGGCGCGGCAGCAGCCGGGGGCAAGCTGCTCGCGCCGGGAGTGGCCAATGCAGCGGTCTCCAAGAGCGCCCTGGACCAGATTCGGCAGGGCGCCGGGCGCGTCATCTTTGCAGCCAGCAGCAGCGACCAGGAGTCGCTTGAGAGCAAGGCGCTCCAGCACGGATATTTCACATACTTCCTGGTTCAGGCCCTGCACGATCACCCAGACCAGCCACTCAGCCTCATCTTCGCCTCCGTACAGAAGCAGGTCTCGGCGCGTGTCGACGCAGATTACCGTATTTACAACCGCCACCAGACTCCGGTGATGAGCCGCAGCGATGATCATGCCGACTTCGCCTTGGGCGCGGCAGTTGCTCCAATGACAACGGCGAGCCTGGTGCGGTGATGAGGAGAAGGCGGCGGAACTTTGACAAAGGATTGCGCTGGCAGATCATCGTTTCGCCCGTGATGATCCTCGGGAGCGGAATCCCTGCATCGGGCGGAAGTCCGTCACAGCCGGCGACCCCCAAAGCTAACGCCGATGCAAACAGATTTCGCAGACCGTTCTACGCAGCTTTTAAGGTCCTTCTGATCGTTTGCGCTTACATCTTCGTAAGCCTGAGCAGTTCCAGCTCTCTTCCCTCGATAGCAGGAGGGTGCGGCCTTCAAGAGCAAACGCACAACAACCTAATGGACAAGCTTTATGAGCCATTGATGCAGTGGAGGACCGACACACCGCCTTCTCCAAGGGTCGCAGAGATCACCATTAGGCCACCCGCCGAACCTCTGGCTGTCACAACCAACACCTGCGAAGGACGCGTATTCATGGCCGCCCTGCTCAAATCGCTAGGACACTTTCATCCTAAGGTGATAGCAATTGACAAATTCTACTCGGCTGGCTCATGTCAGGATCAAAAATCGAATGAGAAGTTCATCAATGCCATCAGCAACGCGTCCACACAAGGCGGTATCCAGCTTGTCGTTGGTCAAGCTACACAGGAAAGAAGCGATGTGGTCGGCAAAGATACCGACTGTCTGGTTCAAACGCCAGCGTTCGACTTCAACCGAGTAGCAAAACTTCGAGAACCCCACCTGGTACAGGGAGGCGTAACACGCCTGAATGAAAACACCTTGAAGATCCCTCTGAGATGGTGGGTCTTCGCGTCTGATACGGCTTTAGGCAAGCTGCAGGGGGATGGCGAGAGTGCCGGTCAACAAACTGATAGCTTCTCGTTGCAAGCGGCTCAGCGCATGGAACCTCGTCTTCTAGACCCATCGAGTCCAGACTCATCGGAACTTTGGGCGATGGCGAAAAACTACGAACATCCATTCGCCCGTTTTTCTGGGCGGCCAATACCCAGCTTTGGAGCTATGGACATCCTGTGCGGAAACCAGGCAGAAGCAAAACGGATTTATCGTTCGCTCGATTGTTTACAAGCCTCTCGCAGCGGAGCTGACTTTACAAGTTTCAGAGGAAAGACGCTCGTTATAGGAGAACACGTCGAGTCGGACAAACGTTCATTTCCAGGCCAAGATCGATACGGCGTAGACCTGCAGGCAAGCTACATTGAGGCCTTACTCGACAAAAGCTACGTGCAGCAGGCTCGCAACCTGGATCTGGCATTGCTCATTCTCTTCGTCGCTGGAACATGCGGGATTGAGATATGGGCTAGAACCCACAAAGACTTGACGGAACAACAGGCGTTAGGCTGGAATGCGTTCCTGTTCCTCCTCTTGACTGGCGTCAGCCTTCTGCTGCTAGAAGTGAAAGGTTACTTTACGCCAGCCTTCTTTCTGGCATTCAGTGGGATACTTTTTTTGCTGACTACACAAGGCATCTTGCTGCTCCTCCATAAGCAGATAGCGCAGGTGGCGGCAAGACCTGCCGGATCGGATGCTCTTTCATGAGAATCAAGCGACTCTCATTGACCATCGCTGGGGCTGTTGCTCTTGGGGTGGCCAGCGGCGGAGCCCAACAGTCGACTGCTGCAAAATCACCCTCAACCTACACCGGCTGCGTCACTCCCCTCTCCGGAGTTGCCGACGCATACGTGCTTGCTACTACTGATCGCTGCCTTCTGCTGGAGGGCAAATACGATGCCAGCAGAAGCAGCGATCACACTGCGACATTTAAAGGTCTTGTGACAGATGCGGCAGGCTTGCATCCGGATACCCTCCACGTGGACTCCCTCACCTCCGTCAAGGAAGCATGCGCACGTACCTGCACGCTGGAGCCTCCAGGCACACGAGGTCTACATGGCAAGGAAAAGCCGGGGAAAGAGGGTGGCACTCCCGGGGTGCACCAGGACCCTCCACAACGCTAAGTCGAGCCGGGGGTAAGCTGCGCGCAAACTAAGACTTGGCTGTTGCAGCCGCCCTCGCCGGGGACTCCACCCGCACCATCTCGCCATCGCGCATGTGCAGGATGCGATCCGCGATCTGCGCCGCCTCGGGATTGTGCGTGATCATCAGCACTGTCTGCCGGTACTCCTTGTTCGCGTGGCGCAGCATCTCGAGCACCACGTCAGAGTTCTTCGTGTCCAGGTTGCCGGTCGGCTCGTCGGCCAGGATGATCGCCGGATTGGTGATGAGTGCCCGTGCGATCGCAACCCGCTGCTGCTCGCCACCGGATAGCTCGGAAGGCCGATGCTGGAGGCGCCCTGCGATCCCGAGCATCTCGCTCAGGTGGTCCAGCCGCCTGCGATCCAGCGGCTCCTTCGCGCCCGAGATATCGTAGGCGATCTCGATATTGGCCATTGCCGAGAGGGTCGGCATCAGGTTGAACTTCTGGAAGACGAAGCCGATCTTGGTCTTGCGCATGCGCGTGCGTTCGGCATCGGAGAGTTGGGCAAAGTCAACGCCATCGATCAGGACTCGCCCTGAGCTGGCGCGCGTCAGCCCGCCCAGGATGTAGAAGAGCGTTGATTTGCCGCTGCCGGACGGGCCCACGATCGAGACGAACTCGCCCGGCTCCACCGCAAAAAACACTCCACGGAGGGCCGGTACATCTACCTTGCCGGCCCGGTACGTCTTGCCCAGGTTCTCTGCCGCAATCATCGGTTGCACAGGCCGATTCTACCTTGAGGCGGTCGAGTTAGCTCTCCCGCCGAGAGAGTGCCGGCCGCGACACTTGCCAATGCGCCGCTTGCCGGTAGACGCCGCGCCTTACTGCGCGCCGCGCGAGTAAGCGTTGGCCAGCGGGCACTAGGACGCGTACGCCGGCTGGAAGCCCCCCTGCGCAGGAGCCTGGCGCTTCGGTCCGCGCTTGCGCACCATCAGCATCCGAATGCGCTCCAGGAGCTCCAGCGGATTCACCGCGCCCTTGGGCAGGAAAGCATCCGCCGCATCCGCGCGTGCAAAGTCTTTCACCGTCCCGCTGACCAGCAGCATGGGAACTTCAGGCGCCTGCTGCTTCATGCGGCGGACCATCTCGTTGCCATCCATGCCCGGCATCATCAGCTCGCTCAGTACCAGGTCAATGCCGCCGGCTTCAAACCTCTCCAGGGCTGCGGTCGCGCTTGCTGCGCACACCACACGGTACCCGCGGGTCTCAAGCATAAATTTGCGAATCGAAGAACTCTGCTCATTGCTATCGACACAAAGAATTACTTTCCTGGGGCGCATCCATCTTCCTTCTCGCTCGCCCGCTGGTAGGCGGGTCCTGAGCGTCGTTCTGTTGGCAAAGCGAGCGGGGGCGCCGCCAGCCTGCGAAGGCTTCCGTGGTCCGCAGCTGGTTCGGCGCTTGGTGCCGTTTCCAGGCCAGGAAAGGGCTTCCGCGCGCAAAGGACTAACCAGGCAACGACATAGAATTTCGCCGTGGCACTAACTATCCGGTACACGGTGCCGCTTTCCTGCCCGGCTCCGCGTGGCCCCGGACAAGCATGCGGAGAGCAGGCTTTAGCCGCAATGCATAAGCTCGGCAACCTCGCAGCGCTTTCTTCAAGGGAGACTCTCCCTGAAGAAATTAGCTGGCCTGGTTACATCGACTTAGTCCCTCGGCGCTCTTGCCCAGCTCGGTTATGCGTTGTAGAGAGTGGAACTTGTGTGTGCGACTTGGTGTTGAACGCTTGCCCAGACTACGAAGCGCGAGCCAACCCCGCAAGTGCAAACAAACGGCGAAGATGAGCCTAAGAATTGACTGGCTTTTCAAGGAAAACTGGTACTAGTTGGCTGTTTGCAGGGGTTTTGCCTCGCGGGGCTTGTGGAACCCGTGTGCATCGCTCCCGAAAAAGCGGTGCAGGTGCCTCAGAGGTGGTGCGGCAGTGATCCGGCGCGGACGGTACAAAGGTAATGTCAGCAGGCACCCAACTTTGGCACTGCCAATTTCGTGCGCGGATTCAGACCGAAGCGTCCTAATCCGGCTAGCTGATCCGGCCGAGCTGTTCTGGCCGAGCTCACCCATTGGGCTCCAGAAGTGAGGAGAATTGGCCGCCGCATTCGTCGCCAGGCGTTTGACCGTGTTCAGGCGTGTGCCTGAGGCACTAAGTGCCATCGCAGATCGCTCGTGATGTAAATCCGGACTATTACATATACTCCGTCTGAAGCGAAGAGACTGGGTTCCTCACGTCGAAATAAACCGGACGCGCAACCATCGACTCCGGCACCAAGGGCAACGACCAGGCCGCGCGACCAGTTCGTTCACTTAATCTGTCAACGAACCCACGCCGGGCGCACGGAGTCAATCAACGTCCTTCGCGATGAGCGATCACTTGCCCGCCAAAGGCTCCGTTGTCCCCGCAAACGAACAGGTAATTTCAGCTACGGCACACCAGAAGAATCGCGAGGTCAGACGAGATCGTCTCTTTGCAGGTACACCGTTGCCTTTCCTGCTGCCATTGCAGCCTGGGTTCCGCTTCTGGATACGGCGGCAAAGACTGTCTTCATGGCCCGGCGCAGGTATCTCATCTCGCAGCCGGCGAAAAAAGTCCTCTCGCCTGAACGTCAACGCTAGAAAGGACAGCCTGGCAGCGCGCGGCTTACCAAGCCAGGTACGTTGTTGATGCCCTGTAGGGACTCCTTCTGCCAAGCCACACGCACGCTCGTCCAGGGACCCGCCTGCATGCCACCAGAGTCCTTTCTATTTGCTGGTATTCGTTGCGCACATTGTGGATACTGGGGCGCGAGTCTAACTCTGCTTGACCATGAACCGAAACTTTCAGGCGCGACTTACCACTGTTCTCGTTTTGCTGCTTTTATGCTGCGGCTCGTTGGCGCAGGGGCAGAGTCCAGCGCTCGACCTCGAAGCTCATCGCCAGCTGATTACCCCCGTTGCGGTCGACTGGCGCTTTCATCCCGGCGATGACCCAAGGTGGGCGCAGCCCAACTTCGACGACTCCAGCTGGAAGCTCATGCAGCCTGCTGACGACTGGGATGCGCAGGGCTACTCCGAGCAGCAGGGCCTGGCCTGGTTTCGGTTTCGCGTGCTGGTGCCGGCCAGCATGGCTCCTCTTGTCATGCAGCTGCCACGCATCGACAGAAGCTACCAGTTGTTTGCCAACGGGGAGCTGATCGGGCAGACGGGCAGCCTGCCGCCGCAGCCTGGGCGCACCATCACCAGCGCTGCTCGCGTATTTGACGTGCCAACGCATCCAGGCGACAAGCCGCAACAGATCACGTTCGCTCTTCGCTTGTGGCAGGCGCCTCGGCTTGCGGGGATTACTCCAAGCGGATTGCGGGGGCGGGCTTACGCGGGCGAAGCCGCTACCGTGCTCCGCCAGTTTTCGCTTGGCAAGTCTGCCGCGCTGCTTAGTTATGGAGCCCAATACACTGAGGCCATCATCGTGCTCATTGTCGGCGCTGCCAGCTTTCTACTCTTCTGGTTACATCGCGAAGGCTACTACCTGTGGTTTGCAACGAACATGGCGCTCACTGCATGCAGCCTGCCGATTCACCTGCTCTCTCAGCATTTTGCGTGGAATTATTTCCTGTCTTTGTACGCGTATATCCTCGTCGATCTCCTCGGCAATCTGACCTTGGCCCTGTTTCTGCTGGGTGCGCTCAAGGTGCGTGGCTGGAAGGTCGTACTTGCGACGAACGCGCTTTGCGTCCTTGCAGAAGCAGGACCCGTGCTGCTGATCCAGTCGAGGCTTCCTCTGATCTGGGCAGATGGCACTTACTTTCTTGCCACGGCGGCACTCGACATTCTGCTGCTGAGATATCTTGTCCTTGGCTGGCGAAAGGGCGCTGTCACAGCAAAGCTCCTGCTGCTTCCCTACTGTGTGGGCGCACTTTCAAGCGGTCTCGATAACCTGGGACACTGGCTTTTGGACGCGAACGTGCCGCATGCTTCTTCCCTGCTTACTACGGGAGTACTCCTGCTTCGTGAACCGTTTGCCGTCAGCCTTAGCGACGTAGGCGGCACTATCTCGCTGCTCGGATTGTTGGCCGTCCTGGTGCACCGCTTCGCCGAGACCAGCCGCGAGGAACAGCGCATGGCCTCCGCGCTCCAGGCGGCCCATGACATCCAGCATCGCCTGGTGCCTGTCGATATCCCTTCGCTTGGCGGTCTGCACACCGAGATCCTTTACCTCCCGGCAGAAGAGGTAGGTGGCGATTTCTGCCAGGTACTTCCGCGTCCGGATGGCTCGATCCTGGTGACGATCGGAGATGTGAGTGGCAAAGGCCTGCAGGCAGCCATGCTGGGTACGCTCGCCGTGGGTGCGCTGCGTTCCATGTCAGAGGAAGATATCGAGCCGGCCGCGGCCCTCGAGCGCTTAAATCAGGTTACCCTTCGCACGGAAAATGCAGGTTTCATCACCTGCCTGTGCTTGAAGCTGTCGCCCGACGGGTTTGTTACGCTGGCAAATGCCGGGCATCTCTCTCCCTATCTCAATGGAGTCGAGATCGCGTTGCAGTCGGGGCTGCCGCTCGGACTCGTTCCGGAGATCGAGTATGAGCAGGTGACGCTGCTGCTGCCTGAGACGGCCCGGCTTACCCTGCTCTCCGATGGCGTGGTTGAGGCTCGCTCGCGCACCGGCGAGTTGTTCGGGTTTGATCGCACCTCGGCCATCAGCCAGCTGCCCGCCTCGCAAATTGCCGCTGCCGCGCACAAGCATGGACAGGAAGATGACATCACCATTATCACGCTCGACTGGAAAGCCCCGGTCGAGGCGCTGCTCTCTGCCTGAGCACGCGATGCCTCATAGCACGGCCAGGGCTGCCGCTTCATCTTGATAGAGCTTGGCATACTTGACGATCCCAACCATGGTAAACACCTTGGTAAAATGAGGCGTAAGCCCGCAGATAGCAGCGGTCTGCCCTGACTTACTTGCTTCCATCAGGACCTGGATCACAAGCGCAATGCCGGAGGAGTTCAAGTAGTCCACCTTCGCGAAGTCAAGCAGCAGGGACGTATGCTTCGACTTATCGAGTGCCTGGTAAGTGCCCAGCACTGGCTCCTTCGACGCTGAAGAAATATCCCCGGCATAGCGCAACGCTGTCACCGCAGTGCCATGGGCACTCTTGAGTTCCACTTGCGACACCTTGTTGGGGCTTTGCACTTAGTTCTCCAATTCACTATTTAAGTGGATAACAAGACGGACAAAGCTTTGCCCCTCGACGGAACTAGGCACCCACTCTGCCTCGTCCACCAGGGCCTGGATGAGAAACATGCCCATGCCGCGAGGATCTTCCTCGCCACTCATCTTGCGGTCAATGTCTGGCACCGGAGGTGCAGCACGCATGCCTGTTCCGTCGTCGATCACCTTCACCTCCAGCGCGTTCGCGTCCATGGAAAGCACGACCCCAACAGGCACCGACGCGTTCATCTGGTTACCGTGTTCCATCGCATTGATGCAGGCTTCGGCAACAGCTGTCTTCAGGTCCTCGACGCGGTCGTCGCTGAAGCCCATCAGCTTGGCCATGCTCCCTGCTGTTCCCATCGCGACTTTCTCGAATCCAAGTCGCGAAGGAATGCGCACCTCGACGCTGCCGCCCTTTACGGACTCCGCTGCCATACCTATGCTCCCTCTTTACCCGCGAGCCGGTACACGGCCACAGCACTCATGTCATCCACCTGGGGCGCCCCACCGGAAAACTCCGCAAGCGTAGTCCAGATTGCAGCCAGAGCCTCATCGGCCGACCGGTCACCGAGGCTGGCGAGGGCTTCGAAAAGGCGGTCGCTGCCAAACTCTTCCTCTTGCTGAAAGACCTCTGTCAAGCCATCGGTGTAGAGCAAGACTCTGCCGCCGGGCGCCAGCGTGGCGCGCTCCGCTTTGTACCGGCAGCCTGGGAGCAGGCCGAGTGGCGGCCCGCTTGCCGCGATGGTTTGCGCAGCCAGCCCGGGAGCGAGCAAGCACGCCGGGTTGTGCCCGGCGTTGACAAACTCAAGAGCACCCGAGCGAGGATGGAGCCGCATAAAGATTGCGGTCACATAGCGACGACGGGATTCTTCTCCCTCGTCCCAGTGCTGCTGACCAAGCCGGCAGGCCAGCTCTTCCATCGGCAGCGCCTCGCGGGCAAGCGCGCGAAAGGCCGAGCGAAACGAAGTACACACGATGGCAGACGCCAGACCCTTGCCGGCCACGTCGGCAACCACGATCAGCTGCGACCCATCACGGTCCGAGACAATGTCAAGGTAATCGCCGCCAACCTGGTAGCAGGCACTGGAGCGTGCAGCAAGCGAGTAGCCCGGCAGTATCGGGAGAGTCTGCGGCAGCAGACTTCGCTGGATAGTCCGGGCGGCGTCGAGATCCTGCTCCAGCCGCGCCCACTCCAGACGGCGCTGGTGATGCAGCGCGTTCTCGACAGCGAGCGCCGTCTGCAGCGCAAGCCCCTCCAGGAAATCTCGCTCGTAGAGGGCAAGCTGCTGCCCTTCGCCAGGCAACAGGACGAACTCGGAAAGTACAGACCCATCGCGGGCGAGCAGTGGGATGTTGACAGCACCCGGCGTAACAAGACCCGGCTCCGCTGGTATGCGACCGAAGCCGGCATACGGTTGCGTAAAGTAGGCACCATCGAGCTCCAGCTCAAGGACCGCAATGCGCGCAGCCTGCTCCAGCACGCGCGGCAACTCAATGGTCGAGTGCACAGCCCGCGAAGCTTCAAGCAGTGCCTGCAACCGAACTACCTGCTGCTCCAAAGGCAGGCTGGTCTCCTCCAAAGGAGCCTCAGCAAGGGCAGGGATCGCAGCACTTTGCTCTGTAGTGGCCAGACGACACACTCCTGTTGCGCGCAGTTCCTGCGGCGGACTGCTATCGACCCGCGGCATAGAGACACGGGCCAAATGCAGGAGAAGTATACTGCAACCGACTGGCTGCTCACGCGCCCTGTAAGTGCGCGCGAGGAGAGCCCCTAGGTGCCGGCCTCTGCGCCACAGTGGAGCTAGATTAAGAGCGGTGGCTCCTTCCTCGCTTACCTGCGAGGCGTAATTCTGGAGCGTATGGACCGATGACGGCGATTTCCCTAGTGTGTCGGGAGCCGTGGACATCAGCAGACCTCGCAGAATGCTTCTGGGATCGTTGTAGGTGGCGGAGCGCGGTCCAACAGCGGGTATTTCGCCGGGCGCAGCAGGCCTTGCTGAGCCGCGTCCATGTAAGCCTGCATCGATTTTTCTTCCCTAGGCCAGCCAGAGTCTGCGTCAGAATGTGCGCCGCTCCAATGTGCGGTGGCATAACAACCAGATAAGTGCATCCACTTCCCCATCGCGCCGCCTCGATCGCTGCACTTCGCAGGTAAGCAAGATGCTGCTAAGTCTGGGATGAATCGAGCGGCGGGTCGTCGAGCTGCTTACAGTGAGCAACTCAGTTTATCAACGGCTGTACTCCTGAAACCACCAGAACAGCAACTGACCACGCGCTGTCAGCTCTGGAACGTCCGTTCAGCAAGCTGGAACGCAACGAGGGAAAAGACAATACTTAAAAATAAATGTCGAGAAGCGTCAGCTCGAAGTCAGTCTCAGCACTCCTGCAGTCACCACTTGAATGGCTTGCATGCTTCCGCCTCAGACGCCGGGATGGGCACACTTGATCTACGCAACGCAGGCTCGCCTGCAGTGGAGTCTCCCATCGGCGAACGGCTCTGGTACGTGCCCGCTTGTCGTGCGCTCCGGATTTCCGCAGGAAAGGCCAGCAATCTGCGGATGCGCGGCGCGGTACGTATTCGCATGGTTTATCTACATGACTCGTTGTGCAAGAAGATGTTGAAGACTTACGCAAGCCACGTAACGCGGCTGCTGCATAAATCCAATATGAAGGCGGCGCGGCGGAGCGTTGGACAGTCAGATGAGCCGCCGAGCCGCTTGATCATGGACCGTATTCTGAGCCCTTTCGTCTGTGCCGCCCATGCTGCCGATGCCGTGAGATATCGGGCAAGGCGCGTGTCGAAGAGCTTGATGCATGACCCTGCAAGGCGCGAAACCCTGCGTGACTCTGCTCACGAACCAGGCGCACGAATACGACGCTGGAACGACTCTTTGCCAGAGAAGCCGGAATGAGTTTTTCCGCGTGGAGACAACGCCTCCGAATGCTGCAAAGCATGCGCAGGCTGCTTGACGGCGACTCGGTCTCAGCCGCCGCGGAGGCGGTCGGCCATGAAAGCGTGATCGCATTCGTAGTCGCTTTCAAAGCCACCACCATTGAGACCCCGGGCAAATGGTCACGCCGTTGAAGCACCCGGAAAGTGGGTCAAGGCGGCAAACATGCGCCTTGGCACCGCTAAGTCGCATTGTCCTCATTTGTGGCTGCTATCGCCCATTCGCTTCCCACTATGCTCTTTAGGGCGATTATATTTTGACGAATCATGCGGGCGTGCCAGACGATCGAGCATGCTTGTCACGACCTTGGGGTTTGTGCCGGTCGCCGCATGATTGGCCCGCTAAATGGGCGCTCATGTTGACTATGTACTTGGATGAAAGCGTAGAAGGCAACGATGGGTTCGCTGTTGTCGCAGGTTTTATTGGCACTGACGCTGCATGGAATGAATGTATGCGGCAGTGGAGATTAGTGCAAAGGCCCGCAAAAGGTTGGCATATGAAGACGCTCAGGGTGAAAGAGCGTCACCGTGCCACCCTCGCTACTTTAGGTGAAGCCCCGAGGAACAACGGGCTCATATTAGTTTTCGAAAGTGTTCGACTCGGAGACTATAAAGAGTTAGCGCATGGCACTCTTTCTGAGGTGGTGCTAAGCGGGTACATGGTCGCACTGTCAGCGGTTCTTTCGCTGCTAATGGTGACGCTAGACCCGTCAGAACGCATCGAACTCATATTTGAGACTCAAGTTGAATACGCCGGCATGAGAGAGCTACTCTTGCAATTCGCCCAGCTTGAACCTGAGTGGCAGACTCCAAATGGGCAACTTAGAATATCTAAGTGGTCGTCAAACCAAAAGAGCATGATCTTGGAGCCGAGCGATTACGCGGCTCACTCTTTGCTACAGAGACTCCGCGACGCGTCAGGCTGGAAATCCAGGATATTTGCACCGATCTTAGCGAACCCTTCAAGGGTTGGCTGGTGCATGCCAGGGCAGTTTCCCCGGGCCCTTGTGAATGCTCATGAGTGGCCGAAGATGAGCAAGCTAGAAAAGAGCACTTTTCGCGCACGATTAAAAGACCTAGTTGCAGGAGGAGAATCAGTGACAAAAAAAGATAAGTTCGAAGCAGGAAATGTGCAGGCTACTCAAAGCTAACCCAGAGGTTGTCAAGGAGGCGATGGAACAGGAGAGGGTGGCTGGGGCATATTGGGCATGCTGGTGCCGTCTGTCAGTTCCATAGGTAGATCGCTGTTCTTCAGTCCGCTGCCCGCGCCCAGATCGATGCCGTGGCATGACACCTGCAATACCCGGCCTTTGAGCACAGAAGGAACCATGCCAGCTCCATCCATCGACCATATGTTCGTGAAGCGTACGTCGCGAATGCCCGGATTTGGCTGACGCGGCTGCACCAGTGAGTACAGGTTATCGAGCCGGATGTTATCGGAATGTGTGCCGGACTGTTCGCCTTTTCCATCCGGACCGGCCCACACCTCAAAAGGTGCGAAGGGGGGCCGCAGCCGCCCATTTGGATCACGTCAGAGTCAAGCAAGGTGAACCCATGGCTGTCAAATGCTTTTCTCTGCCAGCCCAGGCGCACCAGGTTCGAGATACTGGTCGAAAGAACGCTGTTCTCGATCGTGATATTGCTCATCTCGTGGCCGGGCGCTGCAAGCGCATTCGCGGTGTTGAAATCCGAACCGCATTTTGCGCAAGAGAGAAAACGCCTGCGTTCACATCCTTTACCCCTGTATCCACGCTAGTGATTTGTAAACGCTGCAGATGGGCCTCCACCCGCAGTCACATCTTCTTGCAGGTCCATGCCTTCGATCAGGCCATCCGATATGGTATAGATGTGGGAGACCTCGCTATCCGAAAGAACGTCTCCACTAAGAGATCTGACGACTTGCCGAACTCTCACCTCTGTCTTGCCGTCTGCGCGGTCGATCAATTCGGTGGGCGTGACATGTGGATCAAACTCCTGCCACTGACGGGTCCAGTAAGCACGAATCTCTTCTTTCCCGACTACATGACCGCCCTCAGAGGCTTTGGGCCACCTCACTTTCTCCGTCATGAGCGCCAACGCACCATCGATGTTCCGCGTATTAAAAGCAGAGTATGCCTCCCGTATCAGGGTGTCTCTGTTCACCATCGCTCCTCCTATCGCCGTTTATGTGCTAAATGCACATACAGGTGTTTGAATGTATAGTACACATATTGAGTGAGGGATAGAAGGTGGCGCGGGAAATATCACTTCAAGCCCGTATCAGAGCGTCATTGCCGGAGCTGCTCGTATCCATACTTGACATTGTCGGCGTCTTTAATAGCCCAGAGCGCGACGCGGCAATGCTGGAGAGTGCAGGTCTGACACTGGAGCGAGCTTTGTATCCGCTTCTCGTATTGGTTGGGAAATATGGGCCTATCGGCGTAGTCGACATAGCCACACGCGTTGGGCGCGATTACACCACGGTCAGTCGGCAGTTAGCGCGGCTCGAACAGCTGGGCTTGGTCGCCCGCAGAGCCAAGACAGCCGATCGTCGCACCCGGGAAGCAATCTTGACTGCAGAAGGTAAGGTGTCAACGGACGCGGTGGACGCGGCACGCATGCGGCTCGCATTGCGTATGTTCAAAAAGTGGTCTCTGGATGATTACGACCAGCTTCTTCGGCTTACACGCATGCTGGCAGATGGTCTGGACGACACGCCGGCACCCGGGTCCAAATTGGCAGAACGGGAGGCAAAGAAAAGGCCCGAATTAGATAGGTCAGATCATCACAGCGCGGTGCGTGAGGTGTCGTCAAACGCGCGCACTTCGACCAAAGGCTAGTTCGCAAACTGCAAGATACTAAGAGCAAATAAGAGGGATGATTATGGCTGAGCGGGCGCAAGAGCGTCCGGTAGACGGTTGAACGAGAGATGGAGAACGACTCCGCCAAATCGCTGATCGTGTACTGGCCGGTTCCGTGCATGCGGCCCAGTTCTATCTGCTGCTTATCTGACAACCAAGGCTGCTCGCCACGGCGTCTGCCTTTTGCGCGAGCGATCTGCATGCCCTCCCGGGTATGCAGGCGGATGGGGTCAGACTCAAACTCCATCAACGTTGCCAAAATGTTGAAGAATATCTTGCCTATGGGATCCCCGGAGGTCATAGTGGCTTCGGCCGAGGGCCAGGCTCACGCTCCGCTCGCAACTCATCTTGGGACCATGGACGGGGCGGCGCGGCAGCGGCCATGAAGAGCGCCTCCACGCGGCCAGGCGTCTCCCTCACCGGTGAAGGCGCTGCCTAAAAGGGTCAGGGCCGGCGGTCTCAGACACAACCTTCAACCCGGAGACCATGGGTCCGCCGCCTGGAACGTACAAGGGGAAAAAGGGCGTAAACCCGGGGGTAAAGCAGCACAGGGAGATGCGGGGCGAACCTTCCACCGAGCCCGGTGGCACGGACAGCCGTACCGGCACCAGCTATCGCGAGTACAACGCCGGCGAGCTTTCGCAGGAGTCGCGGCTCGACGACGATCCAGTCTCTGGACGCCCGCGCGAGATGACCTATCGCGCGGACGGGGCACAAAGCTGCGCAATGGTGAGGCCTCGGAGCGGCAATTTACCCCGGACGGCACCGTCGAGGGTGCACAATCCCGCAACTCGGCGTACGAAGACTCCGCGTATGACCGCAGCCACCTGGCCCAGCGCGAAGCCTTCAAACAGAACGCGTTTCCTGAGAAGGATGGATTGCCGACCGTCAACAAACTCGACGACATCCCTACTCCGCAGGAGACTAGCGGCCACTTTACCAACGTGCGTCAACGAATGCGATCTTTTCGTGTTGGTCCGCGCGAGAACATCTGCCGGCTTGGAGCAGCCTACTTGTTGACCTCGGAGAATATCCGGTACGCGACCACACCGAAGACGACGAGGAGACCGATCAGCGAGATCATTAGCGGTTGAAACCAGTAGCTCTTATAGTCTTCAGCCTCCGGGATGGGCTGGGCCACGATGTTCACGCTTTCTGATAAGTTGCGTATCTTCCGATACGCGTTCATCTCTGAAGCGATTGGTGTCCGAGGTAGTTCCAGGAGGTCGCTATCCCCAAGTGCTCCGGTGACTGCGGCTCCTTCTATCCGTATCTGGATCAGAGAAAGCGGACGCCCGTGACTTCCCTCTCCTTCCCGCTTGACGGCGAAGGTCCAGCATTCCTTCTTCATGCTGACGAGACTGCCTCGCCACAGCGGATCTTACATCTTGCCAACCTTCTCCGATCCTGACAGCACCTACATAACGCATACCTGCTCTTCTTCAGGATCAATTACGGAGCCACTCGGGACGACGGTACTTAGCGGAATACCAGACTATACATTGCTCGACTACATTCCTAATCTTTCGTCCACCGCACTTTGTTGTATCGATGCAAGCGGAAACACACAGCAACATACACTTAGATATGCAACGCACAATCTGGAAATCAGCTTCCACTGCCAGTCGGGAGAATACAGTCACCTCAGGATTTCGGGCGAGGGCAGCCTGGCATCCAGAACGCTATGTTCACTACTTGTCCTCGAACCAGTGCAGAAGCGCTCGGGCGCAATGATGGTCATCGCCCGTAACTAAAGCATTTCATACTCCGCAGACCGCTGCCCCGCATGAACCTCAAACTCATCCTCGCACCAGCCCCCTTGCTCTTGCGGACAAGCCCGGTCTGTGGGCACCGTTGGATGCCGAAGAGCGGAATATACAGGCGACAATCTGCAGGGCAGCCAGTAGCATCAACGTGTGCGAATCCTACTCAGCATTCTCTCCGCCCTTGCCCTCTTTGCGCCTGAGGCGCATGCGCAAACCCTGGCCATCACGCATGTGACGCTGATTGATGTATCTACCGGCGCGACCATCCCTGACTCGACCGTTTTCGTCGCAGGCAATCGCATCGTCAGCGTCACACACGCGGGTGCGGCCAATCCGAAGGCTGCTCTCGTTGTCAATGCAAGGGGGAAATATCTCATTCCGGGCCTGTGGGATATGCATACGCACGTCTACTTCGACAACACGGCCGCCGACGGTACAGACCTCATCCTGCCTCTCTTTCTGGCCAATGGCGTAACCGGCATTCGCGATATGGGCAGCAAGCTTGACGCGGTGCTGCATGCGCGTGACGCAATCGCCGCGCACCAGATGTTCGGTCCTCGCATGGTTGTTTCCGGCCCTATGCTCGATGGACCGAAGTCTCCCTACGAAGCGGAGATTCCAATTACCACACCGGAGAGCGGGCGCAAGGCTGTCGACATGCTCAAAGGCCGGGGCGTGGATTTCATCAAGGTGCAATCCTATGTGCCGCACGACGCCTACTTTGCCATTGCGGATGAGGCGAAGAAGGACGGCATCGACTTTGAGGGCCATGTGCCGGATGCGATTCGCGCGTCTGAAGCCATCGCATCGGGACAGCGAACCTTCGAGCACCTGATTGGGATCTTTGAAGCCAGCTCGCCGGACGAAGATACCTACCTCACCGGCAAAAAAAGCCCGGGCGCGTTTCTCGCAACCTATGATCCGGCACGCGAGGCCGACATCATCGCACTGATCGCGAAGAATCATCTCTGGCAATGCCCAACCCTCTACTGGGAGCGCGGACAGTGGCTCGTCGATGCGATTGATTACACCAAGGATCCCGATATCGCCTACGCGGCGCATAGTTGGGTGACCAGGCAATGGCCAGCATCGCAGAAATCGATCGTCAAGTCGCTTGATAGGGACCCGCTTGCTATCCGGGAGAAGTTTGTTACGCACGAACTTGAAATCGTGCACAAGCTCCAGGCGGCTAACGTGCCATTTCTGGCTGGCACTGACACCGCTGCGGGCGTCGATGTGATTCCGGGAATCAGCCTGCATCTCGAGTTGCAGCGCTTTGTCTCGGCAGGGTTTACGCCGCTCGAAGCACTGCAGACGGCTACGCTCAATCCGGCTAAGTTTTATGGCAGGTTAAACGACTTTGGTTCCATCGAGCCGGGACGGATTGCAGACCTGGTTCTGCTCCGAGCCAATCCGCTCGACAATATTGCGAACACCCGCACGATTGCCGGGGTTGTTCATGATGGGCTATATCTATCGGAGCAGGATCTGGATCAGCTTCGCACCAAGCTCAAGCAACTGGCTGCGGCCAAGTAAATCTTCGCTGCGATGTATGGCAAATGAAAACGGGGGAAGGATCCCCCCTGTTTCGAGTCGAGAGAAAGCCGGATTAGAACTCGAAGCGAACAGAGCCGCGACCGTAGATTGCTCTCTGAAAGCCCAGAGGCTTGAGGAAGTCAACATTGTCATCGCCTAGCGAGAGCGCACTATCCTGATCCACGGACAGGAGCGAACGTGAATTCGTGGCATTGAACGCGTCGAAGGCCAGTTTGAGGCTGTACTTTTCACCAAGCTTGAGAGGGTAATCGGTATGCAGATCAAGCTGGTAATTGGACGCATTCCGTCCCAAGGCACCTCGACCGGCGCCGAGAGGAATTTCGCCGGCATTCTGATACACGGGATGCGCGCCAAAGTTGGTGATTGGCTGGCCGGATGTCCCCCTTAGACCAACGCCCCCTGTGAGCTTCTTTGCAAAGCCGTTCGGCACGACATAGGAACCATAGATATTGCCTACCTGCCGCCTGTCGGTGTTCAGATATCCAGGTACGTACTGCTTACCCAGCAAGCCAAGTGCGCCTTGCGTAAAGTCGAAGAGCGAACTGATGCTGGGATCGGATTGACCGTTATCGTTGCGATACAGGCCTTCGTAGTTGCCAAAGAGCTTGGCCCAGCGATAGTTCACCCGCAGCAGAAAGTTGTGGCTGAAGTTTTTGTTAGCCTCGATCTCGACTGCTTGATAATGCCGCCGCGCGTTCGGTTCTCCATCGCCTTTTCCATCCGGAACAGGCGCGCCTGTGAGCGCGTTGCCAAATCCGCAGACACCTCCCAGGCCTGCTACCTGGCCGGTGCTGTTCAGGAAAGGGCCGTTGTTTCCACGCGGGTCCGCCGGTGTAGTTCCGACTGCCTTCGTAGGCGCCCTGTTGTAATCCTGAGGGCAGTTGGCAGGCTGGCCGTGATAGAGCGAGCCAGGAGCGGGAGTGATGTAGGTGTAAGGCACTTCAACTTCGTTGGTAAAGTAATCGGACTTGGCGCTAGGATTGCCGAGCAGGAAATCCTGAGGAACGAAACCGCTGACGTTGCCCTCGGGCGAGGCGCCTGACTGATCTTCAATGATGCGAAGAAGTCGACGGTCGCTATAGCGCGCGCTGAAGACGAAGCCCGCGTACTGCTTCTCGATGCCGCCGACGAACTCTTCTTCGTAATTAAGCTTGGTTTTGGGTTGGATAAGTTCCGGAAAGCTGCTGCCGCTGAAGGAGAGCGCACTACCCACATATCCTGCCGTGGAAACACCGCTGATCAGGTGCTGCGCATCCAGTATCGGATTTGCCGTTCCGTTGGAGTTGAGGATTACGTTGTGATTCCCATCCGTCTCCGGCGTCCAATTAGCGGTGAGAATGTCTTCCTCTTGACCCAGGGAGCGGATGGCCGCATCTTCCGATAGTGACTGTGTATAGCGTCCCCAGTTGAAAAAGACCTTCTGCTTGCGATCGCCCTTGGGATCGATGTTAATGCCCACGCGCGGCGACCAGTTGTCGTTGAAGACGAAGGCCTGCTGCACGCCTTCCAGAAGTTCCTGATCCCAGCGAAGGCCGGCGTTCAGCGTGATCTTGTTCCCGATCGACCAATTATCGTTCGCCCACAGAACGTTGTAGCTCATGCTCGAGGGAACGACCGGATTGCTGAAGATACCGCGCGTCTGATCGAGATAAACCTGGTTGGTCGTCCCGGGCAGGTAGGGGCAGAACTGCGGCGGGCAGGGCGCCTGACCTGGCTGTAGCTTGGTGTTAGCTGGTTCGAGGTTAAACGACGCACCCGTCGTTGATCCCGATAAGGGAGCGGGAGTCGCATCTCCCTCTGCATTGCTGGTGGGGAAGCTGAAATTCGCGCCACTATAGGCCTTGTCGAGATTATAGATGCTGTGAACAAAGCTATAACCTACCGACACCGTATGATGTTGCCCGAAGAAGCTGACAGTCTTTTCCGCGTCTGCATTAAAGCTGTAAGCGCGCGTGGTCGGGTTCTGTGTAAAGCCCAGACCCTGAGCGTTGAACTCACTGCTTTGAATAAAATCGGTGTAGTCGACAACCTGGTATACGTCCTGCAGGCCTGTCTCTGTAAAGTGGCTGACCTTGGCAGAGGCCGCGATGTTAAAGTCCGAAGTGGCAGAAGGCGTTCCCGTGATGTGCAGCGACTCACTGCGGCTTCCATAGTTCCAACGACTAAAGCCGGTATCGTTGGTCAAATTAACATTCGGATAGTAGGGAAACGTGTCCTCATTTACGACGCCGAAGCCGGCGTTGGTCCGCGACGGATCACCGAAGGCAGAAGCGTCGATGGTGAGATAGTCTGATGGACGAAAGCTGATCTTTGCGGCCCAGCTATTGATGGTGGTGTTGTTTGCATAAGGTCCGTGCGTCGACAGCGTTGCTGGACTGCCAGCAGCGGCGGCGGGGGCGATCCAATTGTTCTGATTCAACGCCGGATTGTAGGCGCCGTAGAAGAACAGCTTGTCATGGGTGTACTTGCCAGGGACATAGCCGCCGAACTCGACAGCCGCGTCGTACTGGGGCTGCGAGAAGACGCGCCCGCGTACATTTACCCGATCAAAGTAGTTGTCTGCATAGCGCTGCGTGCCGCTCATGGCTTCAGGCGCAAAGTATGCGGAGACTGCTCCATGATAGGACGTGCCGCCTGACTTCGTCACAATCTGAACGACGCCGCCATCGGCTGCGCCATACTTAGGTTCAAATGCCGCAGTCTTTACCTGGACTTCTTGAATGAAGGTCAGGTTGATGCCCGTTCCGAGTGAACCATAGGTCGGGCTGTAAACGCCCAGCCCGCCGTAGCCCGCATCGCCGATACTCACGCCATCTGCGTAGTACTGGTTCTCAAGACCGCTGGAGCCGCCGATGGAGGGGTTGGACGTGCCCGCGCCCCCGCTGTTCACCACACCCGGCGCGGTAGCAAAGAGGCTGCCCACGTTCCGGGCAACTGGTACGGCATTATAAAACTGGTCGGTCAGATTCTCGCCAATCGCAGTCGAACCTGTATCTATTTCAGTTGTCGTCGCATCCACCTGGACGGTTTCGGCAATCGCGCCCGCCTGCAGGGTGAGGCTCACATTGGAGGTCCTGTTGATGACCACCTCGAGGTTCCTGGCCTCGTCGGACTTGAAGCCTGCGGCTTCCACGCCTACGGTGTACCGGCCTGGCGTGAGGCTGCCGATCTCGAAGTGCCCGGCAGCGTCGGTGGTGATCGTACGGGCGCCTTCTCCACCCGTGACGGTTATCTTGGCATTTGGAACAACCGCCCCACTTATATCGGTGATGACGCCGGCCAGGCCACCCTTTGTGCCGGAATTTTCCTGGGCGATCAGACCCGCCGGAGTAAAGGCGCTCGTGGATAGGGACAGCGCAAGCACCAGGCAGAAAGGCTGGAAAACTCTCTTCATTGGTAGGCTCCAGGGAAGTAGGGAACAGGAAAGGCAGAACAATTCGTTGGGACAAGCCGGTTCTGGAGCTTCCGGCAGTCCAATCTATGTTCCTCGCTTGTGCACTTCTTGGGCCAAACTGTCGGATCCAACCGGAGTGCGGCTTTCACTGGCTCTGCCTCATACTGATAGAGAGAACGGGGAGGTAGGTCCATCCCAATTCAGCATGAGAGATATAGGAAACTGTAGATTCGGCTTTGGTATGCAAGAGTGGCGCTCAAAACACGTCGATTGCAAAACACGATCTTGAAACGAAAAGCGAATCAAGCTCAAAACGACCATTGAGGTGATCCCGATCTTCCGAGTTAAACCCTTCGGCGTGAAGCACGGACTGACGGCGGCTTTCGTGATGCTCTGCTGCCTTAGCTGCTGGGCGGTCAGGGAGCCCGCCCTCTCTCCCCATGAAGCTCATTGGTTACATGAGGAAGTCAATTACCTGATAACCAATGACGAGCGTGACGTCTTCCTGCACCTGAAGACCGAAGAGGACCGGGACAAGTTCATCGAGCGATTCTGGCAGCTTCGCAATCCCGATCCGAACGCGCCCACCAACGGCGCCAAGGAGTCGCACTACCAGCGCCTGGCTTATGCAAACGCGCATTTTGGCTATGGAAGCACCCAGCAAGGCTGGCGCAGTGACAGGGGCATGGCTTATATCACGCTAGGGGCTCCCCAGCAGATCGATAGATACCTTGAGACGCAGGAGCTGAAACCAATCCAGATCTGGTTCTATCAGAATCTCAGCGGCGCTCTGCCGGTCCACTTCTATCTGCTTTTCTATAAGCAGAGTCCCGCCGAGGACTGGGAGCTCTACTCGCCGTATGGCGATCGTCCGCAGAAACTCATCAACTCTACCAACGCGATCAACGATGACAAGACTGCGATCAAGCTCATTCAGCGTGACGTCAATGATGAGGCGGCACACATCGCTCTCTCGCTCATCCCGGGAGAGCCGGTCGACCTCAAGTCGCCCTACCCTTCTCTCCAGTCAGATGTGCTGCTGAATAACATCCGCAACTATCGCAATCTTCCCCAGATCAGAGAGTTGGTTGCCGCGGAACGCGCGGCTTCTGAAAGTGTTTCGCACCGGGTGCTACTAGGCGAGCAGTTCAGCGACCTGGTGGTGATCGCCACGCGTGATCCAGGTAGAACGACGAGCATCCACTTTCTCTTTCGATTGCTGCACCCGGGCGACTTCTCGCTCGCCGAGCGGCCGGCTGATCGCTATTACTACTCACTTCAGCTCGAGACAAAACTGTCTACGATGGACGGGCAGGTTGTTTCAACGACCACGCAGTTATTGTCCGACTATCTGTCCAGAAAGGCGTTCGCTAACATACAAGGCAAGTGCCTCGGTGTTGAGGGTCGCATACGGGTTGCGCCGGGTAAGTACCAGCTCAGCCTCACCCTCACCAACCTGGCGAGCAAGCAGGCTTTCCGCCAGTCGCGTGCGGTGGTCGTTGCGGGCACGGAAGATCGCCTCGGCATCAGCCAATTGTTCTTTGCTGATCCCCTGGCTCCGGAGCGCAGCGTATCTGCCGGGGATCCATTCAGCTTTTCCGGGGTCAGACTGCGGCCCATCGGTTCTGATAACGCTTCGGTCACGCAGGGCGAACCGCTGCGGGCAATCTTTGAAGTCTGGGAAGCACCAGGTTCGCCCCCAGCCCTGCATGGTAAAGAGATCGAGATCCACTACCTTGTAGGCAAGCTGAACGCACAAACGCGCGTGGAGGAAGACCAGAAGGTTGATCGCGGATCTTTTACGCAGGATGGCAATCTGCTGATGGGCAAGGATCTGCGGACCGACACTCTTGCTCCCGGCTTCTACCGTCTGGTTGTGAAATTGACCGACCCTGAAACCTCGGCGACAGCCTACCAGTCGCTTAACTTCGAGGTCAGAGATGCGTCGCGGCCCGTTGCTTCGTTGTGGACGCTGGATGTACCGGAAGTTGGCAGGTGAAACATGCGGACTACCGTGCTCCTGCAGACCTCGCTTTGACCTTTTTGAGATAGCGAAGCTGCTGCAAACGCTTCATCTCCGCCTTAATATGGCGGACGTACTCTGCTGAGTGCTGAATGAGCATGGTTGCCGTCCCCCCAGGGCTAGCGGCTATCCCACAGACCGCAACAATCCAAGCGCCTACTGACGTGTACGACGATAAGCCGCCCAGACGGTCTTCACTCCGAAACTGAACTGCGTCCAGTGGAGGGAAAAGCCGCTACCCGCTCCCTTGTTAAGGTACAAGTGTTTTTCTTGATAGCAAGGCACACTTCCAGGCAGGCTGGTTGCCTCCTGAAGGCATCACAAGGCGCTGCGGGGTGCATGATGAAGATCGGTTATGTGGGCAAGCAGGACTCATTTGCAACGGAGATGTTAGAGCGGTTGAGATCGGAGCATCCCGGGGATGAGTTTGCGCCCTGGATGCCTGGGGAGGCTCCGCCATCGGGCGACTTGGAAGTAGTGATTGCGACGGGCAAGATTGGTTCCGCGGAGTTTGAAGAGCAGGCAAGCCTTGGCCTGGTGCAGATGGCCACGGCAGGCTACGAGGAAGTGGATGTGGACGCGGCCACGAAGGCTGGGATCTGGGTAGCCTCTGCGCCAACGACGAAGACAGGAAATGGCGAGTCGGTGGCGGAGTTTGCCCTGCTCCTGATGCTTGCCGCATCTCGCCGTCTGAACGAGGAGATGGCCTTTACGCGGGCTGACGCGGAGACCCGCCCGGAGAAGCCCGGACCCAACAGAGCGCTCTTTGGCAAAACGATTTGCATCGTCGGATTGGGCGGAATCGGAGACTTGCTCGTGGAGAGACTTCGTGGATTCGGGATGGTACTTACTGGCGTCGACAACCATCCGGAGCACGCGCCTGCGGGAGTGAAGGGATATAGGCCGAACGAGCTGACCATTGCGTTGGCGCTGGCAGATTATGTGGTTCTCGCGGTTCCGGCGACAAAAGAAAACGAGAACATGATAGATGCCAAGGCTCTAGCGGCGATGAAGAAGCACGCGGTGCTGGTGAATGTGGCTCGAGGAACGCTGATCGACGAATCAGCCCTGCTCGCTGCGGTCAAGAGCGGGCATATCTACGGTGCGGGTTTGGACGTGGTCAAAGATGAGCCGGTAAGTGCAGGAAATCCTCTGCTCATGGAACCGCGGATCTTGGTGACGCCGCATATAGCGGGACCTACCGACCTGATGCTTGATGGAACGGTGAAGTATCTGAGCCAGGTGTTGAACGGGTATCGAAATGGATTGCGACCAGACGGCGTCGTCAATGAACCGGAAGAGCCTAGGGTACAGCTGCTTAAGGCCGAGAGCTGAGAATGCTTCGGTGAACCCAGGCTAAATGTCGTCTGTGAATGGAGGACTCCCATTCTCGCAACGCAAGCCATGCTGCATAGGCGCTACCAGTGCCGCGTACCTGGCGCGCCTTTGAAAGGCCCGCGCAGGTTGGAGGTAATCCAGCCTCCGTAGAAGTCGCCCGGCTGCGGCAGAACGCGCTCTTCGCCCACCCAGCACTCATCGACCAGAGTGGCATAGAAGGCAAGGTGCCCACGCAAAGCGGCGTATGCGGGAGAGGGTGATTCGTAGCTCCACGCGGCGTTCGATGATTCGTGGCCGGGGATCGAGAGCGACCAATAAGTTGCGAAACCCTTGAACTCGCAAAAGCTTTGCCTGGCTTGGGAGGGCACAAGCAGATCCATGGCAATCGCAGCTCGCGGCAGGTAATACACCGGCGGATGGCTGGTTTCAAGAATACGCAACGCGCGTACCCCGCTTAGAGCCGTATCGGCGACGGTCTCACTTGCATGCATGATGCGGATGCGATGTGGAATCAGTTCGAGACGCGGCGGGCGGGGGTAGTCCCAAACAGACTCGATTGCGAGGGTAGATTCAGTCATGGCTTTGTCTTGACACTTGTTTGACGATCTTTTCTCTCTGATGCCTCAGGAGCACGGATGTGATAGCCGAACAAGTTTCGCTGGCGAACCGCCGCCAACAGGCGGCACCTCTTGCGTTCCTCGATGAGCCGTGGTTCGATGAGTGCATCGACCATTTCGCGTCAATCGAGCATCACGGCTGACGAGAAGAGCATTCGCGTTACTATTCTTTGTTCCCGCTTACTAAGTCATAAGCAAGTAAAGTGGGCCAGTTACTGAGGGCTGACCCGCTCTATTGCATAGGTCATCGTTTATACCTGCGCCATGCCCCCGTCTACGAACAACTCCACACCATTCACAAAACTCGAGTCACTAGAACCGAGGAACAGCGCCACGGTAGCAATCTCCTCAGACTTGCCGAGCGTGCCACGCGGAACCATCGCAGCCATGCCGGCCTTGAACTCGACGCCCAGCGGCGCGAGCGCGTTGGTATCAATCGGCCCTGGGCTCAGGACGTTGATGCGGATGTTGCGATCCTTCAATTCCAGTAGCCACGTGCGGGCGAGTGAGCGAACCGCCGCCTTACTCGCGCTGTACACACCAAATTGAGCCGTGCCCTTGATGCTGACGATGGAGCCGTTCAGGATAATCGCGCCCCCGTTGCTGAAGAGCGGCAAAGCCTTTTGAACCGTAAACATCGTACCTCGAACGTTTAAATCGAAGGTGGTATCGAAGTGCTCTTCGGTAGCCTCTTCAAGCAGCTTGAACTCGCCTGTGCCTGCGCTTGCGAAAAGCACGTCGATGCGACCCTTCTCGCGCTTGACCGTCTCGTAAAGCCGGTCGAGGTCGGCGAGGTTCGCCGCATCACCCTGCACGCCGGTGACGTTGCGGCCGATCAGCTTCACGGCTTCGTCGAGTTTATCCTTGCGGCGACCTGTGATGAATACGTACGCGCCCTCCTCCACGAAGAGCTTTGCCGTCGCCAATGCCATGCCGGAGGTCGCTGCCGTGATTACCGCTACCTTGCCATCGAGCCTACCCATAGTTTCTCTCCTTTGCTGTTCTCGCTTGTAGCGAGGCGCGCTCCCTTCATGGGATGGAGGCTATCCAGCACGGGATTCAGAAGTCCATGAAATGTGAACTAAAGAGTCACGCCACGCATCTGCTGTAAGATCCAGTGTCCATGCGGCCGCTTGACCATCCCCAAGATCGATTGACATTCCCTTGGGAAGCTATTCTCCAGGCGCTAGCCGATCCGTTGCGTGTGAAAATCTTCGCGGACACTGCGCAGCAAGGTTGTCCGCACAACAGCACAGCGTTTGTAAACGTAGCCGACAAATCGGTCCCTAAGTCGGCACATTCTTAACCCTTCAGGATCTTGCGTGAAGCTGGCCTGATCTGGAGCGAACCTTATGGGGTGAAGCTGCACACTTCACGCGCCGCGGAGGTGGATGCGCGCTATCCGGGGTTGCTGGTCGCGATAGTGAAAGCGCACGCGATGCAGATGACGGGCCAAGCTCGCAGAGAGAAGGGAGCCGCAAAGAAGCAGAACCCCAAATCTATCTGCGCCTCGCAGATTCAATGTAGACGCACACCGCTGGTGATTCGCAAGCAGTTCACCGGCTTGGTCCTTAATTGAAGTTTGCTGACGCAGAACGATTGGCTTAAACGTCCCTAAGACCGCGGGCGACGGAGGTGTGGTGGCAGCGTATGCTTGCAATCCATTCTCAAGCGGTAATAACAGGTAAATGCACTCATTGAACACTGTTGCGCCGTTAACTCGAGAAGCATAAGCAGCAGCTCGCGCACGGCGCCACCCCGGCTATCGCACATGACAGGCTGGAGCGTCGTGGGCGCGACCTTGTAATCGGGAACCTGAGCGGTGAGATCGAGCTGAGATGGGCGGCGAAGCACTCGGCGATACGCTGCCTGTCCGAACGCCGGTAGTATCTGCCACACATACAGCAAGGATAGCGACTAGCGACGGACCTGGTAGGCAGGAAGGGGAGTTCGGACAGTGGCTATCCGGTGTGGGTCAAGCAGGGCATCAACGCCGGGGTGGCCGCGGCCCCAAACTGAAGAAGGCCGGCTGCTGGGTCAATCGGCAAAGGTGAAAAGCGGTTCGGGGCTGGCCTGAGCGTCGTTAATCCGCCAAAGATATGGAGAGCCCCACTGGAGTCTGTGATGCCAAACCCAGTCAGGGACCCCTGATAGCAATACTGATGATGGGAGCATCGCACTGTGTTTGCCTAATCGGCTAATGAGAGTCTCCAGCGATTTTGCCTGCTTGGCGGATTGGGCGGAAAAGCTTTCCGCTGCGCTCGCCGCCCTGTTGGTCGCCAGGCTGGACACCGGCCTGTTCCCTGGATTGTTCCAGGTTCAGCTCCATGGCAAGGATCCACTCTTCGACCCGGATCATGACCCCGGCCGGCACGGGCACGCTGCGGCAACCATCGCTTTGCCAAGCAGGTCGGTGATGACCCATTGGCCTTCGCGCCGGACCGATCTGCCGGCGGTGAGCGCGAGGAAGTTGACGCGGCAGAGGCCGCAGCCGAGGGGCAGCTTGCATGTTCTGCATCTGCAACATCGAAGACCACACGCCAGTGAAGGAGAGCCGCTAGTGGACGCGCATGCCCACTGCCAGTCAGCTGATCGCGCCGGTCTGCTCGGCGGGAGCGAGCAGGATTTCATCCGGCAAGCCGCTGATGGAAGGCGTACGCCATAAGCGGCATACGTTCGTCCGCGCGAGCGAGCCATTGTTACGCCTGATGCAGGTGGTTGGAACAACGACGCTGCTGACCTAGACAGCTTTGGGAGCGCTGGCTGATGCGGTAGAGACAGGTTTGCGAAGCGCGATGCGGCCTCAGGCAGACTCCAGCACGATGTTGGCGTACTGCGTCGTATCCCCGGTGCGCACGAGCCCTATGGCTCCTGGCACCCGCCGCTTTAGCGCCTGGTGCGATTCAAAGGCCAGCGGCACCCCGCGGAGAACTCCCTCTACACGACGGATACCTGCTTCTCCGTTGGCGCCACGAAACTCATCGGCCATCCAGGCCTGCCCGGCCTGCCACTCTTCAATTACTGCGCCGAGAGTCTGTAGTACCGTCGGCAAGCCATCGATCAGCGCAAGGTCAACTGTCTCTATCTCCGGCCAAAAGGGAAACCCGCGATCAGCGATCACGAGCAGGTTCGTGTGGCGCACCCGCGCCAGCAGCGACCGTAATGCAGGGTTCAGGATTCCTGATTTGAGCAACGAGCGGCCCCTTGTTTGGGATGAGGGCCTGGCACGCGAGCGAGGCCTGAAAGTACCTGGACACGAAGTAAGGAACCGCGCCCAACTACCATCGGGCGTTAAAGAGCACGCGTTCTCCCAACGCGCACTCGCTCTCGAGAGCGCAGCCTGACATTATCGGGCCGAAAGCGAAAACAACACCCTCAAACGTCTCACCGTTTTGAGGGCGTGCCTGAAAGTACATGCATGCATACACATCGGCCTTGAAAGTACGCGCCCTAGATGTCAAGGTTCTTGACGTCGAGCGCATTATCTTCAATAAACTTGCGTCGGGACTCTACGTCTTCTCCCATCAGTGTGGTGAAGATCTGCTCGGTAGCCGCAATATCTTCCAGGCGCACCTGCAGCAGCGTGCGGCGTTCCGGGTCCATGGTGGTCTCCCACAGCTGCGGGGCAGTCATCTCTCCCAGCCCCTTGAAGCGATTCACCGCATACTCTTTGCGACCCTGGTCGATCACGTACTGGAAGAGTTCCCCTGCAGTGGCCTTCGCCACTGGCTCGTGCGAGACCCTTGCCGCACGGCGCGGGGCGATCACTCCCGACTCGCGTTCGCCTGTTGTCTCCGTATCGGTGTCGCCCTCTTCCTCGGCTGTCGCGGCTATCTCCTCTGGCGTAGGCACCTTGGCGCTGGCCTTGGCTGCGTAGTCGATGCTAAAGGGGGCGACAAGCTCATCCCGCATCTGTGCATGCTTAGCCATCATCTGCCGGTACTCGGGCGTCGAGGCAAGCGTCCAGTCGATGCGGCGGAGAGCACCCTGCGCGTCGGTAAAGCTTTGCGACCAGGTCTGGTGCTCTTCGTCCAGCGTAAGTGCGTGCACTGCCTTGAACTGGTACCGGGGCGCGAGCTTCTGCAGCTCTTCGTGGATAGCGATCAGCTTGACCGGCGGACCAGCGGCTCCATCTTCCGTCGCCGGACTCTCGAAATCAGCCCGGCGCACGAGCTCGTACCTGCCTACCAGGTCCAGCACCTCGTTGTTACGCAAGCGGCGGTTCAGCTTCTCGTAGAAGCCAAGATACTCATCGAGCTGGCCCATGAACTTTGTCAGTGCCGCGCCGTCCATCTGGCCCAGCGAGGTGCCATCCTCGCGTACGCCATACTTCACCACCATGCCTTCTGAGGCGCGCTTGACCATTACTTTTACGAACTCACGGTCATCCTTGATGTACTGCTCGAACTTGCCCTTCTTGATGCGATAGAGTGGCGGCTGCGCTATGTAAACATGGCCGCGTTTGATCAGCTCCTGCATGTGCCGGAAGAAGAAGGTAAGCAGCAGGGTGCGGATGTGCGAGCCATCGACGTCCGCGTCGGTCATCAGGATGATCTTGCCGTAGCGCAACTTGGCCGGGTCAAAGTCGTCCTTGCCAATGCCGGCACCAAGCGCGGTGATCATGGCCCGGATCTCTTCGTGACCCAACATCTTGTCGTAGCGCGCTTTCTCAACGTTCAGGATCTTGCCTTTGAGCGGCAGGATTGCCTGGAAGCGTCGATCCCGCCCCTGGCGAGACGTTCCGCCGGCCGACTCACCCTCGACCAGGTACAACTCGCAGCGCTCGGGGTTGCGCTCGGAGCAGTCAGAAAGCTTGCCCGGCAGGCCGCCCCCGTCCAGCACGCCCTTGCGGCGGGTCAGGTCGCGAGCCTTGCGGGCAGCCTCGCGCGCGCGGGCCGCGTCGATCGCCTTATTGATGATCTTCTTGGCGATCTGCGGGTTCTGCTCGAGGAACATGCCCAGCTTTTCGTTCACCAGTGCTTGCACGGTGCCGGCAATGTCGGAGTTAAGCTTACCCTTGGTCTGCCCTTCGAACTGCGGCTGGGGCAGCTTGACCGAGATTACCGCTACCAGGCCTTCCCGTACATCGTCGCCGGAGAGGTTCTCCTTCAGATCCTTGAACAGCCCAAGCGCCTGACCGGCTGCATTGATCGTGCGCGTCAGCCCGGTCTTGAACCCGGAGAGGTGGGTGCCGCCATCGGCCGTGTTGATGTTATTGGCGAAGCAGAACACGGTCTCCGAGTACGCGTCGTTATATTGAAGCGCGAGCTCCATGTCGACGCCATCACGCAACGCCTCCATCATGATTGGCTGCTCGTGCAGAACGGCTTTGCCCTTGTTGATGTGCCGGATGAACTCGGCAATGCCGCCGGCATACTTAAAGTCTGCCCGCTTGGCCTCGCCTGTCTTCGCATCAAGCGTCCGCTCGTCCGTGAGCGTAATCGCCAGGCCCTTGTTCAGGAATGCGAGTTCGCGCAGGCGCTGGGCAAGCGTGTCATAGTTGTACTCGGTCGCGGTGAAGATGGATCGATCGGGGAGAAAGTGCACCTTGGTGCCGCGGCGTTTCGAGGTGCCGGTCTGCCGCAGTGTCGAGATGGGAGCGCCCTTTGAGTAATCCTGCTCATAGGTATGTCCATCGCGCCAGATCTCGACGTCAAACGCCTCGGACAGTGCATTGACACAGGAGACGCCTACCCCGTGCAGCCCACCGGAGACCTTGTATGTAGAGGCATCAAACTTGCCTCCCGCGTGCAACTTGGTCAGTACCACCTGCACCGCGGGCATCTTCTCGCCATTATCCAGCGTCTTGGTATCCACCGGGATGCCGCGACCGTCGTCGACCACGGTAATCGAGTTGTCAACATGGATGGTTACGTCGACGTGCTTGGCATAGCCCGCGAGAGCTTCATCGACAGAGTTATCTACGACCTCGTACACCAGGTGGTGTAGACCCATCTCGCCGGTGGAGCCAATGTACATCGCAGGTCGCAGGCGAACCGCCTCCAGGCCTTCGAGGACCTTGATGTTGTCACTTGTGTAACCAGCGCTTATCTCGCTTGCCTGTTCACTCTCTGTCAGGGGAAGGAGCGCCGACTGAGTGAGATGGGCCATTTCTTTGGTAGACATGTTGCTCCGGAATGCTGGCTCAGCAAGGTCGTGTCGGGCGGGAGCGAAGAAGAATGTATAAACGCCTGGTTACCATGTGGTAAGCGACACACTTTACTGTATTTAAACCGATTTTATCATGCCACTATGGGGGCAGGAGCCGACGGGCCCGCGCTGACAGAGTATCATTTTGGGACGAGTTAGTACTTGTGTAATGATTTTCTTAAAAATAGCAAGAACTATTTCGCTCTCTTTTACGATATGGCCTATAGTCAGTTAACAGAGCCGGTTGAGCGCGTGTAGAGAGCTTAACGGCCACTTGATTTCTACCAGGAGACCACCATGCAGAATTTCATCGTTCGTACTTTCGCCGTGACCCTTTTCGCAGTCGGTTCGTTGGCGACCTTTTCTGCCCGCGCCCCTCAGCATGTGAGCAACTCGGCGGCTGTTACGCCTGGTGCGGGCCCGCAGATCCCCATTCCCATTTGCGCCAGCTGCGGCCGTGGCGGGAACAACGACTAGTCCATCTCGCGACACTTCAGGAACCAGGCACGCGCTTTAGACGGCGCCCTGCCTGGTTCGCCCGAATTGACCCTTGCTGCGAGTCTTGAAACGAGATACCTTCACATTCGGGACTCGCACGTGACTATAAAAGCGATTATCACCCTCCTCGGTAACGCAGAGTTCCTGATCTGGCTGGCCGCCGTCGTCACGGCCTGGCGTGCCAAGCTGCATCGCACATACCCGGCTGCGATCTGCTTTATCACCATCAAGTTGCTCATTGCGGGCGCCTACTCCATTCTGATCCTCCACTATCCCAAAGGTGCATCAGGCGCGGGCTATGCCTACAAGCTCTTTTTTGACGCCTACTGGTTGGCCTACCTGCTTGCCACTCTAGCCATCTTCTTCTCGATCGAGCAGATCATTCGCCGCGTGCTTTCGCCGCTGCCCGGACTCTCAAAGCTGGGCGTCCTGGTCTATCGATTTACCGGCGCGCTTACCATGTTTATTGCCCTCACGGCGCACCTGCTGCAGATGCACAGTATGTCGTTCTACCTGTGGCTGCAGGCTGTATACACCTCATTTGCGATGTGTATGTGCGTCTTCGAGATCACCCTTATGTCCCTGCTGATCGCCACGGCCACGCGCTTGGGCCTTTCCTTCCGTACGCGCATCTTCGGCTTGAGCCTGGGCATCTGCCTGCTGGGGTTGGCTGACCTGGTCAGCCTTGCTTCGCAGGGTGCCGGCGCCTCGAGGTGGGCTGGCCTTGATGCTTTCAGCGAACCAGTGACACTGATCGCTCTGCTCATGTGGTGCTGTTACTTTGTGCTGCCCGAGCAGCGTCGCGGCGCCATGATGCTGAACCGGTCCTCGACCCTGATGCGCTGGAACGAGATCGTCAGCCAGCTTGGCATTGGCCCGCAACCAGCTGTCGACGCCACCCCGTCGTTCATGTCAGACGTTGAAGGCGTCGTCACCCGCATCATGGAGCGCAATCGCAGTGGAGCCGTATAGGAGCGATCGCGGCTGAACTAGGCTGGCTAGGCTTAGCCGTCCGTCCCGACGCCGTGAAACAAAATAGGGAGCTGCCCTTGGGCAGCTCCCTATTTCATCTACACCTTGTACCAGCCTAGCCAGCAGCAATTGGTTCTACCGCGACAAAGCGCCCGGTGCGGCCGCGGTCGACGAACTTCACATGACCATCGATTTTCGCGAAGAGCGTGTCGTCGCTGCCGATGCCGACATTCAGGCCGGGCTTAAGGCGCGTGCCACGCTGGCGCACGATGATCGAGCCGCCGGTGACTAGCTCTCCGCCAAACTTCTTTACACCCAGACGCTGCGCGTTGGAGTCGCGCCCGTTCTTTGAACTGCCAAGACCTTTTTTATGTGCCATTGATTTCGCTCCTGCGCGTTACTGCGCGGTGTAGGCCGTTCCGTCGACCTGAATCTCATTGATGCGCACTTCGGTAAACGCCTGGCGGTGTCCCTGCAGCTTCTTGTACTGCTTCTTCCGTTTGTAGTGGAAGACCAGGATCTTGTTGCCGCGCCCTTCACCGACCACAGTTGCCAGGACCTTGGCGGCACCCGGCTTCTCGACCTTACCGGCCTCGCCGGAGACAGCCAACACATCCGCGAATTCAATCGCGCCGTTCTCGTCGGCAACTGCCTTCTCCACCTTTAACACGTCGCCCGGGGCGACGCGATACTGCTTTCCACCTGTGCGAATGACCGCGTACATAACAAATCCCTCAGCATCCCTTATCGGCATGCAGTCTTTCCAAATCTAAAAGGCTTGGCAAACACGTACGTCGCCGGGTGCAGTCTTTCGCGCATCGACACACGAGGCAGGGCAGCTCAACACACCTCAGACTTTCATCCACCTCGATGGTAGGCAAAGATGCGAGCGGGAGCGACAGGCGGAGCCGCCTAACCCTGTTAGTGTAGCGGGAGGAAGCTCGGCTGGTCAATCGCATCTGGACGGATGCAAGGCCTTTCTAGCCACGCGGCCTTCACCTCGCAATGCGAAAGCAGCCTCACGGAGGCGCGCACCTCAGGCGCTGAGACGCGCCGGTGTTCGCTCCGGACGGCGGATCTGCGCCTGCGTCCACCGGAGAATGTAACCGGAGGACGCTACCGGAGAACGCAGCCGGTAGTGTCGTTTTTCTGGGTCAGGGTCGCGTACCAGCCTGGCCTCGCAGTTCCGCACCAGGAATCTGCTGGCTGGCGGCTCAGCCGCTAGCCAGCCTGGTGCCAGCGGCACTCCTGCGCCATGGCCAGATGCGCCAGCTCGCCTCCGACGCCTGGAAAAGGTATACAGCGAGTATTGCGATCAGCGGCTCAAGCGGATGGCGGAAGCGAGCGTGCGCTGCCACGAAGTAGTACATCAACGGCAACAGGAAAAACGCGGTCGCAAAAAGCCCTGCGCCAGGCTGCCGCCGCCAAAGCGCCATGCCCAGCCCAAGCAGCCCGGCAATGCTGGTGAACTGGAAGTTCAGGTTGCGGCCATATTCCACCATCGCCGCATCGTCGGACGGGTGCGGCACCCCGAACCACATGTAGTAGATCCGCTTCACGCAGAGCTTGAGAAAGCGAGGCTTGTCGGCGCCGATGATGGCTTTTGCGGCCGCGCCACGGGCGGCCACGTAGGCGACCTCGCCCATGTTTCCATAGGCCCTCAGCTGCGGCTCCGACTCGCCCGGGTGGTTGTACTCCATCAGCAAGCCGACCGCGCCGGGACCGTTACCGAGGTAAAGCTCCGCGCCGAAGTTGCCGCGCATCGGGATGAAATGGTGGAACGCACGCCAGTTGCGGTACGTCCAGGGGGCGATCAGCGCCAGGCAGATGAGCGCGGCCAGCACCGCGCCACGTAGTCGCTCACCCAATCGCGCCTGGCCGGCGACTGCAGGGGAAAATAAGATCCACAGCCCGCAAACTGGGAGGAAGATAAGGAGAGCCGGGTTGCAAAGCGCGATCAGCCCCCACAGCAGCCCGAACAGCGCCCAGCGACCTGGCGACTGCAGCGCGGTTGGGCCAGAAGGGCCGCCCTGCTCTGCCGGACTGGCCTCGCCTACCCCACGCATGCGCAGCGCCAACACCAGTACCCAGGAGAACAGGAAGGCGGTCAGCGTCATCTCCCAAACCCAGCGCACGGCATACTGCATGGCCGCCGGATACAGCGCCCACACCCATGCCGACCGCAGCGAGACCCGCGGCGAGAAGCACCGCGCTGCAATCTCCCAGATGGTGCGGATGATCAGCGCGGACAGCACGCAGTTGATCGCCAGCAGCAGCCAGGCGGAGAGCGGCGTGTACACACCGGTCAGCTTGAAAACGCCGGCGATGATGAGCGGGTATGCCGGAGCGACCCAGGCCGTGGGGCCGGTGTGCCCGTGGAAAGGATCGGCGTAGCCGTAGCCCGAGACCAGCGCCCGCGCAATGCGCGCCATTTCCCAGCCAAACTGAAAGTGGTCACCATAAGGCCGAAAGCGGTACGTGTGCGCGATGGTCATGTAGGCAAGGCGGACAAACAGCCCGATCCAGACGATCCGCCAGATGGAACGCGGAACCGGAAGCGACGCCGTCATCCCCGCAGCAGAACTGCCATCACTGCGCCTCATCGCTCGCCCTTCTACTGTCGGCATATCAGCCCAGCGCATAGCGCCATTCTATTTGCTTTCTACCCGCGGGTTAGCGAACCACCAGGCAACCCTCTGTGTAATGAGCGGATAGATGCCCGTACGGTTCGCAAAAGATCTGAAGAACTGACAAGACCTCGCGCTCGCGAAAAGTGGCATGGCACCGTGCGGAGGACGCGGTGCTCTTCGACGGTGCCATCACGAGAGAAAGACCAGGGAGGACAGAAGTGGCTCTTGACACGAAGCGACAATTCACTACTATATGGTTGTGGATCGAATAGGCACGACCTTTGCCGCTCTTTCTGATCCGACCCGGCGGGCCATGGTGAAACGACTAGCGCTTGGGCCGACATCGGTGCATGGCTTGGCAGAACCCTTTGCCCTTTCGCAGCAGATGATCTCAAAGCACATTGCCTTCCTGGTACGAGCACGGATTGTCACCAAGACCAAGCGTGGACGAGAAAGCGTTTGCAAGCTCCGGCCAGAGGCGATCAAAACAGTCAGCGACTGGGCGTTAAGCTACCGGCAGCACTGGGAAGAAAGCCTGGATAAGCTGGATGCGGTTCTTACGCAGATGAAGAAAACAGGAGAATAAAAGATGAGCGAAAGCACAGTGAACGAGACCGAACGGATGGTGATCACGAGAGTTTTTGACGCGCCACGCGCATTGGTCTGGAAGGCGTGGACAGATCCGAAGTATGTCATGCAGTGGTGGGGGCCAAAGGGTTTTACAGCGCCTGTCTGCGAGATCGACTTTCGCGTCGGAGGAAAGTTTCTCTGCTGCATGAAAACTCCGGATGGGCAGGAGTTTTGGAACGCCGGAGAATACCACGAGATTGTTCCGCACGAGAAGATCGTCTCCTCCATGTACTTCTCCGACTCCAAGGGCAACAAGGTGGAGCCGGCACATTATGGAATTGAACATGAGGCCATCGACGATGCGTACGACGTAACGATCTTTGAGGATTATGGAGACGGCCAGACCAAACTCACCTTGATTGGTAACGAAACGAAGGAAGACGCGAAAAACAGCGGTCAGGAAGAAGGCTGGAACGAGATACTGGAGAAACTCGCCGCAGTCATCGCGGAGTTATCGCAGGCCTAGTGCAAGGTTAATGTTCGAGTTCACGATGCTCACGACACCACGCGGGTCTTCAGGTCGACCCTCAGCTGGTCGGTCGGTGACTTGGTCGCGGTTCCGTCTGCAGCGTGGTACTCGACCACCAGTGTCGTTGCGTTCACGATGATGCGCAGATACCCGTAGTTGACATCGTCATAACTCTCGAGCGTCAGCGTGTCATCGACTACCAGCGGGGTGCGGATCGTCTGCCCGTTCACCAGCCGTAACGCGTTCAGCCCATGGCCGCCATTGCCGGCGACGATGTAGGGGATCGTGAGCCCGGTTGCGCCGGGGTCGACTGTGCGCGTGAAGCGCTGATAGTTATGCGCGTGACCTGACATGACCATGTGCGGCCAGAAGCCCGCCGTCGTGCAGGCCTTGTCCATGTCGGCTAGTTCAAGCGGGCTGCCGCCGTGCGTAACCCCTGCGGTAAACGGCGGATGGTGCACCGCGATCAGCACGGCGCCGGTGTAGCGCTCCGTCTTGCAGCGAGTCAGCGCCGCGGTCAAAAAATCAATCTGCGTGTCGTTTAGCGTGGGTCGCGTGCCGCCTTCGGTCGAGATGACGCCGGGGTCTTCAAGCACGTTCGAGTAAAGTGCGAGGATGCGCACAAAGGGCGCGTCGAAGGTATAAAAAACGCCGGGCTGGATCATCGTCGTGCGGATGAGCCCACCCGCATCTGGCGAAGCGATCGGCGACTCACCACAGAAGTTGCGCAGCCAGGCGTCGAGCGTCGGCGCGGTATCGCCCTTGTAGACGCCGCCGTCATGATTGCCGGCAACCGCGAGGATGGGCGCCTGGTAGGCGCGCCAGGGCTCGTAGAACTGGTCGTAATACCACTTCGCCTCGCCAAAGCTGTACACCACGTCGCCCAGGTGGAAGAAGAAGACCGGGATGGCAGACGCGTCGGTCTCGGCGAAGTCCGACGCCATCTTGTCGGCAACGGACTCTTCCGTCTCGGGGCCGACGACGCTGCCCGTATCGCCTACCGCGTGAAAGACAATCTGCCCGGCTGCCTTGATCGCCGCAGCCTTGGCCGAGCCTTGCGGCCCCCACACTTCAGCCAGCGTCAGCACAGGCTCCACACTGGTGCCCGAGCCGGCGCGTGGGGCCGGGAACGGCTCGACCAGCTTGGCATTCACCAGCTTGTACAAAGGGTCGTCCGATGGGTGCGGCACCTTGAACGACGACGGGTCGGGGCCTGGTACAGGCTGGCCGAAGGCTGGCTGTTCGACGGGCGGCGCGCCAGAGCCGGAACCCGAGCCGGTCCCCGACCCGGAGCCGGTACCGCCATGCTTTCGCTTGTGCTTTTTCTTCTTTGTCCCGGTGTTGCCGGTTGCGCTGAACTCAACCATCGTTCGGCTCCATTGCAGTCGTACGAGCGATCTGTGTCTGCCCGGCGCTTATCCTACCCTGATCTCACGCAAAGTGTTGTGAATCGGGACAAGCACGACCTTGAGGAAATCAATGGATTGTGTGGACCGTGCAAGCGCCTGGTTGACGCAACGCATCTACTCCTGTCGGGCCGCGACGGAGCCACCGCAGCGAAGAGGAGGCAGGCAAAAACTTTGACAGACCAGACCCCGCCATCCGAAATCGTGCCCGCATCTGCATCCGCCCCCCTGGCCAATTTCGCCACTTTATGTCAACAGCTCGCCGACACCACCAAAAAGCTGGAGAAGCGGTCGTTGATGGCAGCCTACCTGGCGAGCATCACCTTGGCCGATGCTGCGCGGGCATCGCTCTACCTTGCCGGCGTGCCTTTTGCAGAGACCGACCTGCGCCGCCTGCAGGTGGGCGGGTCGACGCTATCGAAGGCCGTCGCCCAGCTCTCCGGCGCTCGTGGCGAGGCGATGCAGGCCGCTTACCGACGCTACGGCGATCTGGGCGACGCGGCGTTTGAGCTGCTGGCAGGTCGCGCCGGGGCCGGGGGCACCGCGCTCACGCTCGCTGCGCTCGAGGCAGCGCTTACAGCATTGGCTGCCGCACGTGGCCCCGCGGCCAAGCTGCACCTGCTGCTGAACCTGCTCGCGCAGGCATCGCCACTTGAGGCTCGCTACATCATCAAGCTTGCGTCGGGTGACATGCGCACCGGCGTCAAGCAAAGCCTGGTTGAGGAAGCAGTAGCCGCCTGCTACGCGGCGGAGACAGCAGCGGTGCGGCGAGCCGTGATGCTCAACGGGAACCTGTCGGAGGTCGTCGTGATGGCGGCAGCCGGTACGCTCGCGACCGCGCGCATGCGGCTCTTTCATCCGCTCGGCTTTATGCTGGCAAGCCCGGTGGATACCGTCGACGAGGCGCTGGCGCGCTTCGCCGAAGAGGTGGCGCTGGAAGTGTCGGCGCGCCTGCCGGAAGGGAACGCGCCGCTCCAGATGGCGGGGTCGGCTGCGGAGCCTGCGCGCCAACTGCCGCCGACGCTCCGCGCCGCGCAGCTGGAAGATAAGTACGACGGCATGCGCGCACAGCTGCACTGCGGCGACGCCACACAGCCTGGGCGTGTGGGTTTGTTCTCGCGCAACCGCGAAGACATCGCCGAGAGCTTCCCGGAGTTGATTGAGGCGTTTGCCGGCTTCGGGGAGGAGGCGATCCTGGATGGTGAGATTCTCGCCTGGCAGCCGTTTGCGCCTTCGGCTGGTGTGCCGGAAGACCCCGGCGATACATTGCAACCTGGCGTCGTTCATCCTGAGCGAAGCAGCGCATTAGGCATTGCCATGCTCGCAGAGCAGCCCGTGCTCGCTCAGCCCGCGGAAACCAACACTTCCATCGCTCGTCAACCTGGGCAGAGAGAAGGGTCCTGGGTGGCTCTGGATCCCGAGCGCACTCCGCAAGGCCGCGCGCTTCCCTTTTCCTCGCTGCAACCACGCCTTGGCCGCAAGCGCGTCTCAGCCGAGATGCGTGCCGCAACCCCGGTGGTCTTCATGGCGTTCGACCTGCTCTATCACCGAGGCGAGCTGCTGCTCGAGCGTCCCTTGCATGAGCGGCGCGCGCGTCTGGAAGCCCTGGTCTCCGCGCACGCCGCAACTACGGTCGACGGCGTAACAGCTGCGCGGGAACAAGCAACGCTGTTCGCCGCGGAGGAGCACCAGCCGAGGCCCGGCCTGCGCCGCCTCCTGCTAGCCCCCGCTGTGCAGTTGGCTGACGCGGCACAGCTTGATGCGGCCTACACCGAGGCCCGCGCGCGCGGCAATGAGGGCGTAATGCTGAAGGCTGCCGGAAGCCTCTACCAGCCGGGCCGGCGGGGGCTTGCGTGGCTGAAGCTGAAGCGTGAGCTGGCAACGCTCGATGTGGTCATCACTGGCGCCGAGTTCGGCAATGGGCGACGAGCGGGCGTGCTGAGCGACTACACCTTTGCCGTGCGCGGGCCGGCGGGCGAGTTGCTCAACGTAGGCAAGGCCTACTCAGGATTGACCGACGCCGAGATCGACACGCTTTCCTGCCTGCTGCAGGAGCAGACGCTCGAAGACTACGGCCACTTCCGCACAGTCGAGCCAATCATTGTGCTTGAGGTGGCCTTCAACAACGTCATGCGGTCAGAGCGCCATGCGAGCGGCTTCGCTCTCCGCTTCCCAAGGATCCTTCGGATTCGCGACGACAAGCCGGTCGAGGAGATAGATACACTGGCGCGCGTGGAAGAGATTTATGGCTCGCAGCCGGATAAGCCAGTGGAAGGATAAACAGCTTCCTATTTCCAGATCGTTCGATTCATCACGGGCTGACAGATTCCGGCCGCTGAACCAGGCTAGGGTCAACGCTTTAGTGCGCATGCCCATGGTGGTGATGTGCATGCGCACCCACTTCTTCTACCGCCATCACGCAGCCGTGCGTCGTCTCGCACCCGGTTTCTTCAAACTGGATCGTCGTGTGATGGATATGAAACTTGTCGGCGAGTGAATGCTTCACCTTGGCCAGGATTGCCTTGCTCTCCGACGGCGGAATGTCTGCGATACGGATATGCGTCGCGAGCGCGTGCGTCTGCGAGCCGAGGCTCCACACGTGCAGATCGTGCACATCTTCAACACCCTCGATCCCCGCAAGCGTCGCGCGGATTGCCGGGAGCGAGATACCGGCCGGCGTACCTTCAAGCAGGATATTCAGCGTCTCGCGCACAATCGAGATCGATGACCATAGGATCAGCGCCGCAATCAACAGAGACAGCGCCGGGTCAATCCAGTAGAGATGAGTAAAGTAAATCGCTGCGCCGCCTGCGATCACCGCTGCGGTCGAAAGCGTATCGCCTAGCATGTGCACAAAGACCGAGCGCATATTCACATCGCCTGAAACCTTCCACAGCATGGTCGCGATCGCGCCATTCATCACAACGCCTGCGGCGGCGACCAGCATCATGGGGCGGGTTGCCACGGCAGCAGGGTGGCTCAACCGCGCGATCGCTTCCAAGCCGATCCACACCGAGATACCAACCAGCGTGATCGCGTTGAAAAATGCCGCTAGTACCCCGGCCCTCTGATAGCCAAATGTCTTCTCATCGGTCGCGGGCTGAGCCTGGAAGTAAACCGCCACAAACGAGAGCAGCAGCGCACCGGCATCCGAAATATTGTGGCCGGCCTCAGAGATGAGCGCGAGCGAATGCGCACGCAGGCCGGTGATAAAGGTCAGCGCGACGTAGGCCAGCGTCGCCACGACAGAAACGCGCAATACCTGCTGGGTCCTGGCTGTCGGCGCGGCGTGGACATGCATGGTTCCAGTGTAAAGGCAGGGCGCGCCTGCAGGTATAAGCCGGCGTCAACCCTGTTTGGCCGCTGGTAACTCAACTTAGGCCAGGGCGCGGACAGTTACCCGCCGGAACAGACAAGCTTAAGTCGGATCGCCCCCTTGGCATGCGACGGGTCCACCACCCGCCCCCCCTGCGTGATCACGATGCGCCCGGCTGCTACCAGCCGTCGGGCTGCGGCGCGAGCCGGCTCCATCAGCGGCTCCCATCGCTCGCGCTCACCGCCACCGACTGCCCGAGCAGCTTCAGAAGGGCAGATGGTCGTGCCTGCACCACGCGCGGCAAGCAGCGACAGGATCGCCTCCTCAAGCGCCTTCTCGCTCGCACCCGGCTTTGCTCGTCGGCAGCCGTCCGAGCAGTAGCGCACCTGCTCCCAGTCACGCTCCCACTTCTTGCGCCACTCGATCGTGCGGCCGCAGGTGACACAGGTCTTTGGCTCAGGGTGCGCGGCTTGGGTCTGCTTGGCCATTCCTGCTGCTTAGGATGCCATGCCAGGCAGGTAGCTCGCCCTTCTATACTCAGGAGCGATGGCCACAAACGAGCGCAACACCGGACCTGCCAGCTTTCTCCCGGTCGACGAACAGCTCGACCTGCTTGAAAAAGGCGCCGCCGAGATCCTTCGCGTCTCCGATCTGCGCGAGCGCCTGGAGCAGTCGCGCCTCACCGGCGTGCCCCTACGCGTCAAGGCTGGCTTTGACCCTACTGCGCCCGACCTGCACCTGGGCCACACGGTGCTGATGCGCAAGCTTCGCCACTTTCAGACGCTCGGCCACCAGGTCATCTTCCTGGTCGGGGATTTCACCACGCTGATCGGCGACCCCACAGGTCGCTCGCTCACGCGTAAACCGCTGACCCGCGAGCAGATCAACGAAAACGCTCGCAGTTACACCGAGCAGGTCTTCCGCATCCTTGATCGCGAAAAAACCGAGGTCCGCTTCAACTCCGAGTGGCTCGGCACGCTCGGGTTTGAGGGCATCATCCGGCTCGCAACGCACTTCACCGTCTCGCAGATGCTCGAGCGCGCCGAGTTCCACAAGCGTTTTCAAGACGAGGTGCCGATCTCCTTGCATGAGCTGCTCTATCCGCTGGCGCAGGGGTATGACTCGGTCGCGCTGAAGTGTGACGTCGAGCTCGGCGGGACCGATCAGAAGTTTAACCTGCTGGCTGGTCGCGAACTGCAGCGCCAGTATGGGCAGCCGCCACAAATCGTGCTGATGACACCGATTATTGAGGGCCTGGACGGCGTGCAGAAGATGTCGAAGTCGCTCAACAATGCGATTGGCATCCATGAGCCGGCGGGCGAGATGTACGGCAAGATCATGTCCCTGTCAGACACGCTGATGTGGCGCTACTGGACGCTGTTGACTGACCTGCGCGCGAGCGAGATCGAAGCAATGCAGTCTGAAGTAGAATCCGGCGCGCTGCACCCGATGGAAGCGAAGAAGCGGCTCGCACGCGCGATTGTGTCGGATTTTCACGGTAGCGCCGAAGCGGCGACGGCGGACCATGGATGGGCGCAGCAGTTCCAGCGTGACGAACTGCCGGAGAATCTCGAAGAAGTGCCGGCTAATGCCGCAGAGTTCGGCTGGACGGCTGAGTCTCCGAGGGTCTCGCTCGCCAAACTGCTCGTGCATTTGGGTATGGCTGAGTCCGCGACGGACGCAACAAGAAAAATCAAGCAAGGCGCGGTGCGCGTCGAGGGCGAGGTCGTGTCCAGTCCGCACCTGTCACTCCTCGCAGTGCCCGCCCGCGTTGCCATTCGCGTGGGCAAGCGAGCACGCGTGGCGGTCATTGCTTAGCCTGCGACACTCCTGCTGTGACTATCGCCAGAAGCGAACTGTGAACTGTGGACAACGGCTGGCACCCTGGACAAAGGCTGGGACTCTAGCGAACGCGTTGTCATCCGGGGCGAAGCGAAGAATCTGCGGTTGCCCTCAGCGCATGATGACGCAAACAGAGCGTGTCTGTTACCGCGCCGTCGCCTCGCGAAATCCCCGCTCCACCATGTCGCGTGGGTCAGTCGAGACCGGTCCATCCCGCCACAGCCAGCGCATGATCTCCGGCAGGATTGCGCCACCCATCTTCTGCCCGTGCAGGTTCATGCCCCAGGCGTAATTCACGTCGTAGCCTTTGGTCGTAAGCGCGTGCATCAGGCGAACGTTCTGGTAGAACCAGTCTTTGCGCGGATCATAGATGTCACTGCCTGCGGCGAAACCGCGATTGTCATTACGACCATCGCACAGGAAGATCCGGAGGGGCTTTTTCTCGCTGCCAAGTACGCGCTCCGGGTATACATCGCCTCCGCGCAGATTGACAAAACTGCCCACGATACTCAGCACCTTGCGGAAGGCTTCAGGCCGCTCCCAGGCGACCATAAATGCTGCGATCCCTCCTGAGCTTGTGCCGCCAATGCCGTGCCGGTCCGGGTCGTGCGAGAGCGCGTACTTGGCATAGAGTACCGGCATCAGCTCTTCGGTGATGACGCGCGCATACTTGTCATCCGGCGTGTTGTATTCGGTCGGGCGATTGGTGGTGTGATCGCCCCACTCCTGCGCATTCGGCTCCGGCTGCGCAGGGGTGCGCCCTGGGTTGATAAACACGGCAAGCATCACCGGGATCTCGCGCCTGTAGATAAGGTTGTCGAGCACGTTCTGCGCGCGCACGTCGCCGTCCGCCTGCATGAACGCCTGGCCATCGTTGAAGATCATCAGGCTTGCCGGGGAGGCCGGATCATACTGCGCCGGCACGTAGACCCAGTACGTATGTTGGGTGCCGCGATACACCTGGCTTGAGAGCGTAAAGGGCCCCTGGATCTCGCCCCTGGGTACGCCCTCCTGCGGCACTGAGTCCGGCCCGAGCCGATACTGCGAATTGGGCGAGGGGCCGGAGGGCTGCGGGCCCTGCGCTGTCATCCGCAACGGGAACAGAAGAACGGCAGCAAGCAGCGCCAGCAGGGTGCAGGGCTTCATCGTGATGATCGTAAACGAACACACACCCAGTCGCTATGCTTCCATCTACCAGGCCACGCTCGATCGGTGCAAACTCACGGTAAGCCTTGTGCATGTAGATCGGCTGCTGGCTGTCAGCGCTGTTTCCCTGGCTTACACCGGTTTCCAAAAGCATTCTCAGCTCGCTAGTGCGGCTGGGGCGCTGCATCCTGCGGCGGAGCAGCGGTCGGCGAGGTTGCACTTGCTGGCGCGTGATTGTCGGGCGGCGCCGGAGCAGCCTGGTCCTGGCTTGCAGCGGCCGGGACTGGCTGGGCCTGCAGTGGCGGCAACGCGCTGGCGGCCTGCGCTGGCGGGTCTGCCTTACGCACCGCGCTTGCCGCGGCGCGCGTCGGTCGCGCTGACTTCGGCTGCACGCCCGGGTCGAGCTCAACCGTGTTCACCACGGCAGGGTTGTCCCGCAGTTTGACGAACAGCTGAGCGCCCGTCGCATGCGGCACCTCCAGCGTTGCGCCCGCGAAGCCGTCCGGCACCGCGACGCTGTGGGTGAACTGCGCGTCGGACGCGACCGCGTCGATCAGGAAAAGGCTCGAGCCAGCGAGTGAGCAGTTGGCTGCTGCATCCGTCGGGCAAGTGAGCCCGCTAAGCACCGGCAGGCGGACCAGGGTGGCAAGCTTTTGCCAGTCGCCCTGGGTGCCATCGCCCATTAACGGCCGCACCTGTAGCTGACCAAAGGCGCTCGCGCCAAAGGCCTTGGTCGGGTCGAGAGTGGCAATGGCTGTCTTCGCATCCTGCAGGACAAGATCGCCCGAAGAAAGGCTGAGCGTGACCGACGCCATGCCATCCTCGGTCGCAATCTCGACCGACTCGCCCCGCGCGAATGTGGCCGGCGTCTGCGACTTGAGGGCAAACGTGAGCTTGCCATCCAGCGGCACCTCATCCTGGTTGGCCAGCTGCACCCGGGCCGCAGCGCCGGCGGCCGCTGCTGGCATCTGCACGCTTTTATTCATTACGGTGATCTGTGGCCGTGCGCTCACAATGCTCGCCGGTACGTCCAGCTTGCGTCCGTCCTTGAGCGTCACATGTGCGGTCAGGTGCTCGCCCGGCGTGAGCGTGGCAGGGCCAGCCTTTGCCTTTGCAGCAGCGGCGACAGGCGCAGGTGCGTCGAGCGTCAGCTCATCGGTCGAGCCGGAGCGTACCAGCTTGCCCGGCGCAAAGCTCGCGTCCTTCAGCGTCAGCCTGGCGACCTCGTCGAGGCGCGTGCCCTTCAGTACTCCGCTGCGATCACCTGCATGCATCGCGAAGCTGTCCAGCTTTCCTGCTTCGCTAAAGCTCACCACGTCGAGCGTGCGGACTTCCTTTGAGCCGGCCTGCGTGATGGCCAGCGTCAGGTCACCTGGCTGCGCATCCTTCAACGCCAGCTTTGCGGTGATCTCATCCGGCTTGGTCAGTTTGAAGTCGACCCTGGTCTCCTTCCCTTGCGCATCCCTGTAGGCCAGCTGGTCAACGCAGGCTGCGGAGGGTGATGTCAGGTGCAACTCGTCTTCACGGCCCACCACGAGCGCATTGCTGTCTGCCTCGGCTACCGCCCAGTGCGCGTTCTCCGTGCTCTCAAGCTTGAAGGTGGGCCCGGTGTAGGGCTCGAATCCCCAGAAGCCATGCACGGTCACTTTGACATCGCTGCCCAGGTCAGCCGTCGTCAGGCTCTGCGGAGGCACGGCAAAGCCGCCGCGAGCTGCATCTGCCCTTACCGGCAGGTCGAGCGCCTTGCCGCCCGTGCCTTCCAGGTGAAGCGTCAGGCCGTGGGCAAACTGGGTCGCGAAAACTGCCGGCGCACCTTCCACCGGCAAAACCAGGGGCTCACGCTCTAGGCACAAAGTCTGCTTCGGGTCCACGGGGTAGAGTGGCGGCGCATGCGGAGGCTCAATCGGCGGCAGCGCAATCACCAGCACTGATTTGGGATTGTGAAACGACGGCGGTGTGTTCAGCCGCAGCTTCATCGCGACATCCTGGTCGCTCGAGAGCGCGGGGATGTACTGGTACTGCGCCGTGTGGAAGTTGTCGAGGATACGAGCAATATCCATGGCGGCGGCGATGTAGGAGTTGTAGTAGCCGTAGTTCATCGTTGGCGCGGCGCCTGCCTGCAGGGCCAGGTCGCTCGCCGGTCCGTTGGTCAGCGTCTGGGTCGCGGTAGCGCCGCGCCCGTTGTCCAGGATGAGCTGGTCCTGATTCTGCATCAGGCACGGCGCCTGCTGGTCGGTGGTGCGGTCAAAGCATTGCTGGTCGACCTTGAGCGCAAGCGAACGAGCCAGCATGCTCGAGGTGTCCTTGACTTTGGCTGGGTCGTCTGTCTTCTTGAGCGCGTCAAGGTAGGTGTCCAGACGGGCGCGGTCGAGCGAGGCAACGTTTAGATCCTGTGAGGCGCGTACAAATGAGCCGGGCCTGCCGCGGACTGCATTCTTGAGCGTCGAGAAGTCGCCGCCAGTCTCCGGCGCGAGAAAAACAATGGCCTGCTGGGCTCCGGGAGGGACGGTGACGTAGATCCCCTCGTCGATCACCTTCTTGTCCCAGGTCTCGGCGCGGATGAACCACTCGTCCGGTGGAGGGTTGGTCGACCCGCGCAGGAACGCCGCTACCATCAGGTAGCGCACCGCCTGGTGCTCGGCGAGGACTGGATGAAGCCAGACCCGGTCCCCCTCGGCCAAGGTTGGCACCTCGGCGATAGGCAGCGTTTTGCCTGCCCGGTTTACCTTCACCTCAATCGTCGGCCCAAGCAAGTCAAACTGTCCGGCCTGCGCATGGCAATCCGGCGTCAGCGCCGCGACCATGGCGGCAGCCAGCAACACGAGAACGCGTCGCGAAGAAAGCTTTCGGAGAAGACTATCAACAGGCATCAGGGTGGTTAGATTCAGTTTGCTAGGCATCCGTTTCGCTTTCATCCGGCTCTCTGGTGCGCTCGATGCTTCGAGCAGGGGTACGGAGGTCACCGGAGTCGAACCCGGCGCAGCGCTCCAAGTCGCTTTGCATGCTGATTTAACAGGAATACTCCCACCACACCCATCGGCAGAATCAGGGCAAGCAGCAGGACGTTGCGCCGCCGACGATCTGGTTCGACCACCAGGACAACGTGGAATGCCGCGGCCGGGACGCTGGGGCGACTCACCCTCAGCTCAACCTGGTAGCTACCCGAAGCCTTGAAGATCGGCGAGCCAGCCAGCAGCAGGCGGTTGCTCGCGGCACCATGGGTCAGCGGAATCCTCTGAGGTGCCTGGCCGCTGGCCGAGAGCCGTGCTTCGACGGTCGCATCCTCGAGAACCGCACCACCCTCTGCATCCTCCACCAGGACGCTGAGGTCACCCCGACCCGGAAGCAGTGGGTTGGGCGCAGTGAACAGCGTGAGGGTGTAGGGTCCTTCCGTCCGATGCAGGGCGAGGTGCCCGCCGTCGGCGCGTGCTGTTGAAGCAAGAAGGAGAAAAAGTGCCAGTAACGCCGGGAGAGGGAAAATCGCGCCTCGATCCAGGTCGCGAACGGCTCCCGCGATACGGCGATAGGCAGGCCAGTCCCAAGGAGCCGCTGGCTGGATAGGGTCAGGCCGCTCGCCCACCGCCGCCTGTTTTCGCGCGTTGCTCACATCCCCATCATTCCACGCATCTGCATGGGCTCAAGCAGCACCCACACCCCGGCCGCGTAGAGCAGCAGGACCAGCAAGGCCCAGGGCGCCATCGCAGCCACGCTCTGCGCAAGCGTGGGGACCGCGGTGACCAGACCTGCACCGGTACCCGGTGGACGCAGCGAGCCGGGCCGCACCATCCGCCAGCCCACATAGAGCGCCAGCAGCAGCCCGGCATCAAGCAGCAGCAGCTGGAGCGGCAGTAGCGAGCTGGCGCTGGCCAGGCTACGCTCGGCGGTCCAGTCTGGAACGCCCAGCCGCGATCCGAGCGCCGGCGCAAGGTCGCGCATTGCCTGCTGCACTCCGGGCCAGAGGCTATTCCAGCCGGTCAGGAGATGGAACGACAGGTGCGCCGCCCACATGCCCAGCCCGAGCGGCAGCAGCGCCAGCGACCAGCGGCAGAGCCGCTCTGCGAGCGGCGCCTCTCCAGCATCCCCCATGCCTGCGACCGCAAGCGCGAGCAGCCCCAGCAGGAGCGCCGGGCAGGCAAGCGCCAGGCCGAGGCCAGCCGTTGGTGCAACGCGTGCCGGCAGCGCTGCCGCAACCTGGTCCAGGACCAGCGCGACCGGCGACACCATGACAGCCGCGCTGGCAAAGGCCGCGGCGACCATCACCAGCGCGACTGCGGCCAGGTCCGGCCGCCGGCTGAAACGGCCTACGGAGGACCGCTGCGGGTCCGCCACGGCCAGTTGGACCAGCTCCCGCGCCGGGGCCTGCACAAAGAGGCCGATGTTCTCGTGCGGGCAGGCTTTTACGCAGTCCATGCAGAGTGTGCAGTCGAGGTTACCGGACTTGGCCGGCATGAACAGGTCGAGCTCGCAGCCTCGCTGCACTACGGTGCCACGCTCATCGTGCCGCCCGGCGATGCAATCGCGTGTCGAGCAGCTGGCGCACGTTGATTGCGACCGCGCCGACAGCTCGACGGGGGAGACCAGGGACGACACAAAGTTGAACTGGCCAAGCGGGCAGACGTACTTGCAGAAGCTCGCTCCGCGAAAGATCGAATCCAGCACCAGCGCAGTCAAGAAGTAGGCGACCAGCAGCCATGCTGTACGCCAGGGCGAGTTCCAGAGGGCCAGTGCTTCATAGGCCCAGAAAAACACGGCCAGCAGGCCCGCCGAGAACCACTTCCCCCGCAGGCGTTGCGGCCAGGGCAGCCGCGCAAAGCCCATCCGCACCGCCACCCGCTTGGCGAGCTCGCGGGGCAACATGAACGGGCAGCTCATGCAGAACAGGTTCCCGACCAGCAGCAGGGCCAGGACGAAAAGCGCCCGCGCATAGGTCCAGGGCACGATGCCGGCCAGGTTCATCGCTCCCATGGGGTGGCCGAAGAAGCCGTCGACGATCACGGCTGCTGCAATCAGCAGCAGGACAGCCTGGAGCGTTTGCCGCCCGTAGCGCGAGCGGAAAAACGTGCCCAGCCCTGCCACGGTGAACAGGTCGAGACCGCCGCGGGCATCGCCGCCGCTCCGCTTGCGTCCGCCTCGCGCCCCGCCAACTGGCGCTGCGCCGGGGCTGCTGGCCGGGTCGGAGGGCAACGCGTACAGCGCCTCAAGCTCTACCTGCTGCAGCAGCGCGTTGGCATGAGCAATACGCGCAGCTGCTCGGCGCTCTCCGCGCCGCGAGAGCATCTTCATGGTGATGGCCATGACAGGCACCAAAAAGGCGGTCGACCCGAGCACCCACATCAGCGACCCCGCGGCAATCTGGTCATTCAACGCGGTGATGCCGAAGAGCCGCGGCGCGTCGAGATAGGCCGGGTACACGACTCGCCCGGAAAAGCTGAGGAAGGCCGACAGCGCAGTATTCACGATATCTGCCGACATCAGGTAGGGCAGCAGCATCCACCGCGAACCCTTGTACACGGTTGGCCACGGCTCAATGATCGGCCACCAGAACAGCACGCTCGTCAGCAGGAAGCAGGCATGCTCCACCTCGTGCAACTGCGGGTGCGCAAGCGCCAGGTCGTACGCAGCCGGGATATGCCAGGCCAGGAAGGCCGTGTTCATCGCCAGCCAGGCAAAGACACGCGACTTGAGCAGCCGCTCCAGCCAGCGCATGGGCGCGAGGGTGAAGAAAGGACCGATGCCTTCGCGCACCCAGCTCCGCGGCAGCCCGCGTAGCATCGGTACCATGGGCGCGCCGAGCACCAGCAGCGGCGGTGCCAACGACATGAGCAGCACGTGCTGCGTCATGTGAACGATGAGCAGCAGGTTCGCGAGTGAGTCGAGCGGAGAAGCAATCGCGATCCACACCGTCGCAAGACCACCAAGAAAGCAGGCCAGTCGCCAGGCCGGAAAATGCGTCGGACGCGTGCGCCGGATCTGCCGCCAGCCACGCGTGTACACGAGCGCTGTCAGCAGGAGCGACAGCGTCGCCCAGAAAGGCACAGTCCAGGTCGCAAAGGCGGTTGTGGCGGTAGGCATAGGTATGGACTATCTCAAGGATGCGCGGTGCAGCAAACGGCTTCAGCGATGGCGCGGCACGCTTTGATCGCGCAGCAAGGCTCAGATGGGTGCAGCGAGAGATGCCGGGACCGTTGCTTCAGGCAGGGTGCCACACGAGACGCTTGTGAGACCCCCGCCTCGCAGTCTTGCAGGAGCCAAGACGATAGCTCGCGTCTCTCTGGTGCAGCAGGTGCAGCTTGGAAGCCTTGAGAGTGTGATGGCTCCGCGCCACAGCGGTAAGGAGCCTTCGCTTCCGGCAACAGTGCCCTACTCCGCGCCGTCACTCGGCAGCGCGTAGTAGCCCTTACGCGACTGCACCTTCAGCCCATCCCCTTTGCACTGCACGGCTACCTGGCGGTAGCTCCCATCCAGGTTCTGGTTGAGCGGCGTGTAACTGGCCACGTACTGGGTGCGCAGCTCGGCTTCAATCTGCGCAAACGCGTCCTCCATCTTCTTGCCATTGTTGCCGACATCGATCATCCGGCCGCCAGTCTCTTCCGCCATCCTGCGCATTGCACTCTCACCGAACTCACCCATCGGCATTCGGTAGCCGTAGGAGAAGCCGCGGTCCGCAATCAGCAGGACATAAACGATCGCGTTCGCCTTTTGGGCCGCTTCAATCGCGTCACGCAGCCGGTACTTTGATCCCTGGTCGCCGCCGTCGGTCAACAGGATCATGGCCTTGCGTCCAGTCTCGGTGCGTAGCTTGTCCCCGGCGGCCAGGTACACCGCGTCATAAAGCAGCGTGCCCTTGGGCGCGCCCTGGGTCGGCACCGGGCCCTGGCCAATGCCCGGCACGCCCATGGAGCCATTGCCGCCCGCCGTGTTGATCTCCGCTTTGTTCATCGCCTTCGCGAGGCGAGAAGCGCTGTTGGTGTAGTCCTCAAGCAGGTTTACATCCACATCGAACGTGATCAGGAACGCCTCGTCCTTTTGCCGCAGGACGCGCTTCAGAAATGCAGATCCGGTCTGCTGCTCCATCGACAGCACGTTCTCCTGGGAGCCCGAGGTATCGAGCAGAATCCCCAGCGTCAACGGCTGGTCCGCCTCAGCGTTGAAGTTGCGCAGCTTCTGCGGCTGCTTATTCTCAAAAACCGTGCACTCGTCACGCGTCAGGTTCGGGATCAGCGCGTTGTGCTTGTCCTTGACCGTAAAGTAGAGGCTCACCAGGTTCGACTGCACCTTCAGGGTTGCGACCGGTGCGTCCTGCGAGTTGGCATCCTCGGCAGGCGCGGGCGCCGTGCTCATGGGAGGCGCATCAGGGCTAGGCGCAGCCTGCGCCAGCCCGATGCCTGGCACAAGCGAGGCCACAGTCAACAAGGCAACAGGAAAGAAGTACGCGGGCCGCAGCGCAGAGAGCATGCTTCTATAGACGGTCCCGGGCCGTTAAAAGCTGCGCGCCGGTCACTGGACATGCCTGCCGGGATCAATGTTCGAGATTGCTACTCTGGTAATCTGACAGCTGGCTGCAGGCTGCGTCCAAGGCCATAGGCGACCCTCGTGCAGGTCCGGCATGCATCACAAAAGTGTCAGGTGCCGCGGCAGCAACATGCGGGACGGTAGCGAACGACCGGCCATTGTGCGGTTTTTGGAGATAACTCTGTGAAGCAAGGTGTCCTGGCAGCATTGATGGCGTGCGTTCTATCCGGAGCAGCGCTGCCGCAGCAACAGCAGACGGGGAGCATTCCCGACGCTCCATCGCCTCAGCCCACTACCGGCGCTGACTCGGGCCTCGGCGACCTGAAGCAGCAGGTGAAGCCCGGGGAAGGCGCCCCGCCGGCTCCGGCCAGCAGGACATACGCGCCGGGCCAGAACCAGGCGGCGGGCTCCGGTTCCGACCAATCGTCCACCTCGTCCGGCCCCGGCGAGAGCCTCGCGCCGGCCGGCACCACCCCGCCTCAGCAGGAAACGCCCGAGATCCCCACGCAGGGCACCGGCCCGCAGATGACCATCCACGTCCCGGTGAACGAGGTGCTCGTCCCGGTGACGATCCGGGACAAGAAGGGCGCGCTTGTGCCGTCGCTTGACTGGCGCAGCTTCCGCGTCTACGAGGACGGCGTCCGCCAGAAGATTGTGTTTTTCACGACCGATCCCTTTCCGCTTTCGGTCGCCTTCGTCGTCGATCAGAGCGTGCCCTCTGACGTGATGAGCAAGATCAACGAGAGCCTGGCTGCCGTGACCGGCGCTTTTACCCCGGCGGACACGGTGTCCGTCTTCGCCTACAACAGCTCGCCGCGGCAGATCACCGACTTTACCGGAGCCGAGGGGAATCGCCTCCCCGTTGCCCTTGAGTCCGCCAAAGCCCCTGGCCGGGACATGGGCGTGGTTGCGCCTGGCGGACCGCTCGACAACGGACCAATGATCAACAATAAGCCGGTCGACCCAAACCTGAGCCCCGAGCATGGCAACAACATCGGCTTCAGCCGCCTGCCCAAGGACTACCACCCGCTGAACGACGCCATCCTCGCCGCAGCCGAGGCGCTCGCCAAGCAGCCGAAGGAACGCCGCAAGATCATCTACATCATCTCCGATGGCAAGGAGCAGGGCTCGAAGGCCTCTTATAAAGAGGTTGTTCGTTACCTGTTGACCAACAACATCTCGCTCTACGGCACGCTGGTCGGCGACTCCGCCATCTGGGGACTCGGCTACCTGGACAAGAAGCACATCCCCTTCCTGCCGACGATGCGCGACAACCTGCTGCCCAAGTACACGCTCGCAACGGGCGGAACGCTTGACTCCGAGGTTTCGGAGAATGGCATTCAGCGGTCGTTCGCCAAGATCACCGACTCGGTGCGAACCCAGTACACGCTCGGGTACACGAGCCACGCCGGGGTGCTCGCCAGCCGCTTTCACACGATCGAGGTGCGCGTCGAGGGCGTGCCGAATCTCGACGTGACCGCGCCCGACGGCTACTACCCGTCAACGAACATGACCCGCTAGGCTGAGTCGGGCCTGGCGGCCGCATGTGGGCCGCGAGGGTGCGAGGCAGACGAAGTTGCCCTCAGAGGATCCTGTTCGGCAGAGGTGAGCTGGAAGTGGGGAGTACTGTAGGCCGCATTTAATTCTTATGCAGCCGGGTGGGCGAGTGCGGCGCACGACTTAGGTAGCGAAACCGCTTAGGCTTGAAGGCGACAGCTTCTTCTGCTCGCCGGTACCCTGGAATAAAGCGGATTGCACCTCCAGCGCTGTTATCCATTGCGCTGTCCTCCTGAGCGAAGCGAAGGGTCTGCTGTTGCCTTGCGTTCTGCAGCGCAGCGCGAAAGCACCCGCAGGCCAGCCGGCGGCGACGACAAACCCGCTGGTCGCTCGGCCAACCAGCCAAAGAGACGATTCTCGCAGCTCACTCGCGGGCCAAACGATCTGCAGAGACTATCCGATGCTCACCCCCGCCGCCCCCATCCTGCTCGGTCTCGCCTCTGCCATCACCTGGGGTGGGGCTGATTTCGCCGGCGGCCTGGCTGCCCGGCATGCCTCTCCCGGGAAGGTGATCTTCATCGCGCACGGGGTAAGCGTGGCTGTCCTCGGCCTGCTGCTCGTCGTTCATCCTCCCGGGCCGATCAGTGGCGCGACGATGGGACTTGGGCTCGCGTCCGGCGTCTCAGGTGCGGTTGGCTTGATGGTCTTCTACCGAGCACTTTCGACCGGCGCCATGGGCCTTAGCGCCGCGATTGCCGGTCTGCTCACGGCGGCCCTGCCGGTCGCCCTTGCCATTCTGGAGCAAGGACGCCCCGGTAAGGCGCAGGCAGCCGGCTTTGCCGTAGCTGCACTCGCGATTGCACTCATTGCCGGCTCGCCGGGCGAGCGGACGCAGCTGCGCACGCTTGGCATGGCGACGCTCGCCGGAATTGGCTTCGGCATCCAGCTCATCGTGCTGCACATCGCTTCGACACAGGCAGGTGTTATCCCCGCACTCACGCTGTCGCGCCTGGCCGGCACCGCGACCGGCGCCGCCGCCATGCTACTGGCTTCCAGACTGGCCTCGGGGCGAGGAGCCGCAGGCAGCCTGGAGAATGCACCAGCAATGCCCCTCGCCGCTGCGCTTTCACTTGGCGGATTAGGCGCGGCTTCCGCACCCACGGGAGGAACCTTCCTGCTACTCGCCGCGACTACCGGCCTGCTCGATACCGCGGGAAACGGCCTGTACATGGCGGCGGCGCTTGCTGGACGCCTGGACGTAGCAGCGGTCCTTGCCTCGCTCTACCCGGGCGCCACCATCCTGCTGGCCGCGTGGCTGCTCAAGGAACGTACCAGCCGCATGCAGACGCTGGGTATGGCGTTGGCGCTGGTGGCCGTCGCACTCATTTCCGCATAAGCATCTGGGGAGAGAGGCGGCAGCTTGCGCTACCGCCTTTGAGAAGCAGTGAATCGACCTAGAACGTATAACGAGCAGAGAATTGCAAGTGCCGCTCAGTCGACCGGGTAGGTGAACCCGAGCTCGAAATGTTGCCAAAGTTGCTATCTGTCACACCCGTGTCCGGGTTGCCGTAGCTCGCAACGTTGAACGCGTTGAAGGCGTCAAAGCGAAACCCAAGTGACTGCCCTTCCACGATCGGGAAATCTTTGAAGGCCGACAGATCGTCGTTCAAGTACCGTGGCCCTCGCACCGTGCCGTTACTCGAACTACCGAACGAGGTCGCGCCCGCAGCGCCGAAAGCGCATACGCCGTTGTCTACGTCTGGCGTCGTGCAGGGAGTTGCTGAAGGATCAGTCCCGAACCAGTTGTTCACAGACTGGTGAACAATCTTCAGTTTCCGATACTGGTTCGCGCGGTAATTGCCGCCTACATTCTGCGAGTTATTACCCGGTCCGGTAACAGTTCCTGGGAACCCGCTGTAAGCTACCAACGCAGTGGAGAGCTTCCACCCACCAAGTGCCAGGTTCTCAAGGTAATTCACGTGCGCCAGATAGGCCTCGCCCCGTCCAACAGGCAGAGCGTAGACGCCTGTAGCGGAGACGTTATGGCGCACGTCATACCCGGCCGGACCCCAGTCCGCATGGCTGTTGTAGTAATTCTCAAAAGCGCCCGCCCCGCTGTAGCCGCTCACGTTCAGCGCATAGTTGCCCAGGCTGTTCGTAAGCGCCTTGCCATAGGTGTAGTTCAGGGTGAATTCAAGCCCCTTGTTCAACCGCTGGCGCAGGGTCGACTCCAGAGCCTCGAAGTTCATCGCCGCGCGCGATTCAGTGATCAGGAGCGATCCTGTGCCGAAGTTGGGGTTGTTCGCATAGGGTGCGGAGTTCGGGTTATTTAGATCCGTTGGCTGATTGACGTTGCCATAGTCTTCGATATGCTGGCCCTGCTCCCCCAGGTAACCTACCTGCAGCGAGGTCGTGCGGGTCAGCGCATACTCGGTCGTCAAGCTCCACTCCTGCACATAGGCAGGTTGGATATTCTGCGGGTAGACGTTGTACGACCCGGACAAGCTCAGGTCCGTAGGATCGGTATAGCTGAACCCATCTTCTACCCGCCGTGGGGCCCCGCCGTTCACCACAGCAACGCTTGCTGAAGTCGCCGGCGTATAGGAAGGCTTCGGCGCCTGGATATTGACCGCCTGGATGAAAGGCGTGATGGAGGTTAAGCGCTGGTTGGCCGCATTGCCTTCATAAAAGCTCGTTGCGCCGTACCCGCCCCGGATCACCATCTTGTCCGACGCCTGATATGCAAAACCGAGCCGGGGCATGATCTGCCGGAAGTTGTACTGGTAGCAGCCGCGATTCTTGCAGACGCCCGATCCAGCTGGCGCCCCTGCAGGTACATGGTCGGCGTAAATGGTCTGGCCAGTGGTCAGGTCGACATTCCCGGTCTTGTTGTTCTGCTCAATCCAGGGCTCATCAATTTCGTAGCGGACCCCGAGGTTGATCGTAAGGTTGGGCAGCGCATGCCAGTCGTCGGAGAAAAACTCGGCTGTCCTCCACTGGCGCTGCCCTACGTTGATGGCTGACGACGTAACCGCTGCCTGCGCGACCCGATCCAGCAGGAAGTCCGCCGCGCCGTAGCCCGCGCCGTCGGTCACCGTCGGCAGCACGTTGCTCGTGAAGATGCCACTGTAGTTCAGCGAACCCAGATACCCGTAGTTGTTGCTTGTCGGATAGTTGGTCTGGTACCGGATGGCCTGCACACCGGTGCTGAATGTGTGGCGGCCCTTCTGCCAGGTCAGGTTATCGATGTAGCTGTAGCTGTTGTCGATAAACCCTCCGCCTTGCGCCGGCGTACCTACGTTGCTCAGGTTTGAGCCCAGGCCCTGGTTTGAAAAGCCGACATACGATTGCTTGCCGAAGGGGATGCCGACTTTGGCATCGCCTCCCAAACCGAACTGGCCCGTTGGATCGCCCGGCAACCCTGTGCTCCACACCACGCGGGTAAATCCAATCCGAGCAGAGTTGACCAAAGCCGGAGAAAAAGTGTGTACCCAGTTTGCTCCGGTGATCTTGGTCGGGTAGAGGCTCACACCAGGAAACGTAATCGCCAGAAGCGCGACCGATCCACTATAGGCGGTTGACATTCCGTAAAAGGCCGTGAGCTTGTCCTTGGGGCGAGGGTCGAACTCGATCTTGATGTCGCCTTGATTGTTCGCCTGGTAGTTGCGGCTGGGTCCCTGCAGGTTATTCTCGTCCAACCCGTCGCTCGGCTGCGCGTTGGGCAAAGGGTAGTACTGCGGATTAGCGATAAGGTACTTCGCCACCGGATTGATGACTGGAATCTGATTGTTTACATAGGGCGCGAAGTTGTTTTGGGAGTCGTACAGTTGGATCGGCGACTTCAGCGCCAGGAGCGCTGAGAAGTCGCCCTGACGCATGGCCGGGGTTAGCACAGAGGCCGAGTTGTTACTGCCGCCAAAGTGGTACCGCGATCCCAGGTAATCGACAAAAAAGAACAGCTTGTCTTTGATAACGGGGCCACCCAGCGTACCGCCAAACTGGTTCTGCGAAAAGGGGTTGATGCGCACCCTCGGCTGTGCGTGGTCGTTGAACCAGGAGTCTGCATTGAAGTTTTGATTCTGGGTAAACACGTAGGCCGAGCCGTGGAATTTGTTTGTCCCCGACTTCAACACGCTCACAACACCGCCGCCGTTTACGTTGCCATAATCAGCTGGCGAGTTCGCTGTCAGCACCTTCACCTCTTCCAGCGCTTCTGGCGCCGGGCTGTAGGCGATCAGGTTATTGAACGACTCGTTCATATCGATGCCGTCGAGCGTGTAATTGTTCGCCTGCGCACGATTGCCATTGATATTCGGTGTGTCGGTGTACTGCGTGCTCCGTTCAATGCTCGTCGTTCCAGCAGTGCCGGCGGTGTTCACCGATCCTGGCAGATACAAGGTCAACGCCGAAAAATCCTGCCCGTTCAACGGAAAATTCCGGATCACGTTCGACGTAAACGTCGTCCCCAGTGTCGAGTTCTCCGTATTCAGGATCGGCGCGGCGGCCGAAACCTCGACATTGGTTGACCCGCCGCCAACAGCCATCTTCACGTTAAAGGTGGGCGTCTGCAGCACTTCAAGCGCAAACGGCGGCAGGGTCTCCTCGCCGAATCCGTTTGCCGTCACCATCACTTGGTAGTGCCCGATCGGCAGGAAGTTAATCCGGTAAAAGCCGTCCTGGTTGGTCATCACCGGCGTGTTAACGCCCGTATCGATGTTGTGAGCCACCACCTGGGCGCCGGGCAGCACCGCGCCGCTCGCATCTGTCACCGTTCCGGTGATCGCCCCGGTCACTGTCTGGCTCAAAACCACCGTGGAGGAGCAAGCTGCAAGCGAGACAAGCAGGACAGCAGCGCGAGAAAAGCTAGGACAGGAAGGCAACTTCATAAGCTTGGCTTACTCCAAGGAAGAATATGCAAGGCGGGGGGAGAATCGACGGGGGAGGAGCGGGAGTACGCCGGCGCGAACCACGCGGTCACACCGGAAGGACAAAGCGGGATGGCGTACTTAGCGATGCCTGAGCATAGAAAGTGGGGCGGGGTGTGTCAACACCAAATGCTGCGGCAGGTAACTACGGGTATAGCGGAGGCCGCTTGCAGCCAGCCTATTTCGAGGGCTGGTTGATCAGGAGGCTGAGGCTTCCATACAGGTCCCGCCTGGCAGGCTCCGGATCTGGGACGCGTCGAAAAGCGAGTACAGCCAGCGGCACTCATCGTTAAACTCGGCCGAACGAGATCGCCGCAGTCGGGCCGCATGGCGTCCAGTGTTCTACTTCACTGGGGTGGCGGTCTCGTTTACCTGCGGCGCTACCTCGGGCTTGACCGCCTCGGACTTCGCAACCGTGACCTCGGGTTCACCCTTGATCCCTTGCTTGAAGCCGCGCAGCCCTTCGCCCAGACCTTTGCCCAACTCGGGCAGCTTGCGAGGACCAAAGACGAGCAGTGCAATGACCAGGACGAACAAAAGGTGGGTCGGTGTAAACAGATTATCAAGCATGTTTGGGATGCCCACATGGTGCCGCGCGGGGCTTTCCTCCGATGGGAGTATTGTCGCACAAGCGAAACAGGCTTCGCCGCCGTGGTCAGCGCTTGAGATGCCGCCAGCTCTGCTGCTGCTGAACCCGCGCGCATGCGGCACCAGCCACTCCGCTTCAGCTCCGCCCAAGCCCCTTGCCTGCTCTAATAACGCCGGCGACTCCCTGGCGGATTGCTAGGGCTCCCGCGCTGCCGCCGCCAGCCGCGAGGCCACCATGGCGTAGAACGCGGGCAGGCTCTCGCCACTGCCAAGCGTCAGCCGCCGGTGCACCTTCATCAGGGGGTACAGCCGCGAGCCTTCTACCTCCAGGGTCGGGACGGAGAACTCAGTCCCGGGGTACACCGACATGATCCAGTCGCCGCCATGGAGCGTTCGCAGCAACTCACCAAAGTAACTGCCCCACAGCAGTGTCAGCGTCTCCGCCTGGTCTCCCGTAAGGGGATCGGGCGCCGGGCAGAGCCGATTCAGGATTGCCTCCAGCCGGTCGAGCGAGGCCACACGGTAGTCGAGCGTCTCGCGAAAGTCGGCGCGCGCCACCCTTACCGCCTCCGCCGCCTGGCCGGCAATCATCGCTTCCAGCGTGTCGTAGTTGCCTGTCTTTTTTGGTCCGGTCATCCTGCTTCCAGACTACTCCCGCAAACAGGCGTGGCGACCGCTGCATTTCGGGTCAGCGGATCACCGATGCTGCCGCGCGAGCGCCGGCTTGCAGCACAGGCTGCCGCGCGAGCGCCGGATCAAGTCATGTATCGTGGAAGGTGGAAGTTCGACCCGGAGGTCCTGTTGTTGCTGAGAGTTCTGCGTGTCTCCCTTGCCGCCTGCGCGAGCCTTGCCTCCGCAGTGCTGGCGTCCTCTTTATGCACCGCCGGAACCGCTCTCGCACAGGCTCCCCAGTACCATCCGCCCGTTGTTGCTGCCAACGACACGCTCTCGGGCGTTGACTACAACTATCGTTACGAGCTCTACGGCGGCTTCTCCTACACCCACTTCAACGCCGGGCCTAACCTGCTCCAGGGCGCCAACCTGGGCGGCTTTTCGCTCGATGGCGCACGCTTCTTCACGCATAAGTGGGCAGCTGCGGCCAGCGCGCGCGGCTACTACGGCACCACCGGCGTCGTGCCCAACGACGCCCATGTGCAGGGCCCTTTCGTCTCGCAGTACATGTTTATGGGTGGGCCGGAATACCGTTTGGCCAGCAATCCGCACGCCTCGGTCACGCTCCACGCGCTGGTTGGCGGCGCGTATGGCCGCTTTGACTCCGACATTGCTCCCGAGACCACCGCGCAACTCGGCCTGTTCTCAAACCAGCTCGCTTTTGGCGGTGCCTTTGGTGGAGCCATCGACCTGAATCGCTCGCCGCGCCTGGCCTTTCGAATCCAGCCTGAAGGCACCCTGACCAACTATGGAAGCGCTGGCCTGCACGAGCAGGTCGCGATCTCGGTTGGCCTGGTATATCGACTGGGACGCACTATCACGCCGGGGGCGAAGGGTCTGCCCAGGCCAGCGGCAAGCCGCTAGGCTGTCTTCGGGATCAGCGAAACCCACTCTCCGGTGACGCCTGCAGGACGTCCTGCTTGTAGCCCGCCGCTTACTGCTGCGGCGAGAAAATTGCCACCATGCCTCCCGATGGCGCGAGCTTCAGACTGAGCGCATCGGAGGCTCGGACGACCTTCTCCGAGGCCGCAAGATCCTCCGGATTCGTCGTGCTGTCGGCCGCATCCTGCCAGAGCCGAACCTTCCAGTTGCCTGGCCCGAGGAAGCTACGCTCGAGACCTTTACCGCCAGCCGGAAGCGTGAAGCACGGGTGGTGCCCTGGGAAGGGCTCCACGGGCAGATGGGGGCCGAATATGCAGAGATCCGACGATTCAAGCAAAGCGCATTAGCTGCCCTCCAGAAGATCTCGCTCGTTTACCCCGCTCTGCGGCTCGAGACCACCCAAACCGACCTGATCATTCACCCTTCGGCAACTGCCATCTCTGCAAAACCTTAGACTTTTCAGAGTTTAGCTACGGTGAAACGGGGCCGAAATTCTGGCCCATTTTCGCCATCACTACGGTGAAACGGGGCCATCACTACGGTGAAACGGGGCCTGTATATAAGGAAGCCTGTAGTTGCCTCTAGCTTGTGCCTGTAGTTTTAAAAGTCCTAGTAGTCGATGACGCCGATGACGTGGAAATGTTCAATCAAATCGTCAACCAGGGATTGACCAGCTGGGGCCCACAACCATCGAAATCAGACGTGTTGCGAGTTGCGATGGTGTAGCCATGTTCCTTAGCTATAGCTGCGATCATGGCATCCCGGTCTGGTCGGCGGTCAGGGACATGCATTGCAGCGCACAGAACCGCCGTGGTGCTCCCGAAAGGCAGTACCTGTGAGGAGAACTCCTTCATCACACCCTGAAGCCAGGAACGAAGCATCTGGCCTTGTTGAGCGTCCTTCCGCTCCATCAGCAGAACACCCGTCTCCAGTTCAAGGATGCTGACGGACGAAAGATAGAGCTGATTGCCAGGGATACTAGCCGCCCAGTGGCGTACGGCGGCAGATGGATTCGCCTTGCCCACCCGCAGCTCCGAAATCACATTCGTATCGAGTAAAAACACTATTCCAGCTCCGCCGCCTTGAAGCCCATGCTGTCCAACTTTGGTGGGTCGAACTCAAACTGGCCACCGGGGAGCGAATCCATGATGTCGAGCAGGCTTCGCGGCTTTTCGCCGGCGAGCTTGTAGTAATCCTCGATCTTCAGCAAGGCAAATGTCGGCTTGCCTCGATCCGTGACGAATACCGGACCGGTTGTCGTTGCCCGCTTAGCCTGCGCCAGATCACGGGCAAAATCCCGCGATGAAACGGTGGTGATGGACATGGTTGCTCTCCCCTCATTTTCAATGTACGTATGTTATGACAACGCGGGCCATAAAGGAAGAAAGCCTTGAGGGGTCGCATGGGGTGCGAGAGCAGGCCATCCATAAAGCAGTTAGAAAGATGCTGCTGGCAGCACAAGAAAGGGACTTCCGGGGGCAGTTCCACCTCACCCGAGAAGTCTCTGAACGCCCAAATTAGGGTAATTACATACTTGACACACAAAGAATGTGGGCCTACCTTGTAATTGCCGTGACAGGGCTTGCGCTACTGAGCTACATCATCAAGAAAAATGAGCTTAACCTCCGGGTGCGTTCCTTGAGCCTGAATATCACCCATGTAGCCGACCACCGAGGGCGTTCCAAGTTGGAATCCATACCCGGTTTGCTGGAGCGAGGATGCGTACGACCACTTGTAGTCAACGCACGCTACAACGTAGAGCCTGACAAATCCTGGATGCTGCATCATCCCAGATTGCGTCTGACTCAATGCTCCCTTAATACCGTCGTGGTTTATCCCGGCAGGGAAATTGAGAGTAGCGGAATCGTCGGGGAAAAGAGTGGGTATCAGGTGCGGCGATCCAGCAAAGGAATCGCCAACCTTGTTGCACTCGTCTTTTATGGCTTGCCGGAGTTCCGCGCTTTGCCAAGTCTTTTCAGGCAATGTAACGATGTCAGCGCGCAATTGGGGGCTAATGGCCGGAGAATGACCGATGTTTTTGAGGGAGAAAGTGATGGTTACCGAGGCGCCAGCATTACTGAATTGGAGGGGAGAGACGGTTCCGGTCTTGGCGGTTATCCACGGCCTATTGGCCGCTTCCAGCGTCTGACGAGCAATATCAGCAGCAGACTTAGCCGCATCAGCGCTCTTAATGGATTGTCTGGTCTGAATGAAATTGAAAACCCCAACAGTGAAGAGAAGCAGCAAGGTTACACATTCGACGATGAATCGCTTATTTTCGCGTTTGTCGTTGTTGCTGTTGGATGCCTTGTATTCGTCTATAAGCTTTGGTGGAACATCAGCTTCAACCCTCCCGCGAATCTCGACATTACCCGTTACGCTGCGATGGTGATCGGGGCTTTGGCCGCCGCCTTTGTTGCCACCTGTGCCGCCGTGTGGAGGATTATGCTTGCTCATGGGAGTTGGTGATGAAAACTGAATACCACGAAGGACCGGATGCGTTGAGGAAGTTTGAGGACGGCATGAAGAAGCTGTTTCAGGCACCCAAGCCTGAGAGCCCGTTCAAGCCGCCTCCAGCCAAACCGAAAGAACAAACCAGCAAGGACTAGCGTTTGCGCTTGCCCCGTCCTTGCCGTTGCTTAGTGTGAGGTCGCGGCTCCCGTAAGCGCGGAATAGGTCAGACGATGGCCGAACACGTTGGACATAGCAGCTTCAAACCGGGCCTGATCGTCCATGTTCTTGCGGTTGTTGTAACGGAAGCTCTGCTCATCCAAGTAGCGGAACAGGTGGAAGGGTTCAACTGAAACGTAAGTGCCGCTGATGCCGCGCTTCAACAGGCTCCAAAAGTTCTCAAGGCCATTGGTATGAATGCGACCGTTGACGTACTCGACAGCATGATCCACGACCGCATGGGCATACTGTCCAGCCAATCCCTCGTAGGAGAGAAGAGCATCGGTATAGAGAGCGGAACCAGCTTCGACATGCTTCTTTACTTCCGACTGGAGAGCGGCTTTCTTGCGGTTTGCGACTACGACAGTCTTGACCTTTCCGCCGCGCTCAAGGATGCCCATCACGGCGACCTTATCCTTGGTTCCGGTGCCAGTAATGCGACGGGCCTTGACGCTCAGGTGCATATTGCGGGCCTTGCCGCCGATAAAGGTTTCGTCCGCCTCAACTTCACCAGAGAGCTTAGTGATCGAATCATCATGCATGGTGGTACGGATACGGTGCAGCATGTGCCATGCCGACTTCTGGGTTACGCCGATGGTGCGGGCGATCTCGCAGGAGCTAACGCCATTCTTGCTATTGCAGAGAATCCAGTAAGCGCACATCCACTTATCGAGTCCGAGAGGGGAATCTTCGAATATGGTTCCAACCTTAAGGCTGAATTGCTTCTTGCAGCCAGCGCAAAACCAGATGCGACGGGTTTTGATGAAGGAGTGCTTCTCAGATCCACAACGCGGGCAGCTAACTACGCCATTCGGGAAGCGCAGGTTGAGCGCATATTGGAAAGCGCGGTCAGCGTCCGAGAAGTAGATAATTGCGGTTTGCAGTGTGTGAGGGGCTTCCATGAATTAAATAGTAAGCCAATTAGCCTTGTGTGTCAAGTATGTAATTACCCAAATTAGGCAGATCGTGACGGCGCGAGGGAAGTGTCGGCAGGTTCGGCCACGTTCTCAAACTGGTCGATCTGAACCTCACCCTCGGGGAAGATGGCTTTTACCTGCAACTGGCCGCCCATCGCCTGGATGAAATTACGCAGCGTCGAGACGTACATATCCGCCCGCTTTTCCATCTTCGACACCGCGCCCTGGTTGATCTGCAGAACCTTAGCCAAGTTGACCTGGGTCAGGCTCCGGGCCTCGCGGAGCTGGTGCAGAGTCATGACCGCTACCGCTTCCTTCACGCTCTGCTGAAGCCGTTCCTCGGCTTCGGGCGAAAGCGGCTTGCGAATGTGTCTTTCCATTTGTGGGCCATCGGGTTCACTCTCCTATCTCGATCAGGTGCTGAGCATAGATCGCTTCCGCTCGGCGGATCGCGTCAACGTACCAGTTGGCATCCCCGGTCTTGTCGCCGCCCAGAATCAGGTAGGCGTTCCGGCGAGGGTCGAAAGCAAACAGGACGCGATACGGTTTGCCTTGATGCTGCACCCGAAGCTCTTTCATGTTCGGGTACTTTGACCCAATCAGCGTATCCACGTAAGGCCGGCCCAGTGTCGGACCGTAGTGCTCCAGTTTCGCGACCGCGCCGTTCACGCTCTCCAACTCAGGCTCATCCAAGGTGATGTTTGATGAACTATGTAGAACCTTATCCAAACGCATTCTGTAATCGCTCGATTACTATTAGAGAGGGGCAGAGCACCAGTCGCTTGCTGAAATGTGCGGAGAACGATCATGAGTAAACGCATCAAGGTGGCCGATCTACCCGAGTTCGACGCAGCCCCTTATCTCGACAGTGAAACGTCTATCGCCGCCTACTTGACCGACATTCTTGAGGCGAACCATGCATCCTTGCTGGCATCTGCGCTGGGGGATATTGCTCGCGCTCGTGGCATGACCGAGATCGCCAAGACAGCGGGGATCACGCGGGAAGCCTTGTACAAAGCTCTGCGTCCCGACAGCGCTCCACGCTTCGATACCGTAAGCCGGGTATGTGCCGCTCTCGGGGTGCGTCTCGTCGCCCAGCCTGTTCATCCGACAACCAACACGGTTTGAATTTCCCTAAGCATCATGGGGTGCGATACCACGGCATTGAGAGAGCCGTCGCAGAGATGAATAGCGGTAAGGTAAATTGCTCAGCATGATCATGCGACGCTTCCGCAAATGCTTCGGCCTCACAGAGATTACAAACGATTGGCAGTTGGTGCGTTTCACGCTCGATTGGGGTGGTCGTCCGCTCTTGTTGTTCGTAGAAGGGAAGCCAACAATACCTGACTTCCATAGAGACCCGGAAGCCTGGTCACGTTGGTATAGAACTCCACCAAAGGCGCACCATTTGGTGTATTGGGAGACAGGCGAGCGACGTACGATCCAGTTCGAGCAATCGCAAGGGTTGTCCACCTTTCACGTTCAGCGATTCGATGGGGGATGGCTTCTTGGAGAGAGTAGAGGAGGCCAAACGACGGTGTATGACGCACAAGGCAATGTGCGCTTTGAGTTGGATCTTGGAGACGCCAGCGAAGACCTTCAAACAACGCCCCAAGGGCTTATTTGGGTGAGCTATTTCGATGAAGGTGTGTATGGGGGGTCTATTGGCAGGCAGGGACTAGTTTGCTTCGATAACGCTGGCACACCGCTCTTCAAATACGCTGATTTCGCAGAACAGAATGCATTGCCGATGATCAGCGACTGTTACGCCATGAATGTCAATCAGACGGGTGCCGTATGGCTCAACTACTACACAGACTTTCCGCTGGTCCGATTGCACAACTTCGCAATTGAGCAGATATGGAAAGACTTCGGTGTTCTCGGCAATGCATTTGCCGTGCGTGGAAATGAAGTGATTCACCTGCGAGATAACAAATTGGCAATAAGCAGCCCGCTATCGACAACGCCGGACGATTCCACCGCTGCAAATGTAGAAGATGAGAACGGGCTAGTGCTGATCCCGACGAATCAACGCTACGCCGATGTGGCCGCTCGCGGAGCAAGTTTGTTCATTAATACCGGACAGGCCTTATACGAATTGCTTGACTGATGCGAGTGCAGGCCGTGGAAATGACGCGCAACAATCGCGCGTGGAAGTCGCAAAGGCGCGGCTTCCACATTCCCCACCGCCTCGACGGCGAGCACGTTTCGTCACAACAACAGCACAAGCGCATCACGCTTCGTGCTGCGACGTATGTTCACTTCGCGTCGTTGTTGTATGTTTCTGTGCATCAAGTCTGCTGGCATTTTGTCACGCTATCTGCGCTTCCAACACACTAAGCGCAGTCTTGAAGAGTCAATCAAATTAGCTATCGACCCAGCTAATTACCTCATCGAGGATCTTTACTGCGAAAGACGATGTGCTTCGCACATGGGAATTTATGACACTCCACCCCTTCCAGGGTTGAGTGTTGAGCTAAAGCGTATACAACTGTCAACCGCACATGACAAACAAGTTACAGGTGCACTATATACAATTATCTATCTATCGTATACAATTGTATACGTATCTTGATGAGAGGAAACCATGACCATGCCAGAAGAGAAACCGTTCAGTTTTGAAGGTCGTTTGTCACGTTCAAAAGGCCGCACCGGTCGTGATCGCGTGGTCAGTTCGAGAGCCACAGCGGACGAGCATCAGGAGCTCGAAGCAGCGGCAAAAGCCGAGGGTAAGGCACTCAGCGAATGGTCTCGCGAAGTCCTTCTGCGGGAGGCGAGAAGCCCACGCCTCAACGCTCTTTTTACTGAAGTCGTGGCAACCAGGATGCTGCTGAATCTCCTTCTGAAGCCGATTGCGTGCGGAAAACAAATCACCGAAGAGGAGTTCAGTGGAGTCCTGACAAACATCCGAACCGGCAAGCGTAAGGCAGCCAGTGATGTCCTGCAGCAGTACACGGCCCCGGAGCAAAAGGAATAGCCATAGGGCTTGATAAACCGCTTCAGCCGATGCAATGCAGGGTCTAGGCTCCCGCTAGAAAGCGGAAAGGATTCTGCGCTACAGAAAGTGATGCAGCGGTACGAGCCAGGAGATGAATCGTAAACTTTTGAAGAGCAATGGCACACTCCCCAAACCAGCCTGTCCGGCGCAGAAAGCATGTAGAACGGATGCTCCTGCGCGCGGAGCGCCGCAGCCGGCAGGCATCCAAGCTGGTCGAGAAATGGAAGGTGCGGCTTGCTGATCTTGACCGTGAAGGTATCGCGGCCAAGCAGGCCAAACTCTGGACTGACGAAGTGGTTCCGAGGGGCGAGTGAGGCCGCTTACCGTGGATTCTCGGAGCGTCAGGATATGGACCTTGACTCGCCAGAACGCGAGCTTGGAACCCAAAGAGAGCGCCCACAGCCCCATGGCTTCGGCGCGACGGTTAAAAGGAGAACTGATGGCTATTGATGATCATCCCGTAGAAGTTTTGCGGAGACATTTCGAGCTTGAGAATGCCTCTGCAATGCCATTTGCAGGAGCAATTCTCACGGCACTTCAAGCCTTCCCGCATCCGTTACCGTATCCTCTCGACAAGCTGGTTGGTCGCCTAAAGGAGGGCATAGGGGCAGACGCTACGCATCGCATTCGGGTGATGCTGGAGGTTTGCGGAGATGAAAGTTTTAGCCACGATAAGAGGCTCAGGAGCGTGGAAGCACAACTAGATGAAGAGCAGATCAAGCAGCGGACCGAAGCAGCATTGGAGCTGTTGCTGGACGCTTCACGTCGTGCTTCCGTGACGCGATCCCTGGAGCGCGTGAAGCGCATCGGGATGATCCTGGCCAACGGAATAGTGCCTCAGGTAATCGACGGTGATGGAACCGAAGAGATGATGCGAATCGCTATGGAGCTCTCAGACCGAGACGTTGTTTACCTGGGCGAGCTGGTCAAGTTAGAGGGTGACAAAGTTCGAACTAGCGGACGCCTGGAACGATACGACGCACACACCAGATGGGAGCACGGGCCGTGGGGAACGAGGCCGGCGGAGATCTGGACAGCACCTTCAGCAAGCTCGAGAGCTATGGCCTGGTATCCAGGTTGGCGCCTCCAAACAATCAAAACATCATGGCCGACTTTCAGAACAGGTACGTCCTTCTGCAGAAGGGGCTCAGGTTTAGCGATTCGATCACCAGCTTTGCAGCGAAACCCGATGCCGTTTCGGGGAGGGAGTAGGTCGGATGAGTTGGCAAGTGGCCCTTGTTCTTGACGAAACTTACGGTGTTAACGATCTGAGTATGCTCGTCCACCAGATGCCGATCTGGGCAGTCACAACCCCGGAGAGGCAATCTGCTGCGTCAGCGATTCGTCAAGGCGCTGGAGAGCTTTGGTTCCCCGAGCCAGCCTTTACTTTGTTCACGCCAGCCAGTTTCACAGACAAAGAGGAGACCTGCCGTAATATCCTCGGCACTGTTCTGGAGCACCATGTTCAACTCGCATGTGTAGAACTGATCGGGATATCGGATTCAGAGGCGCTCAGAAAGGTTATGCAGACCGCAGACTTCAAGGCTGCGGAGCGATCCTTCCACGAAGGAGTTTCTTTCCGTAAGCCAATCCAGCAGTCGGAGAATGTGCGAGAGCTGATCCTAGACGCGCGAAACTGGCGAACTGCGGATGACTTCTATGATTCCTTTTTCGAGGCGGTCGGTGCGCCGGCTTGGCATGGCAGGAACTTCGACGCACTGCACGACAGCATAGTGACTGGCGATATCAATCAGATTGAGGTACCCTACCGCATCCGCATCCGGGAGTTCTCACAAATGGGACGCGCAGCCCACCAGGTAGCTGACCAGTTCGTAACTCTTATCCAGCGCTTTGAGAGAACCGGCTGTCCGGTATCCGTCACGATTGAGAACGAACGCAGCTGATCGATGTTTGACCTTGCCAACCGGAGTTGTCGTGCTTCAACGTCGACCGGCTGCACAATTGAAGTCATGGTTCCGATGACTGTCGAAGAAGTTCAAAACCTTGTGCACTCGCAGTGCGCTGGAAACCTTTCCTTAGAAAACGACCATCGCATCGGCTTAGAACAGGCCATCACGCTGCCTCACCAATCGTTCGTGATCTGGCGCACGGTCGAGAACGGGCATCATAGAGACACGGAGTTGAGCGTGTGGGTGGTAGGGCGAGAGAATTCTCCCTACGGTTACAAGATCATCATGCGAGACGACGGCGAGGAGTTTGGTCTTGCGTCAGCTGGCTTTCCAAATGACAAGCACCTGATCCTGGTCGGATGGTACAGCTCTCTCTTGTCCGCGTTTCTAGCGATGTGACCAGTCTGTACTCACTGAAAACACCCATTCAGCCGAGTACGTCCGTGTTCTGTCGACTTGGGAGCGGGCAATTGGATCACGACGGTAGAATTCAAGGCTAGGCGACTCTGCCATAGGAGATAACTGTGACTGAGAACCCACTTGCTGGCCTGCTGAACGGCGCTCTTTCCGAATGCGACTTCGGCGTCATGAAGCATGGTTTTCTCCCACACGGCAGAGACTACCGATTCGTCATTCAGGACAGCTTATGCCGCGAGCCTGGAACATACGAGTTGACGTTTACACACGTTGTTGATCTTCACTATAAGACACGTGTCGGAGACGAAATCTGGCAAAGCTCATGGGCGGACGAATTCACGGACTACGCCAAGTGGACGGAGGTTGGAGAGCCTGAGGGGTATGTTTTTGGCACGGAATGGTCTCTTGCTTATCCCGGAATCAGCATTCTTCAGTCTAATAACGAAGCTCAAGAATGGTCAGAACGACTCCAGCGTCCTATGCATTCGGCAAGTATTGAGACCGACCGCTTTTGCATCGAGCTTGTCTTTAGCGAGATCCGTCATCGAAGGCTCTCAGAAGACACAGGAGTGGTCCGGCAGGTTGTAATCCATTTGTGAAATGGCAAACAGTCAGGCGATGACCGATCTTGTTACTCCTGAAACGGACGTTTCATCCGGGTACGTCAGCGGTTCCGACGAGCCGAAAACTTTGCAGGGAGCCGGGTCAGTCTGGGCAGTGTTGCTTAAAGGTCGGTGATTGGCTCTTGTAGGAAATCTGACGGCAGGTTCTCGCCGCAATGCTGCCTGAGTTCAATCAGCAGGCGCGCCCTATCTGGCAAAGTATGACTGTGGACGATCTTCGTTCCATCCGAACTTGCGATCGTCACCGTGCGATCCTTTCCTCCGGTGTTGATCTCGACGATATCTGCCCAGCGAATGCGCTTGTTTTTCCAGAGCCAGCAGACCTGCTGGAGTCCATCGCTCGCCACAATTATTTTTCCTGGGAACGAGCCGGCAAGCATTACTGTAAGGATTCCGACAAGCACGACAACCATCAGCTTCAACGGGCTTCCTTGGATGTGCATCCCCTGACTCAGGGTAGCGTAGATCATATAGGCGATGAGAATCGGCCACGCAACGAAGGAACGCCTGTTTGGGGTGAATTCAACGTTTCCGTCCTGTAATAATATGGCCTTTCTCTGCTTGTCAGCCCTACCCCAAACAGCCAGAACCACCACTGTGGGCAGGGCAAAGGCCAACAATTCTCGGGCAATCGAGACGAAGTGCTTGTCGATCATCAACCAGATGATAAGGCCCCAAGCGGGAGCGTAGGAATGAAGTTCACTGTAAACGGGGTTATAGGAAACCGGACCTGGGTACCCTACCTTCCATCACCCTCTGAACCTGCACCGCAGACCATTCCCCAAGTCTTCGGGGGGGTGGGATCTCGCGAGCGTTGAGTTCTGCCGCGATCGCGCGGAGCGAGTTCGCGCCGGTGGCTTGGATAGCTGTGATGGTCGGAAGAATCTCCGCGCGATTCTGGCTCGCTTTCTGGCTGCGCATTTGCCGCGCCGCAGCTCCGATCTCTGCAAAGCGCTCAGCCGAGACGCGGCGGCCGCCAAGCTTCGTTCCCCGCGCTTTTGCGGCGGCGAGGGCTGCTTTAGTCCTCTTCGAAATGGCTTCAGCTTCTTGCTCAGCGACGGCGGCCAGGATGTGCACCACGAACCGATTCGCCTGCGGCATATCGACAGCCACAAACTCGACGTCAGACTCCATGAGGTTCGAGATGAAGGCGAACCCGCCAGCTGGCCGAGGGCATGACGGCGCGGGACGCGGAGCTGAAGCAGAGCA